>DATHJZ010000020.1:0-15115 GCA_035286365.1 Steroidobacteraceae bacterium | reverse complement strand
CGACGCCATGCCGGAGATCAATTTTCCCGTGTGGCAGAACGGTACGCCGCAGTCCATGCAGCGCGCGCCCTGCTGACGCAGGCGCTTCTCGTCCATGTGGTGGTGGAACTCGTTCCAGTCGCGCACGCGCTCGACCGGCGTGCGGTCCACCGGCAGCTCGCGCAGATATTCTATGAATCCGGTTGGCTTTCCCATCTATCTATACTTCTTCTATTTCTTGGCTTCTCAGTTTCCGCCGACTCGTGACAGGTCGCGCGCGTTTTCCTCGAACGCCGCCATGATGGCTTCGTCGCCCGACAAGCCCTGGTCGTGCGCACGTTTGAGACACGCCAGCGCGCGCTTGTAGTCCTTCGGAATCACGCGCACGAACTTCGGCAGCTTGGTGGCCCAGGCCGCGAGAATGCCCTGCGCGTGCTCGCTGCCCGTGTACTGCACGTGCTTCTCGATCAACGCACGCAAGCTGTCGGCTTCCTGTGGGTCCTCGACGCGTTCGATATCGACCATCTGCGCGTTGATGCGCGCGCCAGACTCGTTGTTCTCGTCCAGCAGATAGGCAATACCGCCCGACATGCCGGCCGCGAAATTGCGGCCCGTCGGACCGAGCACGACTACGCGGCCACCGGTCATGTACTCGCAGCCGTGATCGCCCACGGCCTCGACGACGGTGTCGACGCCGGAGTTGCGCACCGCGAAGCGCTCACCCGCCATGCCGCGCACGAACACTTCGCCCTTGGTGGCGCCGTACAGCGCGACGTTGCCGACGATCATGTTGCTCTCGGACGGGAACGTGGCGAGTGGCGACGGAAACACCGCGAGCTTGCCGCCCGAAAGACCTTTTCCGAAGTAGTCGTTGGCGTCGCCCTCGAGAGCGAAGCTCATGCCATTCGGCAAGAAGGCGCCGAAGCTCTGGCCCGCCGATCCCTTGAACTTGATCTTGATGGTGTCCTCGGGCAGACCCGCGGCGCCCCACTTCTTCGTGACCTCGCTGCCGGTGATCGTACCCACCACGCGGTTGACGTTGCGCACCGGCACTTCGGCCGACACTTTCTCGCCGCGCGCGATCGCGGGTTCGCACAGCCCTAACAACATCGTGATGTCGAGCGACTTGTCGATACCGTGATCCTGGCCGATCTGGCGGAAGCGGCCGATCTCGGGGCCGGCGTCCGGCGCGTAGAGGATGTTGCTGAAGTCGAAGCCCTTGGCCTTCCAGTGATCGATGGCGGCGCGCGGCTCGAGCATGTCCACTCGTCCGACCATGTCTTCGAGCTTGCGGAATCCGAGCTGCGCCATGATCTCGCGCAGATGCTGCGCGATGAAGCGCATGAAGTTCACGGCGTGTTCCGGCTTGCCGGCAAACTTCTCGCGCAGGCGCGGATCCTGCGTGGCCACTCCGGCCGGACAGGTGTTGAGGTGACAAACGCGCATCATGATGCAGCCGACCGCCACCAGCGGCGCGGTGGCGAAGCCGAATTCCTCGGCGCCCAACAACGCGGCGATAGCCACGTCGCGGCCGGTCTTCAGCTGACCGTCGGTCTCGACCACGATGCGCGAACGCAGGTTGTTGATCACCAGCGTCTGGTGCGTCTCGGCGAGTCCCAACTCCCACGGCAGCCCGGCATGCGTCAGCGACGTCAGCGGCGATGCGCCGGTGCCGCCGTCGTGGCCGGAAATCAGCACCACGTCCGCGTGCGCCTTGGCCACGCCGGCGGCAATCGTGCCCACGCCCACTTCCGCGACCAGCTTCACGCTGATCCGCGCCTCGCGATTGGCGTTCTTCAGATCGTGGATGAGCTCGGCGAGATCTTCGATCGAATAGATGTCGTGATGCGGCGGCGGCGAGATGAGGCCCACGCCCGCGGTGGTGTGCCGCGTCTTCGCGATCCACGGGTACACCTTGGTGCCGGGCAGCTGTCCGCCCTCGCCGGGCTTGGCGCCCTGCGCCATCTTGATCTGCAGCTCTTTCGCGTTGACCAGGTAGTGGCTGGTCACGCCGAAGCGGCCCGACGCCACCTGCTTGATGGCCGAATTCTTCGAGTCGCCATTTTCCATCGGCACGTAACGATCGGGATCTTCGCCACCCTCGCCCGTGTTGCTCTTGCCACCCACGCGGTTCATCGCAATGGCCAGCGTTTCGTGCGCTTCCTTCGAAATGGAACCGTAGCTCATGGCGCCCGTTTTGAAGCGCTTCATGAGGCTTTCGACCGATTCGACTTCGTCGATCGAAATCGACTCGCCCTGCTTGAAGTCGAGCAGGCCGCGCAGCGTCGACAGATTCTTTGCGCGATCGTCGATGAGCTCGGCATAGCTCTTGTAAGTCGCGTACGAACCGGTGCGCACCGACTTCTGCAGCCGGTGGATGCTTTCCGGATTGAACAGGTGGAACTCGCCATCCGAACGCCACTGGTACTGGCCGCCCGACGGCAGTTCGGTCTGACTCTGCGGCTTGCGCTCGGCGAACGCGGCGGTGTGGCGCATGAGCACTTCGCGCGCAATCACGTCGAGCCCGACGCCGCCGACGCGTGAGGCCGTGCCGGCAAAATATTCGTCGATCACGTCCTGGCGCAGTCCGACGGCTTCGAACACCTGCGCGCCGTGATAGCTCTGCACGGCCGAGATGCCCATCTTCGACATGACCTTGACCACGCCCTTGACCGCGGCCTTCGCAAAATTGGCGCAGGCGAGTTTGTGCTCGATGTTCGGCAGCATGTCTTCACGGATCATGCCGTCGATGGTTTCGAAGGCGAGATACGGGTTGATGACCGAGCAGCCGTAGCCGATGAGCAGCGCGAAGTGATGTACCTCGCGCGCATCGCCGGTTTCGATCGCCAGCGACACCTTCATGCGCAGGCCGTGGCGGATCAGGTAGTGATGCAGGCCCGACACCGCTAACAAGGATGGAATCGGTGCGAATTCCTTGTTCACGCCGCGATCGGAAAGGATGAGGATGTTCACCTCGTCTTCCTCGATCATGCGGCGGGCGCAGGCGCGCATTTCTTCCATCGCCTGCACGAGACCATCTTCGCCACGCTCAGCGCGGAACAGAATGCCCAGCGTGCCCACCTTGAGCCCGGGCAGCGACAGGCGCCGCACCTTGGCGAACTCTTCGTTGGTGAGCACGGGGCCTTTCAACTCGAGACGGCGGCAGTCACCCGGCCGCGGGTCCAGCAAATTGCCTTCCGAGCCGAGCCAAACATCCGAGGACGTGATGATCTCTTCGCGGATGCAGTCGATCGGTGGATTGGTGACCTGGGCGAACAGCTGCTTGAAGTAGTCGTACAGCATGCGCGACTTCTGCGAGAGCGCAGCCAGCGGCGTGTCGTTGCCCATGGAGCCGACGCCTTCATTGCCATCGCGCGCCATCGGCGCCATCAGGATGCGCTGGTCTTCGAAGGTGTAGCCGAACGACACCTGGCGCTTGGCGAGCGTCACGGGCTCGGGCAGCGGCATCTCCGGCGCGGCCGGCAGATCCTTGAGGTGCACGAGGTGCTGCTTCAACCAGTCGGCGTACGGCCGCTCGTTGATGATCTGCGCCTTGATCTCCTCGTCTTCGACGATGCGCCCCTGTTCGGTGTCGACCAGGAACATGCGGCCCGGCTGCAGCCGGCCCTTGCGCAGGATCTGATCGGGCGGGAACTCGAGCACGCCGGCTTCGGAAGCCATGACGACGAGATCGTCCTTGGTGACGTAGTAGCGGCCCGGCCGCAGGCCGTTGCGGTCGAGCACCGCGCCGATGCGCTTGCCGTCGGTGAACGCGATGTCCGCGGGGCCGTCCCACGGCTCCATCAAACTACTGTGATACTGGTAGAACGCGCGGCGCGCGGGGTCCATCGAGGCGTGCTTCGACCACGGCTCGGGGATCATCATCATCACGGCGTGCGGCATCGAGCGGCCGGCGAGCACCATGAGTTCGAGCACGTTGTCGAACATCGAGGAATCCGAGCCGTTCGGATTGATGATGGGCGTGATCTTCCCGATGTCCTCGCCGAACGCGGGCGACTGGAACAGCGCCTCGCGCGCGCGCATCCAGTTGATGTTGCCGCGCAGCGTGTTGATCTCACCGTTGTGCGCGATACAGCGATACGGATGCGCGCGATCCCAGCTCGGGAAGGTGTTGGTGGAGAAGCGCGAATGCACGAGCGCAATTGCGGTCTCCATCGCCGGGTTCTGCAGGTCGAGGAAGTACTGGTCGAGCTGCATCGTGGTGAGCATGCCCTTGTAGACCAGCGTCTTGTGCGACAGGCTGACTACATACCAGAACTCCGCGCCGCCGATGGTCGAGACGCGGATCTCGTTGTACGCGCGCTTGCGGATCACGTAGAGCTTGCGCTCGAATTCGGCCTCGTCCAGCGTCTCGGGCCCGCGGCCGATGAACACCTGGCGCACGAACGGTTCGCTGGCCTTCGCGGTTTCGCCCAGCATCGTGTTGTTGGTCGGCACGCTGCGCGCACCGAGATACACCTGGCCCTCCGCCTGCACGACTCGCGCGAAAACCTCCTCGATCTTGCGACGCTGCGTCGCGTTGCGCGGCATGAAGATATTGCCGGCCGCGTATTGCCCAGGCTCCGGCAGGTTGATGCGCGCGTCTTTCTTGGCGACCTTTTTCAAGAACGCGTGCGGCATCTGCATCAAAAGGCCGGCGCCGTCGCCGGTGTTCACCTCGGAACCGCTGGCACCGCGGTGATCCAGATTCTTGAGGATCTGGATGCCCTGCTTGAGGATGGCGTTCGATTTGCGACCCTTGATGTCCACGACGAAGCCGACGCCGCAGGCGTCGTGCTCGAACTGAGGGTCGTACAGGCCCTGCTTGGCAGGCGGTCCCAATCGAATCGCGGTCATTTTCGGATCCTCCAAACACGAACACGCGGGGCGCAACTTCCCCGCGCTATGGACCGGCGGCCCATAACTTCCTCGTTTTCAATTGGTTACATCTGGAGGCGCTGCGCTGCGGCGCGCGAAGCTGTCAGATATATATGAGTCGGATCATACAGACCGAGACTCGTCGGTCAATCGTTGAGTGAGCTTCATCTGACGGGATTGCAGCCAGCCGTGGCCGAACACCGCGGCGAGCACGATCGCGACTCCCAGATAGAAGAGCGCGTCGAGCTCGCGCGCCTCGCCCAGGAACAACACCGCGATCGTGATGGCGTACAGCGGTTCGAGGTTGATGGCGAGCTGCGCGGTGAAGGCGGACAGATGCCGAAGCGTGCCGAGCGAAACCGCGAAGGGAATCAGCGTGCAGAGGATGGCGAGCACCAGCAGGAGCGCCCCGTCGCGGACATCCGGCAGGACAACACTCGCGCCAGCCGGGCCGAAGAACGGCGCGATGGCTGCGACCAGCAGAAAACCCGCACCAAGCTCGAGCCCGGTCACCGCCATCGCATCGTGATGGCCCAGGAAACGCTTGTTCAACGCCAGGAACACGGCCGCCAGTGCCGCCGAGGCAACGCCGACCCAGAACCCCAGGTGCATGGCGTCGGGAATCCCGCCCATCACCAGCGCCACGCCCGGAATCACCAGGATGCCGAGCAGCAGATTATGTCGTTCGAAGCGCGCGCCGGTGAGCCAGGGCTCGATCAACGCTGTCACCACCGGCGCGAGCGCCATGCAGGTGGCGGCCACCGACGCGTTGGCGAGCTTTACCGAACCGTAGAAAGCCAGCCAGTGGACCGCGACCACGCAGCCGATGCCGCAGTAGGTGAGGATGAGCCGCGTCGGAATCGTCTTGAGCGCGCGCCAGACGCGCGGGAAGCAGGCCAGCGCGAGGCTGACTAACAACAAGCGCCACCACACCAGCTGCAGCGCCGGCAGCGAGATCAGTTTGCCGAAGATGGCGGTGAAGCCCCACAGCAGCACGCAGATGTGCATCTGGAACAGCGCTCGGGCGTGGGCGGTCATGGCGCTAGATAGACGAAGGACGGGCGGGCGCATAGTCTACCGGCATGAAAGCGTCGCAGGGGGTATTGGCTGCGCTCGCAGGCGTGTTCGCGCTGTGCGCGCAGTCGCGCGAGCCGAACGTTTCGGGTCTCAAAGCCTATTCGCTGCCCGCGTACACGATCATCACGCACGATGAGGGCGCTGCCGGGCGCATCGCGCCGCAAATCGCATCGATGGAGCGCGTACTCGCCACGCTGTTGAAGCGCGAAGTGCGCGCGACGGGCACCCCGACGTATGTCTATCTGGTGCGCGGCAGCGTGTGGAACAACTACCTGCAGCCGGGCAACGGCATCATCGGGGAGTTCGTGCCGGCCCGGTTCGCGAATTACCTGCTGCTCGGCGGAATCGCTGACAGCGCCGCGTTGCGCGAAGCGATCTCCCACGAATACACCCACTATTTCCTGCGCACGCAGTTTCTCGGCAGTTGCCCGCTGTGGTTCGACGAAGGCATGGCGAAACTCATGCAGAACGTGCGGCTGCGGCCCGGCAAGGCGATCGTCGGCATGCCGCCCGATTCTTACCGTTCCTCGGAATGGCTGCCGATGAAGCGGTTGCTGCGCGTAAACAAGTCGTCGAGGGAATATTTGAAGGAGCCGGATACCTTCCGGGTGCACCAGCAATCCTGGGCGATGGTCCACAAGGGCGTCATCGACGACCCGGCATTCGGCGCGCAGATGTTTACGTACCTTCAGGCGCTCGTCGACCAGCACCCGGTGGACGAGGCCGTCGCGGAAAGCTTTGGATTGAGCGTTGACGAGCTCGGCAAGAAGATCGAAGCATACTCTTACCGGTCAACGTTCTCTGCGGCGCAAATCGAGTTCGATCCTCCAGCGCCCGTGGCGCTTGGCAGCGGCCGTGAGCTCGTCGAACTCGAGGCGCTCGAGTCCATCGCCAACGTCATGTTCGACAGCGGCTTCAACGCTGCGCGGCTGGCAGAGGTCATCGAAGCCGCCGGCAAGCGCGCGCCGAACGCCGCGAGCGTCCGCGTATTGCGGATGCGTCTGGCCGCGCGCGATCGCGATGACGCCGCGTTGAACCAGTACTTACAAGACATCAAACCCGGAACCGCCGAGCAGGCGCTGGCGCGTGGCGCCGGACTCGCGTTGTTCGAACGCGTGCGCGAAGAACGACCCGGCGACCCTCTGAGCACGACGCAGCGCGCGGCCTGGAACGCGCTGGCGTTCGACTTGCTGGATCAATCGCTGGCGGCCCGGCCGGACGACGCGGAGGCAGCCTGGGGCTTTGGGCTGCTAGCGGCCCACCTGAATCGCACTCCGGACCTCGCGATGAGGCGCCTGGAGCGCGCCAGTGAACTGATGCCGATGAACGCCGACCTGGCGATGGCCAAGGCGTTGTTGTGCCAGACGAATGGCCGATCCGGGGAGATGATCTCGCATCTGGCCGATACGGCGCGTTTTTCGAGCTCCGCAGAACAGCGCGCGTGGGCACTCGCGCGCATCGACGCAGCCCGGACGGCGTCGCGCGTGGCGCCTCTGGCGAAGTAGACAGGTCATTGCCGCGGGGGGACCGATGAGATCCAGGACCTTCTGCGCTGCACTGTTTGCCGCGCTGTTCTGGGCATCGATCGCGCATGCCGCCGAACCGCGCATCGGCCGCTACGTGCAGTACGACGCGGGCGATTTCACCATCGTCACGTCGCGCGGCGCGGACCAGTCGCGGCAGTTCATGCAGGACCTCGCGAAGTTTCGCGTCACGCTGGAGAAGGTGCTCGGCAAGCGCGCCACGCGCACCGTCTTCCCCACCACCATCATCATCGCGAGCAATTCCGACTGGAACAAATATCTGATCCCGCGCCAGAACGTCGCCGGATTCTTCCAGCAGGGACGCTTCGCCAACTTCATGGCCATGGACGGCGATGCGCCGCACGCGCAGGCCCTGCACGTCATCCTTCACGAGTACACACACTTCTATCTGGCGTCGCAGTTTGCCGGTGAATATCCGCCGTGGTTCAACGAGGGGCTGGCCGAGCTCATGGGGTTTGCGAAGTTCACCGACCAGGGCACCGCGGTGCTGCAGGTCCCGATGTTCCGCGTGTATGCCGCCCGCGATGGCGACTGGATTCCGTTCGACCGGCTCATCCAGGTGAGCATGAGTTCACCCGAGTATCAGTCGCACAAGCTCGCGGATTCGTTTTATGCGCAAGCCTGGCTCACGTTGCACTACGGGATGATAGAAAATCGGCAGTTTGGCAGTCAGATCATCAGCTATCTGGACGAGCTGAATACGCTGCACCCGCAAGCTGAAGCGGCGCGTACGGCGTTCGGAGCAGACCTCGCTGTCGTCGACGAACAGCTGCGTGACTACTCACGCAACAATCGCATGAGTTCGGGTGGAATCACCCTGGGCGACATCCCGCCATTCGCACTGCCCGAAAGCAAACCCGTCGGGCAGGTCGACGCCCTCGCCGTCCTCGCCGACCTCATGCTCGAGGCGCGTTTCTATCCCGAACGCATCCGGCCGCTGGTGGAGTCGATGGGCCGGCGCGAACCGGACGCCGCGCGTTCCGCGATCTTCGCAGCGCGCCTCGCGCAGCTCGACCAGGCAGACACGGCTTTTGATGCCGCGGTCGACAAGGCCGAAGGATTGCTCGCGCCCGACGACTGGTTGCAGCGTCGCGAACTCGCTGGCGTGTTGCTGGCGAGCGGGCGGGATTTCAACCCGCTGGGCAACCGTACCAGTGCGCAGAACGAACGCGATCTGAATCGCGCGATGAAGTGGTTCGGCGAGGCCATCGGGCACAACCACGAGGACGTCGAAGCGTTGTGGGGCTACGGCACGGCCGCGACCCTGCTCCACAAGAATCTCGAGCTGGCCGAACAGGCCCTGATCGCGGCCAACCTGCGCGCGCCCGGCAGCGCGGAGATCGCGATGTCATTGGCCAGCTTGAAGAGCCACCAGGAAAAGCCGGACGAAATGATCCCCTATCTCAAGGACACCATTCGCTACGCCGGCAATCTCGAAACGCGGCAATGGGCCGTGGAAACGCTGGAGCGGACCCAGCGGTACATCGCGGAACGCGACCGCAGCCTGGCCGAGGATCAGAAGCAGCGTGAGCAGTATGAAAAGGCGCTAGCGGAGTACGACAAGAACTCCGGTAAGAAAAAGAAATAGCGATGGGAGCCTCGCCGCCGGGCTGATCAGTAAAAGTACTCGTGGCGACGCCAGCGGTGATCCTCAATGCCTTCGAAAACGATGGCGCGTCGGTCGGCCTGCCATTTGAATGCGGCGCCGGTGTATGGATCGCGCAGGTCCGCGAGGAGTAGTTCGCCCGGTACGTCCTGCATGGGCACCGCGCGGCTGCGCAGTTGCACCGTGAGCTGCGCGGCCCGCCGCATGCCTTCGAGCGATGCAGCGCGCGGCGGATATCCCAGGTACGAAGTGCCGTCATCCTGGTCTCGCAACCAGGATCCGATCGGGTTGTAGATGCGCAATCCGTGAGGCTCGGACCTGGCGAACTCCCGCACTGACGCGTCAGCCTCTGCATAGCGGGTCATGGGTACATCGAACGCGTCCGCCATTCGCGTGTACCGCGCGGCGCAAAGGTTCAACTGGTCCTGCTTCTGGAAGAAAAGCATGATGAAGTCGTAGAACGCGCGGCGCACCACGGCCTTGAATCTGCCCTCGTCGGATTCGTCGTCCTCGGGTTTTTCGACGTTGCCGCGCTCGAGCTCGGAAAATGGCGCCTGGACGATCAGGATCTCACCGGCCATTACCGCGAGCATCGAGCGTTCTTCGCGCGAGAACTCCCGTGCCCAGTCTTCCGGCACAATGGACAGTACCGTGCCCGGCGGGACTCGCCGGAGAATGAGATTGGAGAAGTAGAAGTGATTGCGCAGCGCCGCCACGGCGATCATCTTCGAAATGAGGCTGTTTGCGGCACGCTGCTGCGCGCGCCAGAACGCAATGTCCGCGCGCAGGAACCGTCCGACCTCGTCGAATTTTCCGGCTTTCGCGTTCTGCATCTGCGTGAGCAGCGCCATGCGTTGCGCATACAGGACTTCGGAATACGCCGGCAGCGGCGCGCGCACATCACGCGGCACCGATTCCCGCAACTTCGGCCGCGTGAGGAGCTGTTCATAGCGCGCGAGCGCCAGCGCATCGAGCTGCGAGGGATGCCAGCTTTCCGACAGCGCCTCGAATTCGACGCCGCAATTCTTGCGCGCATCCTCCCGGCAGGCCGTCTTGAAGGCCGGCTGCGAAGCTTCACCGTTTTCGCGAAAGCCGAGCGGCGACGGCAGCGGATCGTCGGCCATGTCGAAATGCGCCGGCACGATTTCATCGAGCCAATCGCGCCGCAACGCGCCGACCTCGGCCGGGTCTTTGTCCGCCGGCGCGCCGAACCCGAGCAGATAGACGTAGGCATTTTCGGCGTCGGGAACCAGCGCCCGATCCGCGATCAGGCTCGTCAGTCGGCGCGCAGCCGGCGACGGGCGCTGATCATTCCAGTTGACGGCAATTGCGATGAGGAATACCAGCAGGACGCTGACAAGCAATCCGAGCAGCACTGTGCGCAGTAGCTTGAAGAACTTCATGGAGCAACAGGATACGCGCCTGCCTCGGCGCGGCGAACTACTGGCGAGTTACTTCTTCTTGTCGAGCAGCTGATCGAGCACGCCGGCGCGATCGCGATCGGCCGAGCCCGTGACACCAGTGCGCTGCGCGGCTTCACCCTGGCGCTTGCCGCTGCCACGCTGGTTATAAGGATCGAATCCGCCGGCTTTGTCTCGTCCGGAAGCTTCGAGCTTGAGCTCGGGGGGGTGATCTTCGATCTTGAGATCGTCGATCTCGAGTTTTTTCAGCGCGCGCGCGGTGGACAACGTGGCGAACTCGCCGGTGGCGACGGCCCAGTCCCAGACCGCCATACCGCGCTCGTCGTGACGTACCCGGCCGGAGGGGCCATCGCCGCGCGGCAGGTCGACCGTTTCCGTGCGCGATGTCTGCGGCTCGATTTTCGGGGTGGCGCTCTCGGAGCGGCGCAGGCGCAGTGACTTGAGGCGCATGGTGGTCGTCTCGATGCTGAAGCCACCCGAATCCGATGGCAGTGTCGCACCCTCGGGGCGGCTGCTCTTCTCTACAGGCGGTTTGCGGTGGTCAGGCATCGTGCTTGCTCGAAATCGGATTACTCCACTCTCACAGACAGTTGTCGGCGGGATTTGATGCAGATTAAAGCGCAAACAGTGACCGCTTTCACACTTCGTCGCCTTCGACTACGGGTTTGACCTAACGAGCGCTTGGGCTTAGCGCGCCACGCGGTCCGCGCGGCTCACGCGCCAGTCACCGCCGCCACGGCGCAGCTCGACGTCGAGGGTGACCGAGTCGCCGCCTATCTGGTCGAGCGACACCGACGCCACGCCGATGCGCGCGCGGGCCAGACCGTCGACCGGAAATTCCAGCGACTCGATGTTCACCAGCAGTTCGATCTTTGGATGTGACAAAAAGTAACCGCGCAGGAAATTTTTCAGTTCGGCTTTGTCCAGGCCCTGTTTATCCGCGTAGTCAGCAGCGACGAACTCGAGCACGTCGCTGGTGTCACGTGCTTCGGCGGCTGCTTCGACGCTCGCGACGAGCGCGCGCACTCTCTCTTCGTCGCTCGACTTCGCTGCGCACGCGGCGAGTAAACCTGCGGCGATGAGAACGGTGAGAAATTTCATGGCGGGTCCTATTGCAGTTGAAGTCCGTTGGCCCTAATGTTCGCGCGCGTTGCGGGGTTGGGAACCGGTCGTGACGTCCAGAAATGGTGCTCCGGACCCAGTTGGAGGTGGACAACTGAAATGAAGAAAACTGTGCGGTCTAATCACACCGAACCTGGACCCCGTCTTCATACCGTCAATCAGTATCTCGAGAAGAATTTCCCCGACTTCTTTGCCGAAGCCCGTTTCCACGTTGGAAACGACGACTACTTTCTGTACGCCCGCTTCGGCAAGTATCTCGCCGCCTCCATCGAGCACCGGCGTTTCAAGAGCGACAAGATCTCCCGCGGCTTCACCGTGCTGAACAAGCTCGCGCGCAAAGCTGCCAACGATCCCAAAGTGCGCCACATCCTCGTGAGCGGAACGCTGGAAGAGATCATCGACGAACCCAAGGCCCGCGAACTGGCGCGCAAGCGTCTGTCGCCGGCTGCGCAGGGTTACCTCGAAGGTCTCTGCGAATAAGAAGTGGTGCCGGGTCGGGGTTCCCGGGGTTGCGAACTGCCGGCGCCTTGATCGTGCGTTGACAGTTCGCAACCCCGAGAACCCCGACCCGGCACCGCTATCTCCATAGCCCGCCGGTCTTCCACGCGTTGAACGCCCAGCGCAGCCAGCCGACCAATGCGAACGCCATCCACCCGGCCCACACGAAGAACAGCAGCCGGTAGCTCCACATCGGCACGGAGTAGATCGAAGGCGACTCGAGTGCGCCGCCGGTCTGATCCTGGAACCACACGAACCGGCCGAAACCTGAGCCGAACCCGCTCACGCCCATGTCGGGCGCAGAGAGCAATCCGTTGCGAATTCCCGAGAACACCAGCGTCGAGATCGCGAGCACGGTGAAGAGCGCAAGCAGCAACTGAACGGCGTTGAAACGTACTTGCGACAGCTCCTCGCCCGGCTGCCAGTGCTCGCGCCAGCGCATGACGATCAGCCATGCAGCCGTGAACGAGAACACCCACCACGACTGGGTCGAAAGCCCGAGGCCGAGCAGCAGCCACTGGTAGAACCGTAGCGGCGAGTGCTTCCACTGCGCCAATAGCCACGCGAGCGCGATGAATACCGCGAGCTCGCCCCAGTAGAGCACCGCAGGTCCGACTCCCCGGCCGACCGCGAACAGCGGCCAGCGCGACGCCGGCATTTCGACCGTCTGCGAGATGTTGCTGGCAGGCGTTCCGAGATCCACAGCCGATGGGCGCGTGCGGAACGACACGTCGCCCGACTCATCCCAGTCGATCTGCACGTTGTGTTTGCCGGGCGACAACGCCAGCGGCAGCTCACCCTTCTCCGGGCGAACCTGTACGGGTTGATTGTCGAAGCGCACCGCGGTCACGCGGGCCTGCGCCGGCAGCTTGAGGATGTGCCGGCCACCCTGCGTGCTGCGGTA
The DNA here is from genome assembly GCA_035286365.1 of Steroidobacteraceae bacterium. Lineage (GTDB taxonomy): Bacteria > Pseudomonadota > Gammaproteobacteria > Steroidobacterales > Steroidobacteraceae > CADEED01. Next base: position 2,086 of record DATHJZ010000020.1, on the reverse strand, counting down.
CTCGAACCCCAACGTCGTGTTCGCAGAGCGCTTCCCGACGGTCGTCATCATGCGCACGGAGTCGATCGCGAGCGTGGCGCCCTCGACGCCCTTCGGACGCGTCACGTGGACGGTCAGCTTCTCGCCCGGACGCGGGATGAATCGAAACACCCAGTTCAACGCATTCGCGTCGTCGGGCAGCACCGGCGCAAAGCCCTCGAAGGCCACATGCCACTGCGGATTCACCAGGAAACTCCACACCTCGGTGCGCGCGGCCCCTTCTGGCAGTGAGACCTCCAGCGTCTCGCTGCGCGCCAGCCCGGACTGCCACTGCGTGTTCGGTTCACCCGTACCAAGTCCGACGAGCGCGCTGGTCCCGTTGCGCACTTCGACGCCCGGCGTGAGCACCGATTCGCCTTTCACCAGCGGGATCTCCACCGATACCGCCGCGCGCAGCGGAGCGATGCGCGTGACGACGGTTTGCAGCGACCAGTCGAGATCGAGATTGAAAATGCGATCGACCCGGACGAACGCCGCGAATTCGGTGCCGGTTTCCAGCGCATCACCGGCACCGCTGCGCTGCGAACCGCGCTCACGCGCGAGTTCCAGCGTGCCCGACACGAGCCGGCCCTCGTTCATCCCGCTGACCGTCCAGCCCGTGGCGCTGACGTCGATGGCGCGCGGCGGCTGCGGAAAGGCGACCTGGATGGACTCGGCCGGCGCGAGCCGCCCGGCGAGCCGCACGGTGTGCGCACCGGCGGTGAGCGGTACCCACAGCGTCGAATCGCCTTCGCGCGCCATGGCAAGCGAGGCGCGCGCGTCGACCGCGACATCGTCGAGCTGCCAGCGATCGCTGGCGTGCGGCATGGCGACCGCCACGTTCGCCAATGCGCTCACCTGCAACACGATTTCCAGCCGCTGCCCATCGACGACCACGCGGGCCGCGGCGATCTCGGCACAGTTGGGCGCGCACTTCGGCGCCTCGATGAGCCGCTGCTTGAGCTGCTCGAGCAGCGTGTTGTCGGGCTGCCCCTGCGCGCCAGCGGGCGCGGGCGCTCCAAGCGCAAGCGCTGCCAGAATCAATGGCGCATACGACGCCAAACTACCGGTGGCGGCGCCGTGGGGGCGCGGCATGCCCGGCAGGCGCCAAGTGCCGCCATAGCTCAGCCGTGCCAGCCACAGGAAAAGCACCGCCAACGCCGCCACGCCGAAGATGCGCCAGAAGAACAGCGTCACCGGACCGAGGTAGACGAAGCGCACCGTGTCGGCCGCTTCCACCGGCCCGGACCAGTGGTAGTCGTACGAGTTGTAGCGCCAGGCCGGAATGCCCGGCCCCGCCTGCAGGCGCGTGCCGCTGGCGTAGCGCTGCACGACGTTCGCGGAATTGAGGCCCGACAGCAGCCCGCCGCTCGAACTCGCATAAGGGTTCTCGGCTTTTGCCTCCTCGGACTTGTCCCTGCGCAACATTGCAGCCGGCGCCGGTGGTGCATTGGCCATGACCTGCGGCTGCGAATCGTATGCAACGGCAGCCGCATCCACTTCCTGGGCGAGGGCTGGGGCGGCCGCGGCGGCGACTGCGAAATTCTGGAAGAACGCCCCTCTCTCGAGCTGCGGATAGAGAGCAATACGCACCTGCATCCACATGAATGGCAGCAGCGCGAGCGCGAGCACCACGAAGCTCGCAGTACGATAACGCTGCGCGATGCGCCGGAAACGGCCCTCGGGTGCGGCGCGCGCGATGGCCAGCGCGGCGAGCAGATTGCCCCAGATCCAGATGTAGGCCGGCTCTTCCTGGTAGGTGAGCAGGAACGCGAGCGCGGCGATCGCCGCAGGTACCAGGCCCGCGGTCCAGTACACGAATACGACGACGATCAGCACGCCGAACACGCTCCACAGCCCCCAGCGTTCGAACCACGAGCGCGGCGCATCGTCGGCGCCGATGGCGGCGATGAGCCGATGGCCCGGCGGCAGATGGAGTACGCCGTCAACTGCGTCGAAGCGGCCGACCCAGCCCGTGGCGGGCAACGCGCCGTCCGCGCGGGCGCGCGCCACGGTAGTTAGTGTGAGCTGCGGCGTGCGCACCTCGAGCCCGGTGTGGCCGTCGGCG
>DATHJZ010000019.1:0-2069 GCA_035286365.1 Steroidobacteraceae bacterium | reverse complement strand
GCGATCAACTGGCAGGCGGGCGTGTACTACTTCGATGAGGACTACGACACCGAGTTCTTCTCATACGACAGCCTCGCCGGCGGCGTGCAGAACCAGTATCTGCGTGCGAACCAGACCAACAAGGCCTGGGCGGTGTTCGGTTCGGTCGTCTACGAAGTCACTCCAGCCTTCGAGTTGCGCGCCGGCGCCCGCTACACGAATGACGACAAGGATTTCGTCACGGGCGAGCCGGAAGGGTTTACGTTTCCCGATCCGTCCCTCCCAACTACTGCCAGCCTGAGCGACAGCAACGTGAGCTGGGATCTGGCCGGCACGTTCTCGGTGAACGACTCCGTGAACTTGTACGCGCGCGTCGCGAAGGGTTTTCGCGGCGCCAGCGTGCAGCCGGCGGGGCCGTTCGGTAGCCAGTCCGTGGCCGAACCCGAGACCAATACTTCTTATGAGGTCGGTGTGAAGGCCGATCTCATGGACCGACGCGCAAAGCTGTACTTCAACCTGTTCCACTATGAAGTGAAGGACCAGCAGTTGACGGCCGTCGGCGGCGCGAACAATGCCGTGCGATTGCTCAACGCGGACAAGACCGTGGGCCAGGGTGCGGAACTCGACTTCGAGGCCTATCTGACTCCCAAGCTGTTGGTGACGCTCGGCGCCAGCTTCAACGACACCGAGATCAACGACGACGGCATTCTGGTGGGAACCTGCTTCGCTTGCACGGTCACCGACCCGATCGTGTTGGTGGGCACACCGCCAAACCAAACGCCCTTCGCCGTCATCGACGGCAATCGGCTGCCGCAGGCGCCCGAGTGGATCGCGAACTTCACGCTGCGATATGGCATCCCGGTCGGGAATGGTGAGCTGTTCGCGTACACCGATTGGGCGTATCGCAGCGAAGTGAATTTCTTCCTTTATGAGTCCACGGAATTCACGGGCAAGTCGCTGCTCGAGGGCGGGCTGCGCGTGGGTTACAACTGGAGCGAGGGCAAATACGAAGCCGCGCTGTTCGGCCGCAACATCACGGATGAGGTGATCGCCGTTGGCGGCATCGACTTCAACAATCTGACCGGCTTCCTCAACGAGCCGCAAATCTGGGGCGTGCAATTCAAGGCGCGGTTCTAGGGCTAGTCCACGCCCTCCACGATACGCAAGTCGCGCTCAGCGCCGTCGCCCAGAGCGCGCAAGGCTTCCTGATACGCGGCACTGTCGTGCGCTGTCGTCGCTTGCTCCACGCTATCGAATTCCCAAACAACCACGCGCTGATTCATGCCCAGTTCGTAAACATGCGCCGGCATGCCGCGCACAAGCAGGCGCGCCCCGCCAGCGATCAGCGCAGGTGCGGCGAGTTTGACGTACGCGGCCATGGCGTCCGGATCGCTGATGGAGCGATAGGTGGTGATCCAGTAAGCTTTCGGCATATCGACTCACCTTGATGAACGTCGAGCGATGTCAGGGGGTGAACTGCGTTGCCTTCGCTGTGGGCTGATCCAGGTAAGCCTCGATGACCCGGGCGATGTCCGGTCCCATGCCGAAGTTGTAGTGAGTGTAGCCGGGAACGATCGCGAGCCGAGCGCGCGCATATTTCGGCGTGCCCTCCCAGCCTGGGTCGCGCAGGCCACCGTCGAACAATGCGAAGAACTCGGCGATGTGCCGCGTCGAGACTGCATCATGGTCGGCAAACAAGAGCAGCGTGGGCATCGGTAGCTTCTTGATCTCGGGGCGCCAGTCGTAGTCCTTTTTCATTAGCTCGCCCATGCGATCCAGCAGCAGGGGCCACTGCTCTGGATGTGGCGCGATGGGGGCCACCACTTCTGATACATCGGCGTCTGTTTCATCTGCTCCGCCTGCGCCGAGCTCACCGCCCCCATGGCTTTCAGGTTTTCCGGATACCACCCGTCGCGCTCCGCGGCGGTGGAAATGACGATCAGGTTGCGCACCATCTCGGGATGCTGGATCGCCATGCGGATGGCGGCGTCTCCACCGTGCGAATAACCCGCGACATCGGCCTTGGCGATCTTCAGGTGCCGCAGTACCGCGGCGACGTCGTCGCCGTTTCTCTCGTGACTCATCGGGGT
>DATHJZ010000018.1:0-24895 GCA_035286365.1 Steroidobacteraceae bacterium | reverse complement strand
GGAGAGCGTAGGAATCAGGGGGTTATGCCGTCAGTCGAGACCCGGTAACGCGTCGGTTACGATGCAAGCAGATTTGGTTATGGCCATATGACAGAAAGACTGCGCGACCTCAGTGGTCGCGCAGGCTCGCGGCATAGTGCGAAAGGAGCTTGGCCGTGCGACTGTTGTCGCCCAGCGGCACGACGCTGCTGCCGGCACCGAGTGCGGCGAACAGTAGTTTGAGATCGTTCACCAGCTTCAGGTGCAGCTTGCGTTCATCGCGCGGCTCCACGGCGCGCGATGTCTCGACATCTAAATCCTCGAGCGGCGAACGGGAGGCGAGGTGAAACGGTGCCAACCGTGCGTCCAGGCTGGCCGAAACGGTGTTCGGCAGGTGGTTGCGGGTGCTCATATTTGTATCTCCATCGGCAGGGGGCCGGTGCGTGCAATCTGCGCTACTCTCCCGCCTCGAACAAACGCGCTTCCTGAAGCGCCCATAAGGAAAACTGACGTGACCGCCGCGTACGCCCGCCTGCCGCTCAACGCACTGCGAGTCTTCGAGGCCGTCGCCTCGCGGCTGTCGTTTGCGGATGCCGCGGAGGCCTTGCACGTGACCCCGGCGGCCGTCAGCCAGCAGGTCAAATCGCTGGAGGACTATCTGCAGGTGCAGTTGTTCAAGCGCGCCGGCAGGCGCATTGAGCTCACGGCGGAAGGGCAACAATTGCTCCCCGGCGTGCGTCGCGGCCTCGACGAACTCGAGGCGTCGATGCAGCACCTGAAGCTGCACCGCGCCGAGGGTCCGCTGCAGATCACGCTGCTGTCGTCATTCCTGCAGCGCTGGCTGTTGCCGCGCATCAGCACCTTCAACGATCTCGACACGGGCGTGGAGCTGCGGTTTCACACTGGCCGCGACCCGGTTGATTTCTCGCGATCGGAGATGCACGTCGCCATTCGCATGGGTCTCGGCAAATGGCCGGGCCTGCACGTGGAAAAGCTGCTCGACGAATGGGTGATTCCGATCGCCTCGCCCGGCTTGCTGGCGAAATACGGGCCGGTGCCGCGCGGGCAGGATCTGCAGAACTTCCCCTTGTTAGGCAGCGTCGACGAGCCATGGCAGGCGTGGATCGAGAAAGGCCAGGAAGGACAATGGCTGGCGCGCGCACCCATCATCGACGATTCGGCGGGTGTGATCGCTGCGGCCGAAGAAGGCATCGGTTTCGCGCTGGCACGCTGGTCGCTGGTGGAGCGTTCGCTCGAGCAGGGACGGGTGGTGCTGGCGGGAGATGCGCTGTTGCCATTCCGTTTCTCGTATTTCTTCGTCTGTCCCGAGCCCTACCTCGTGATGCCCAAGGTCAAGCGATTCCGCGACTGGATATTCGAGAAGGCGAAGGCTTTTCCGCGGCCGCACGACTTGTTCACGGAGCGCGCGGCGAAGGCCATACCCCGAAAGAGTTAGCGGCGCGGCAGCCCGGGAGTGTCGTCGGTAATAGGTACCCTCGGGCAGTAAACGGGTTCCAGCGTCGCATTAGTCTTTCTGATGCCGCATTCAGGCCTCGCGTTTGTTAGAGGCCTGCGCGACTAGCAAGATGCGCTCCACGCTTTTACTTACCTGGAGCCAGCAATCATGTTCTCTCAACGCCTCGTTTCTTTCCTCGGATTCGGCCTCGCGGCCCTTGCTTTTGTAACCGCCACTGGAAACGTGCTCGAGCGAATCGTCAGCAACCCGCTGGCGTACTGAATACGTGCCCACGCAAGGAGACCGACTTTATGAGTGCCCATACCTGCTTGCCAGGCATCAACGCCAACTCCTGCGAGGCGCGCCATGTAATGCGCGCGAGCAATGTCGCGGTGCGTCCGATGTCGAGCTCTACCAACACCGCGTGCCCGACATCGGGCGTGACCGCCACGACGCGCGCGACCACCACGTTGCGCACCGACAGTCCGCGCGGCGACTCGGTCGCCACGATGACGTCGCGCGCCAGCACCTGGATCTGGATCCGCTGACCGACGGCGGCGCCGTGGAATTCCACGTTCAACGCCGCATCTCCCACCCGCAGCAGCGCGAGCCCGCCTGCCTCGATCTGTTCAACGCTGCCCGACAAGACGGCGCCGACCGCGTCGGGTCCGACGATGGCGCGCAGCGCCGGATCGCGGCTGACGGTGGCGATGTCGCCATCGGCCACCGTGCGACCGGCGTCGAGCAGCACGACCCGCGTGGCGAGTCGCAACACCTCGTCAAACTGGTGGCTCACGTACACCAGCGGAATCTCGAGCGCATCGCGCAGGCGTTCGAGGTAGGGCAGCACTTCTTCGCGCCGCGCCAGGTCGAGTGCGGCAAGCGGTTCGTCGAGCAGCAGCAGCCGCGGTTGCGACAGCAACGCACGCCCCAACGCGACACGTTGCCGTTCTCCACCCGACAGTTGGTGTGGCCGGCGCTCTAGCAGCGGTTCGAGCGCCAAGAGACTGATCACGTCGTCGAACCCGATGCGCTGTGGCATGCCGGCGGGCACGCGCTTCGCCCCGTACCTGAGATTGCCGAGCAGCGACAGGTGCGGAAACAGGCGCGCATCCTGAAACACGACGCCGATGCGGCGATGTCGCGCGTCCACCGCGAAATTCTGTTCACCGTCGAACAGCACCTCGTCGCCGAGCTGGATGTGACCGGCATCGGGCGCGAGCAATCCTGCGATCAGCGAGATCAGCGTCGACTTGCCGCAGCCCGATCGGCCGAACAGGGCGGTGACACCGGGCGTTGGCGCGCTGAAGTTCGCGTCGAGCAGGAAATCGCCGCGCCGCTTGCGGAGCTGAACCCGCAGCATCAACGGCCCATCACGAGGCGCAAGCGGCGCGCGAGTAATTCGGACAGCAGCAGACCCGCCAAGCCCAGCGAGAACGAAATCAGCGCGAGGCGCGCCGCGATCGCGTCGCCGTCGGGCGTCTGCAGCGCGGTGTAGAGCGCCAATGGCAGCGTGCGCGTCTCGCCGGGAATGTTGGCGGCAAACGTGATCACCGCGCCGAATTCCCCGAGACCGGCGGCGAATGCGGTGACCGCTCCGGCCAGGATGCCCGGGGCGATCAGCGGCAGGGTTATCGAGAAGAATCGGTCGAATGCGCCCGCTCCCAGCGTGCGCGCGGCGTCCTCCAGGCCACGGTCCACGTTGTCGAGCGAGATGCGTATCGAGCGCACCACCAGCGGAAAGGACATGACCGCCGTTGCCAGCGCGGCGCCGGTGCTGGTGAACGCCAGCTGGATGCCGAAATGCTCGTGCAGCCAGCCGCCGAGCGGACCCCGAATGCCGAACAGCACCAGCAGTAGATAGCCGACCACCACCGGCGGCAGTACCAGCGGCAGGTGCACGAACGCGTCGAACAGCGTGCGGCCGGCGAAGCGAGTGCGTGTCAGCAGCCACGCCACCAGCGCGGCGAAGGGCAGATTGATCGCCACGCTGCGCGCCGCGACCGACAGGCTTAAGGAAAGTGCGTCGAGCTCCGCCGCGGAAAGCATCAATCGGCCATGACGGGATTGGATAGCATGCGCGCGAGAGTACCGAAAAACGCCCGTGTCAGCCTTGTGAGGCTGCTAACCTTCGTCGGACGTGGATTCGAAACCTCACCTTTCCGCCTGGCAAATCTGCACGATCTGCATCGGAGCTTTCGGCATCCAGTTCGGCTTCGCGCTGCCGAATGCCAACGCCACGCGCATCTTCCAGAACCTCGGTGCGAGTCTCGATAGCGTTCCGCTGCTGTGGTTGGCGGGGCCAATCACGGGTTTGATCGTGCAGCCCCTGGTCGGCTACTTCTCGGATCGGACCTGGACTCGCTTCGGACGCAGGCGCCCGTACTTCGTGCTCGGCGCGGCGCTGGGGGCGGCGACGCTGATCGTCATGCCGAATGCATCGATCCTGCTGACCGCGGTACTCATGTTGTGGCTGCTCGATGCGTCGCTCAATTTCACGATGGGACCGTTCCGCGCGTTTGTTGCCGATCAAACGTCGATCGAACAACGGTCCACCGGCTACCTCGCGTACATGTTCTTCGCGAGCCTGGGCGCGGTGGTCGGTAGCCTTTTGCCCTGGGCGTTCGCGCAGCTCGGCGTGTCGGCGCATGCCGCGCCGGGCGAAATAAGCGACGTAGTCAGGTACGCGTTCTACGTCGGCGCGACGCTGTTCCTCTCAGCGGTGTGCTGGTCCGCCTTCCGCACGCGCGAATACCCGCCGGAAATGCTCGCGAAGTTCGACGGTGGCGCCCGCTGGCAGATCGCCGACTGGATTTCCCCACCCATGCTGTGGCTGGCGCTGGTGCAGTTCTGTTCCTGGTTCGTGCTGTTCACGGTGTATGTCTACACCGTGCCCGCCGTAGCCCGGTTGCATTTCGGTGCCTCGGGACCCGGCTCGGCGGCGTACGAGTCGGCAGCGAACTGGGTGGGAGTGCTGTTCGCCACCTACAATGGATTCGCCGCCGTTGCCGCGCTGATCATTCCGTTTTTCGTGCGGCGCTACGGGGTGCGCATGTCGCACCGGATCAACCTGTGGATCGGGGCGGCAGGATTGCTCTCGATGCTGCTGATCCGCGATCCGAAGTGGCTGCTGATTTCCATGGTCGGATTCGGCATCGCGTGGGCGTCCATCGTCGCGCTGCCATACGCGATGCTCGCCAACAACCTGCCGTCGCGGAAGATGGGCGTGAACATCGGCATCTTCAACATCTTCGTCGTGATTCCGCAGCTGCTCGCCGGACTGGTCCTGTCGTGGGTGGTGCGCGCCGTATTCAACGGCGATCCTTCCTACGCGTTCGTGATCGGCGCGATCGGCTGGTTCCTGGCGGGGCTCATGGTGCTGCGCGTCAGCGACAACACGGCCCGCCAGGCCGGTCCAACCGTGTAGTTAGCCCCTGTTCATCCTCACAGGGCGCGGAAGCGCACCGCGAGGCCGCCGCCCGCGGCCAGCGCCGCGGCCAGGTGGTCTTTTGCGGTAACGCGCCGCTTTTCGATGACCAGCGCGCCGGGATTGGTCAAATAGCTGGCATCCGCGGCATCGCGATAGATCTGCGCCTCATAACGTCGGCCGCTTTCGAGGAAGTCGAGCGGGATATCGAGCGTGCGCGCGTTCTCGTCGGTGGTCGCGCCCAGGTACCAGTCGTCCGCGCCGCGCTCTCGACGTGCGATCACCACGTAGTCGCCGATCTGCCCCGCAAGCGTGCGCGAGGTTTCCCAGTCGGTGGGCACGTCACGGATGAACTGGAACGCGTCGGGACGCTTCTGGTAGTTCTCGGGCAGATCTGCGGCCATCTGCACGGGGCTGTACACGAGCACGTACAGCGCGAGCTGCGTCGCGAGCGTCGATTGCACGCGTTCGTTGACGTTGGTATGGCCAAACGTCAGGTCGAAGATGCCCGGCGTGAAATCCATCGGGCCCGCCAGCAGGCGCGTGAAGGGCAGGATCGTCAGATGCTCGGGCGGGTTGGTCGGACGCCCCCAGGCGTTGAATTCCTGCCCGCGTGCGCCCTCGCGGCTCAGCATGTTAGGCCAGGTGCGACGCAGGCCCGTGTCCTTGACCGGCTCGTGCGCGACGATCGAGACCTGGTACCTGGCTGCGACGTCGGCCACCTTGAGTTCGTGGTTCACGCGATATTGGCCCGCGAACCATTCATGCCCCACGGTGCCATCCGCGAGCGTGCGTTCGATCGAGCCGCTTGGGCGCACGTAGCCGGTCTTGACGACGCTGATGCCATTTGCGCCGTACAACTTCATCGCGTCGTCCAACTGCCGTTCGTAGTTCTCGAGCGCGCCCGCGGTTTCGTTGTGACCGATGATGCGCACGTTGCGCTGGCGCGCGTAGGCGGAAAGCTTCGGCAGATCGAAATCCGGATAAGACTCGGTGAAGCTGAAGAGCTTGCCGTTGGCGATCCAGTCGCCGTCCCAGCCCTTGTTCCAGCCTTCGACGAGTACACCGCCGAGATGATTCTGCGCGGCGAAGTCGATGTAGCGCTGCACGTTCGCGTTGTTGGCTCCGTGCCGCTCGCCGCTGCCCCAGGTCGTGCGGTTCAGGTGCATTTCCCACCACACGCCCACGTACTTGCCGAAATGAATCCACGAAGTGTCGGCAATGCGGCTGGGTTCGTTGAGGTTGAGTTCCATGCGCGAGTCGGCCAGGGCCATCGGTGACTCGGCGATCAGCACCGTGCGCCAGGGCGTGCTGAACGCGCCGTGCTTCCTCACCAGCACGCCATCCGACCAGGGCATGAGGTCGGCTTTCAGCGTGCGTTCGGCCGTACGCTTCAAGTTCATGCTGGCGTAATCGACCAGCGCCGCCTCGTGGATGGAGACGTACAAGCCGCTGCCCTGCAGCGTCAACGGCGTCTCCGCCAGGTTCACCGCATACAGGGGTGCGCGCGAGTAGAGATATTCGTCGCGGTCCGGATGACGTGCCGGATACCACCATGCGTCCCAATCTCCCGCGAGCCTGAATTCGGTGAGTTCGTCGACGACGGCAACGTCGCGCGACGCAGCGATGTGATTGAACTCGTAGCGGAAGCCGAAGCCTTCGTCGAACACGCGGACCGTGAGGTCGAAGGGCTCCGTGAGGCTCGAGTCGGCGCCCGAAAGCGACACCTTGAGCTCGGCATGGCTATCCTGGATCACGCGTTGCTCGCCCCAAGGCTGTTCCCAGCGCTTGTCTACGGCGCTGCGGCGCGGGTTCGCGACGACCGTTGCGGGAGCATTGCCGAAGCCCTCGAGCACGAGCCCCAGCCGCGCATGCGAGATCACGGTGCGATCGCCGCGATACGCGTCGTAATAGGGGCCGCTATTGTCTGCTGCCACGCAGACCGTGAGCACCGCCTGCGGCGAGTCCACGCAGGTGCCGGCGTGCGCGGATGTTGCCGCTCCCGCCTGCATCGCTGTGAAGGTGAACACGAGGCCGCAGGCCGCTGCTGAAGACAACTTCGCCATGATAGGTATCCCTGGTCTAACTATTGTTGGTTGAAGGCGCGCAACTCCCCCGCGCGCCGCAGATGTTCAGGCTCCACATGATTCACGAATGATCAGCTCGGTCGACAGCATCTCCGGGCGTGCATCTCCGGTCCAGTCGAGTAGTTTGGAGACCAGCAGCCGGCCGGCCTTCGGTATGTCCTGCTGCACGGTGCTCAAGGTCGGGGTGCTCAGGCGGCTGAGCAGGTTGTTGTCGTAGCCGACTACCGAGACATCGCGCGGCACGTTGCGCTCTGCGCGGGCGAGGGCGCGCATCGCGCCGAGCGCGATCAAGTCACTCGCGGCGATGATGCCGTCGAACGGGATCTTGCGATGCAGGAGCCGGTCGACCGCTGCCTCGGCGGACTCGGCCTCGAACTCGACGCGACTGCTCAGGGCGTCGTCGATATGGATGCCCGCTTCCTGCAGGGCTTCGGTGTAGCCGCGGTGGCGCTGTGTCGCTTCCGGATCGGTGCCGCCGATGAACAACAGGCGCTTTCGCCCGAGCTTCAACAGATGTTGAGTTGCGCGGCGGCCGCCGAGCGCGTTGTCCGTGCCTACCGTGCAGTATTTCTGGCTGGGAAACTGTGCACCCCAGACGACGAAGCGGCTGTCGGTCTGTGCCAGCCGGTTGAATTCATCGTGCAACGTGCCCTGGCCCAGGAAGATGACGCCGTTGGCGCGCCCCGTCGTGGTGGCGTGCAGCAGGTCATCGTAGTTAGCCGGGGTCAGGTGGCTGACGGTGAAATCGCAGCCGCGATCGCGGGCGGCCTCGCCGATGCTCGCGAGCAATTCGAGGAAGAAGGGATGTGAGAGCGGCAGCGGGCGGCCGCGCACGCGCGGCGTGACGATGGTGATCGCTCCCTCGGCGCCAATCGGACTCGCCGGCATGTGGCGGCGAAATTCGTAGCCGTGCTTGCGCGCCAGCGCCCACAGCTGCTTTTTGGTCGAGCTGCTGATCGAAGGATGATCGTTGAGCGCGCGTGAGACGGTCGAAACCGACACTTTCCCGAGCTTGGCGAGCTTCTCGAGCGTGACGGTATTGCCGATTTCATCGGTTGAACGACTCATAAGTAATCAAATCCTTTCATCTACCCGACTGTTAGCGCTATCCACACGGCCCACCCGTGGTTTGCGCACCGCGGGACGCTACCGATTTACGCAAATTTACGCAAAATCGCCTCAGGCTATTGCGCAATTTTTCGCAACTTGGGTAGTGTATCAGCACGATTTCGCTGGTATGGCGAAATTAGCGAACGCAAATATACGCAAAAGACGTTCATAAGGGGGCTCATGAAAATTCGCAACGGTTGCCCAGTCCAAGGGCTTTGTGCCGCGCTTGTCGCGTTGGCGGTACCGGTTATCAACCTGGCAGCAGTGGAGGGCGCGCGATGAAACCCATTCCGAAATTCAACTCACGGGCGCTGTTCACCATCGTAGGTGGCAGCGTCCTGATCAATCCCGCGTTCGCGCAGGGGCAGACGGAGCCTGAAACCATTCAGGAAGTCGTGGTGACCGGATTGCGTGCGTCGCTGGAAACCGCGCAGGCCATCAAGCTGGATGCGGACACCTTCGTCGATTCGATCACCGCGACCGACATTGGCGCATTCCCCGACAAGTCCGTGGCCGAAGCCTTGCAGCGCGTACCCGGCATCACGGTGTCGCGCCTGCAGTCGAGCGACGACAGCAATCACTTCTCGGCCGAGCCGTCGAGTGTGCTGATCCGCGGTCTCACGTTCGTGCGTACGCAGTTCAACGGGCGCGACAGCTTCTCGGCTGACGGTTATCGCGGTCTGAACTTCAACGACGTCTCGCCCGAGCTCATGGCCGGTGTGGATTCATACAAGAACCAGACAGCGGAGATGATCGAAGGCGGTATCGCCGGCGTCGTGAATTTGCGCACGCGCCAGCCGCTCGATTCCGATGGCCAGGATCTCGTGCTTACGGGGCGCGTCAACTATGGCAGCCGTTCGGAGGAACCGACGTACGAAGTCTCGGGCGTCTACAGCAAGACCTGGGACACCGACAGCGGCCGTTTCGGCGTGCTGGTAAATGCGGCGTATTCGAACATCCTGACGCGCACCGAAGCCGTCAACATGACGCGCATCGCGACGTTCTGCTCGGATTACGCTCCCGGCGCCCCCGCCGTTGTCGGTTCAGACGGCAATGTGGTCTGCAACACCAATCCGTATGACAGCGGCACGGGCTTCCGCTATGCACCGAGCCAGGTGAATTTCTCGCAGGTCGACTATGACCGCACGCGTACGGGCGCCGCGCTCGCGCTGCAATACGAGAATGACGCCAAGAGTTTGAAGATGACCTTCACGGCGGTCGACTCGAAGTATGAAAACCCGTGGCTCGAGCGCAGTTCCAACATCAGTTGGCCGACGGGCACAGGATTCGGGACTCCCGTGTGGGCGCCGCAAGGCAACTCGCAATGGCGCCCGATCACGGGCAGCTTCGGATTCGGCGCTGACGGCATGCTCGATTCGGGTGTGATCGGACAGCCCTCGAGTGAGTTGGGTTTCAACGGCGCCAATGCCGCTGCAAACATGAGTCATGGCTCGGCGGTTCCCGGCTTGCCGTTCGTGAATGCGAACGACTCCTGCGGAGGTGTCGCCTGTATCACCGGCGCGAACGTCAGTGACGAGGCGCGCATCTTCGACCATGAAGAAGAAACCCGCGATTTCTCGTTCAACGTGGCGTGGGACGTCACCGAGAATCTGCACACGAGCTTTGATTTCCAGTACATCAAGGCGGATACGCGCAATTACGACATCCTGGTCGCGGCTAACAGCTTCGCGCAGGTCGACTACTCGGTCGACAGCCACGGCACGCCGCGCATCGGTTTGTCGCCCGGGCCGAATGTCAATTACGCGGATGGCTTCCTCGCCAACCCGCATAACTACTGGATGCAGTTCATCCAGGACCATTGGGAACACAACGATGCGGACGAAAAGGCCGCGCGTGCGGACGTCGAATACGACCTGGGCAGCGGTGGCTGGCTCAACTCGCTGAAGGCCGGCGTGCGCTTCGCGGACCGCGAACAGAAGGTGCGGTACTCGGCGTACAACTGGGCGCCGATTGCTCCGACCTGGGGCTGCAACGGTCCCGGCTTCAACATCGACAACACGACCCCGGCTCCCTATCCGGCCGAGTGCGGCAACGCGAATCCTTTCAATGGCTATCCGGCGGGCATCTGGGAATCGACCAGCCTTTCGGATCACTATGACGGCAGCGTGTTCAACAACGGGCCGGTCGTGTTCCTGAATCGCGCGACGCTGCGCGACTATGACTTGCACACTGAAGGCCTCGCGGACCGCAACGTGAATGCGCCGCAGGGCTGGAATCCGCTGTGCGATCGCACCACCAATGTCGAAGAGTGCTTCACGGCTCCCGAAATCCTCGACGTCAACGAGAAGAGCAAGGCCGCGTACCTCATGTTGCGGTTCGGCGGTCCGGAGACGAATCCGGGCGGCATCAACATCACCGGCAACGTCGGCGTGCGTTACGTGCGCACCGAAGTCGAGAGTCACGGCCAGGTCGGGTTCCCGAATTCGAACTGGTACACCACCGCGCTGGCGCAGCAACAGGGCGCGTGTAATGCCGCCGACAACGGACCTAACCAGGCGACCGATATCCAGTGCTGGTTGACCCCGGCGTTGCTGGCCTACAGCAATGCCGCGGGCCGGGCCAACACGCTCAGCAAGGTGTATTCCAACGTCCTGCCGAGCTTCAACGTCCGGTTCGGGTTCACCGACAAGCAATTCGCGCGCTTCGGTTATTCGAAGGGCATGTCGCGTCCGGACTTCGGCCTGTTGCGCAATTCGGTGGCGATCAACCCGCCGCCGATCGACACCAGCCTCACCTCGCCGTATCTGATCAAGGACGCCAGCGGTGCGGTGACCGGCTACAACTTCATCTTCAACGCGGAAGCCGGTTACGCGGGCCTGGAACCAGTGGAAGCCGACAACTTCGACATGTCGTACGAAGTGTATTTCTCGAAGAGCAGTTCGTTCACGTTCGGGTTGTTCTACAAGAAGCTCGAGAATGCGATCGGGTACGGACGCGTGGTTCGCGACATCGAGAACAACGGTTCCACCCAGGCGGTGACTGTCCGCGGACCCTCCAACGATCCGAGCAGTGGCGGCACGTTGAAGGGCTTCGAAGTGGCCTACCAGACCTTCTTCGACTCGTTGCCCGGCGCGTTGTCGGGGCTCGGCGTGCAGTTGAACTACACGCGCACCAAGCAGGAGGACATCAACAACTCCAACCTTGCGGTGCAGGCGGGCTATCTGCCCGGCAGTACCACGGCCTTCGGCGGCGGCAACAACGGGTCGACAGGTGGCGCGGGTAACGCGGGGAATCCGCTGAACTTCACGAGTAACGTGATCGACTCGCACCGCCTGGCGGGCATTTCGGACCATTCGTACAACGTCGTGGGTCTGTACGAATTCGGCAAGGTGGGCGCGCGACTGGCCTACAGCTGGCGTTCGGAATTCCTGACCGCGAATCTCGACTGCTGCATCGGACTTCCGGTCTGGCAGAAGGCGAGCGGCTATCTCGATGGATCCGCGCGATACAGCCTCACCGACAACATCGAGTTGTCGGCGGACGTGTCGAACATCCTGAATACCACTGCGGAAAGTCAGCAGCAGATATTCGGCGATTCGACGCTCACCCCCGGCGCGAGTCCGGTGAAGATCGATTCGGGATGGGTGCGCAACGACCGGCGCTTCCAGCTCGGTATCCGCTTCCAGTACTGACGCTGCAACGTCGGGGAAACGCGCCGCTGCGGTCCGCACCCGCAGCGGCGCGTTTCTGTTATAGAGGGTCCGAAATGGGGGCTCGATGACCTCACCGTTGAGAATCGTCATCGTCGGCGGAGGATCGGCCGGCTGGATGTGTGCGGCGGCCTGCGCGCAGGTGTTGCCGCCGCAACGCTATTCGATCACGCTGATCGAGTCCGATGAAATCGGCACGGTCGGCGTCGGCGAAGCGACGCTGCCGGCGCTCAAGGACTTCAACGATCTGCTCGGCATCGATGAGTCCGCGTTCATGCGCGCGACCCAGGGCACGTTCAAGCTCGGCATCGAGTTCCGCAACTGGGACCGGCCGGGCGATCACTACATCCATCCGTTCGGCTCGTTCGGGCAATTGTGGGGTGGCGTGGAGTTCCAGCATCACTGGATGCGCGCCCGGAAGCTTGGATTGAATCCCGCGCCGCTCGAGGAATATTGCAGCGCCATCCGTGCATGCCGGCGCAATGCCTTCGACTTTCCGGACACCCGCTCGATTCGATCGACGTTCTACGGCTACGCCTATCACTTCGATGCCGGGCTTTACGCCAATTTCCTGCGCACGTGGGCGATCGCGCGCGGTGTACAGCGCATCGAGGGCCAGGTGATCGACGTCGCGCTCAACGGCGAGAGCGGCAATGTCGAAACGCTCACCTTCAAGTCCGGCGAAAAACTCTCCGGCGACTTCTTCGTCGATTGCAGCGGCTTCCGCTCGCTGCTGGTAGGCGACAAATTGCAGGTGCCGTGGGAAGACTGGAGCGAATGGCTGCCGTGCGACCGCGCCTGGGCGGTGCCGTGCGAACGTTCGGCCGATTTCACACCGTTCACGCGCTCGATCGCGCAGCGCGGTGGCTGGATCTGGCGGATTCCATTGCAACATCGCACCGGCAACGGCCACGTGTTCTCGACGCGCTTCATCAGCGAAGACGAGGCGCGCGCGACCTTGCTCGCGCAACTGGACGGCCGCGCGCAGATGGAGCCGAAGATGCTGCGCTTCCGGGCCGGCCGTCGCGCCCAGGCCTGGAAGAAAAACTGCGTGGCGCTCGGCCTTGCGAGCGGATTTCTCGAGCCGCTCGAATCCACGAGCCTGTTTCTCATCCAGAAGGCCGTGCAGGACATGATGCGGCTGATTCCGGCTCCCGAAGCCGGCGGCGTGGACGTGCGGCTGGTCGGTGAATTCAACCGGCTGTCGGATGCGCTGTACGAACGCATCCGCGATTTCCTGATCCTGCACTACGTCGCCAATCGCAGGCTGGGCGAGCCGCTGTGGGATCACGTGCGCACCTATCCGCTCCCCGACAGCCTGACCCACAAGCTCAGGCTGTTCGATTCGCGTGGCCACGTGCCTTTTTTCAAGGACGGGTTCTTCTCGCGCGACAGCTGGCTCGCGGTGCTGTTCGGGCAGGGATTGGTGCCGCAGACTTATGACCGGCTCGCGGATTTTCTGCCCGCCGATCAGCTCGCGGAGAAGTTGAGCGACCTGCATGGACGGGTTGCGATCCACGTGGCCGACATGCCGACGCACGCCGAGCTCATCGCGAGCTACTGCGGTCAGCCTGCACCTGCGCGGGCGGCATCGACATGACCGCGTTGAAGAATCTGGTGATCGTGGGCGCAGATGCGCCCGCCTGGCTTTCGGCCTGCGTGCTGCACTACGCGTTGGCGCCGGCGGGAGTGAATGTCAGCGTCGTCGAGCTACCGAGCCGCGTGCGACCGGCGGACGTCTTCGCCACGCTGCCGGCGCTCGAACCGCTGCACACGCGGCTGCGCATCGACGAGGCGAAGCTGATCGGCGCAACGCGCGGCACCTTCACGCTCGGCAAGCTGTTCACCGACAGCACCGCTCATGCGGCGCCGTTCTTTCATGCCTACGGCTCAACCGGGACGCGCATCGAGAAGAAGGAGTTTCTGCCGCACTGGTTGAAAGCGCAGCGCGCGGGATTTCCGGTGGGGTTCGAGGCGTTCTGCCTCACGGCCGCAGCGGCCCGACACGGCCGCATGCTCGTGCCCGATCCCGAAATCGAGGGCTTCGGCTTCACCGACTACGGTTATCACCTGCCCGCGATTCCGTATGGCGCGTGGCTCAAGGCATTGGCGCTGCGTCGCGGCGTCCTGGTGCAGCCGGCACAGTCAGTGGCATCAAGGATGAATCCTGGTGGTGACATCGAGTCGCTCGACCTCGACGGCGGGCGTCAGGTCGTGGGCGATTTCTTCCTGGACGTCACCGGCGGCGACGCCAGGCTGATCGGCGCCGGCCTCGGTGTCGGCGCCGAAAGCTGGCGAGCGTCCTTCGTCGCCGATCGCGCGCTGGTCGCGTTCGGCGCACCGCTGCCCGCCGCGCCTATCTATTCGGAGGTGCGCGCCTGCGCGCAGGGGTGGGTGGCGCTGCAGGCGAGCCAGGTCTGCACGCACCTGCTGCATGTCTATGCGAGCGACGCGTATTCGAAAGAAGGAGGCAGCGACGAGGCGGCTCTGCAGAGCCTCGCGCGCATGGCACGCATGGAGCTGCGCGACGCCGCGATTCGCCCGCTCGATCCGGGACGCCGCGTCAATGCCTGGGAACGGAACTGCGTGGCGATCGGCGAGGCCGCCTGCCGCTTCGACCCGATCCATGGCGTGGACCTGCAGGCCGTGCAGGTCGGCCTCGTGCACCTGCTGCCGCTGTTTCCGGTCGCTGCGGACTACGCCGTCGAACGGGCGGAGTACAACCAGAACGTGCGCGCCACGTTCGAACGCATCCGGGATTTTCAGCACGCTCACTACCTGCTCAACCGCTACGGCGACTCCGCATTCTGGCGGCGCGCGCGCGCCGCGCCACCGGGCCGCGAGCTCGCACACAAGATCGACGCATTTCGCGCGCGCGGGGACGTTGTCTACTACGAAGACGAAACCTTCGCGATCGACGACTGGCAGGCGCTGTTGCTCGGGCACGGCGTGATGCCGGAGACGTATGATCCGGCCGTGGATCGCACCTCGCAGGATGTCGTCGAACGGGAGTTCCGGCGGATCCTCGAATTCATCGGCAAGAAAGTGGGCGAGCAGGTGTCGCACGCCGAGTACCTGCAGACCGTATGCGCGCCACCGGACGCCGGCGCGCGCTCCGCCGCGCGAGGAGTCGCTTGACGCTCGCGATCACGCAGTCATTCGACGATCTGCCGCAGGTTGTCGCGCGCGGCGAGACGGCCGCTGCGCAATTCGCAGAAATCCTGGCCGCGGAGGAGCCGGTGATCTTCAAGGATGCGCTCGCGGCCTGGCCGGCGCTCACGGCCGGCCGTGAATCCGTCGCGGCGATGAATGTCTACCTCAAGTCGCTCGATGCGGGAAAGCCGGTGCCTGTCCTGGAAGCGCGTGCCGCGAGCGATGGCTGGTTCATGTATCAACCGGATCTGCGCGACTTCAATTTTGCGCATCGCGAGCGGCGCATCGGCGAGACGCTCGATCACATGGAACGATTGCTCGGCCAGCCCGACGTGCCGTTCATCGCCATACAATCCCTGCCGCTCGCCGAGCACATGCCGCAATTCATGCGCGCGAATCCCGCACCGTTGTTGCCGCCGCAGGTGATGCCGCGCATCTGGATCGGCGGCAAGGTGCGCACGCAAACCCATCACGACCCGGATCACAATCTGGCCTGCGTCGTGGCGGGCCGGCGGCGTTTCCTGCTGTTTCCCCCGGAGCAGGTCTCGAATCTTTACGTCGGACCGATCGACCGCCCGTTTCCGCCGCCGCTGTCGCTGGTGAATCCCGAAGCGCCCGATTTCGAGCGTTACCCCAAATTCCGCCGCGCATTGGCGGCCGCGCGCATCGCCTGGCTCGACGCCGGCGACGCGTTGTTCATCCCGAAGTACTGGTGGCACCATGTCACCTCGCTCGAACCTTTCAACGTGCTGGTCAACTACTGGTGGGGCAATGACGCGAAGGGCCTCGATCGGGCAATGGACTGCTTCCTCACCGCGTTGCTGGCTCTGAAGGATCTCCCGCCGCGCGAACGCGCGTACTGGCGCGAGATGTTCGAGACGCATGTGTTCCGCGCCGCCGGCGACGATCCGGTCGCGCACATTCCACAGGCGTTGCAGGGATTGTTAGGTCCGCTGAGTCCGGCGATGCGCCAGAAGCTGCGTCAGCAGCTGAAGATGGCGTATCTCAAGTCCTGACGAGTCAAGTGCCTTCCGGGTTCACCTGTGCGTCGCGGCCCGCGACGGCGCGCGCGCGTTCGGGGGGTACACCGAGACTGCGCAGCGAATACTCGAGCATGCCGCGTGCGAGTTCGCGCTCGCCCATCACCACGCGCCCGGCGCCCAGGTCTTCGAGCGCCTTGAACTCGCTCTCCTTGTGCGTGCGCACGACGATGTCGATCGAATGATTGAGGCCGCGCGCCAGTTCCACGATGCGCCGTGCCTGGAAGCTGTCGGGTGTCGCGACCACCAGCAGGCGCGCGTGCTCGATGCCCGCCGCGGCGAGCATTCCCGGCGCCGACGCGTCGCCGACGAGAGTCGGAACACCCTGCGCCTGCGCATTGCCCAACATGAGGTGATCGCGTTCGATCACCGCGAACGGCAGACCCTGTTCCTTGAGTGCCGGTCCAATGGCCCCGCCCACGCGACCGTATCCGACGATGACCGCGTGATTGCGCAACCTGCTCGTGCTGCTCACCGGTGTGCGATGACGTTCGGCGCCGCGCCGCTCGAGTAGTTGGAGCAGCCGCGGCCGCGCTTCGAGCCAGCGCGCCAGCGGCGCGACGCAGGCGAAGGTGACGGGATTCAGCGCGATCGACAGCAGCGCGCCGGCGAGAATGAGATCGCGGCCGTCCGCCGGCAGCAACCCGAGCGCCGCGCCGAGGCTGGCGAGAATGAACGAGAACTCGCCGATTTGCGCCAGGCTCGCGGATACCGTGAGCGCCGTGCGCACGGGGTGGCGAAACGCCAGCACGATGACGAATGCGGCCAGCGATTTTCCCACCATGATGATGGCCAGCACCGCGAGCACGGCCAGCGGCTCGCGCACCAGCACGGTGGGATCGAACAACATCCCCACTGACACGAAGAACAGCACGGCGAACGCGTCCTTGAGCGGCAACGTGTCGTTGCCGGCCTGGTGACTGAGTTCGGATTCGCTCAGGATCACGCCCGCGAAGAATGCGCCGAGCGCGAACGACACACCGAACAAGGCCGAAGATCCGTACGCGATGCCGAGCGCGATGGCGAGCACGCACAGCGTGAACAACTCGCGCGAGCCGGTGCGCGTGACGTGCATCAGAAGCCACGGCACCACGCGTGTGCCGACGACCAGCGCCAGCACGACGAAGACCGCGACCTTCGCCAGGGTGATCAGCAACGCGAGCCAGGTATTGGTGGAACCGGCGTGGGCGTCCAGCGCGCCGGAATTTCCGCCGAGGGTGTCCGCCAGCGCCGGCAACATCACCAGCGCCAGCACCATCGCGAGGTCTTCGACGATGAGCCACCCTATGGCGATCTTGCCTTCCGAGGACTGCAATGCATTGCGTTCCTCGAGCGCGCGCAACAGGACGACCGTACTGGCGACCGACAACGACAACCCGAACACCAGGCCGGCGCCAAGACTCCAGCCGAGCAGGTGCGCCATGCCGCCGCCGATGGCCGTAGCAGTGACGATCTGCGCGATCGCGCCGGGCAGCGCGATGTAGCGCACCGACATCAGGTCCTTGATGGAAAAGTGCAGCCCGACGCCGAACATCAGCAGGATGACGCCGATTTCGGCGACCTGGCCAGCCAGGGCGGAGTCGCCCACGAAGCCCGGCGTGAAAGGCCCGACCGCGATCCCGGCGATGAGATATCCCACGATCGGGGAGATGCGCAGTGCGCTCGCCAGCAAACCGAACAACAAAGCAAGCACGAAACCGATCGCCAGCAGTGCAATGAGGGAAGTTTCGTGTAATTCCGCGGGCATACGCGCGAGGGTACCGAAAAAAAACCGGCTCCGGGCGGCCGATTCCCGGCGGCAGGGCCTAAAATGCGCCCCTCGTTTTTTCAGGTCTTTATGAAGTCCCAGCAGGCGTTAGGTCCCGCAGTCATCGGCGCCATCGGCGTCGTCTTCGGCGACATCGGCACGAGTCCGCTTTACGCGTTCAACGCCTCGCTCTCCGCCGCCGAATACATTCCGGGCGACTCCGCGAAAGTGCTCGGCATCCTGTCGATGATCTTCTGGAGCCTCGCGATCGTCGTCACGGTCAAGTACGTCGGCATCATCATGCGCGCCGACAACGCGGGCGAGGGCGGTGTGCTGTCGCTGGTGGCGCTGGTGCAGAATCATTTCGGCACCGCGACGCCGTGGGTGCGCCACGCGGTGGCGCTCGGTGTGCTCGGCACCGCGCTCTTCTACTGCGACGCGTTGATAACGCCCGCGGTTTCCGTGCTGAGCGCGGTCGAAGGCCTGACGTTGCTCGACGCGGATTTCGCCAGCGCAGTGCTGCCCGTGACGATCTGCCTCATCGTCATCCTGTTCGCGATTCAACGCCGCGGCACCGAGCGGGTCGGGCGCATGTTCGGGCCCATCATGGTGCTGTGGTTCCTGACGCTGGCGGTGCTCGGCGTCGTGTCGATTGCGCGCGCTCCCGGTGTGCTGCTGGCCGTGAATCCCATCTACGGCCTGAGTTTGTTAGGTCACCACCCGGCGCTCGGTCTCGCCATCCTGGGCGCGGTCATTCTCGCGGTCACGGGCTGCGAGGCCCTGTACGCGGACATGGGTCACTTCGGCCGCAAGCCGGTGCGCATGGGCTGGCTGATTCTCGTGTGGCCCGCGCTGGTGCTCAATTATTTCGGGCAGGGCGCGCTCATCCTCCACAGCGCTGCGCCGGTCGCGAATCCCTTCTACTCGCTCGCGCCGCAGGGCACGCTGCCACTGCTGGTGCTGTTGTCCACCGCCGCCACGGTGATCGCCTCGCAGGCGGTGATCTCCGGTGCATTCTCGCTGACGCGCGAGGCCGTGCAGCTCGACCTGCTGCCGCGTGTGCGCGTACTGCAGACTTCGGAAGAAGCGCAGGGCCAGATCTTCGTGCCGGCGGCCAACATGTTCCTGTTCGTGTCGGTCATCCTGTTCGTGCTCACGTTCCGCAGTTCCGCGGCGCTCGCCTCCGCTTACGGCGTCGCGGTGATGGGCACGATGTTCGTCACCACGCTGTTAGGTGTGCTGGTCGCGCGCTCGATGTGGAAGTGGTCCTGGTGGAGGGTGGGCCCGCTGTTCGGCCTGCTGCTCACGGTCGATCTCGCGTTCCTCGGCGGCAGCCTGACCAAGATATCGAGCGGCGGCTGGGTGCCGCTGGCCTTCGCGACCGTGATGTTCGCGATCTTCGTCACCTGGCGCGACGGCCGCCAGCGCCTGCGCGCCGAGCTCGAATACCGTGCCGTGTCGGTGAAGAAGCTGCCCGAGCTGCTCGCGAAAGCGACCAAGGTGCCAGGCACCGCGGTGTTCCTGATCAGCCAGTCCGGCTTCGTGCCGACCGCGCTGTTGCGCAATCTCGAGCACAACAAGGTGTATCACGAGCAGATCGTCATCCTGCACATCGAGATCCAGCGCGTGCCACGCATCGATCCGCTGAGCCGGGTGCTGGTCGAGGAATTGCAGCCCGGCGTGTACGACGTGCGCACGCGTTACGGCTTCATGGAGACACCGGACGTCGGCGAGACATTGCGCAATGCGCGGCGGCAGGACCTGTGCGTTTTCGCCGAGGACTCCTCGTTCTTTCTCGGGTGGCACCTGGTTCGTGCACGACCCCAGCCGGGACTTGCAGGCCTCAAGGCGCGCGCTTTCGCGTTCTTGCAGCGCCGCAGCGCACAAGCGGCCGAGTTCTTCCGCATGCCGACACGCGGGGTCATCGTGCTGGCAACCGACGTGGAATTGTGACCTGCCGCTGGCGCGCCGCGCGCGCGTAGTTAGTCCGGGCGCTGTCCGCGCGCACACCTCGCCGGATGGCCGCCGACAGCCCAGGATGGGCAGCCCGGGGCTTGTGTTGAAACTCGACGCCGTCAGGTAGAACTCTCGCCCGACTGTACGGGTCTCAGGCATTGGAGCAGCCGGATTGGTGAAATAACGCATCAACTTGCCGGGTCTCCTGCGTATACGGACTGGAGGATTCATGAAGCGGACTGTGGTGGCGTTTCTGTTGTGCGCGGCGTCGAGCCTGGGGTTACACGCCGGCGAAGCCGCCGTGAAGATCCCCGCGTCAGTCGTGGACGACAAACCTGCGGCGGGCACACTGCAGACGGCGGTCGTTGCCGGCGGCTGCTTCTGGGGCGTGCAGGGCGTGTACCAGCATCTCAAGGGTGTGAAGAACGTGTTGTCCGGCTACGCCGGCGGCGCGCGCAACGACGCCGACTACCGCGCTGTGAGCGGCGGCGATACCGGTCACGCCGAATCCGTGCAGATCGTCTACGACCCGGCCCAGGTCACGTACGGACAGATCCTGCAGGTGTTCTTTTCCGTGGCACACGACCCGACGCAGCTCAATCGCCAGGGTCCGGATACCGGCACGCAATACCGCTCGGCAATTTTCTATGCCAACGATTCGCAGCAGAAGATCGCGCGGGCCTACATCGCGCAGCTGGATGCCGCCAGATTGTATCCGCGCGCCATCGTCACGAAGGTCGACCCGCTCGCCCGGTTTTACGCGGCCGAGGCTTATCACCAGGACTATCTGATCAATCATCCTTCGCAGCCCTATATCGTGTTCAATGACCTACCGAAAGTGCGCAACTTCCACAGCATGCTGCCCGCGCTGTACAACGCGCGCGCGGTGACCGTGGCGGCCGCGAAGTGAGATTGTTAGCCCTGTTGGCATTGCTGGCTGGCGCGGCCGCGGGTGCCGCAGCCGCGGGCCCGGCGACGCCCGCCGCGCAGTCGCCCGCCAGCGCTCCCCTGCGGGGCGACATGCCGGAATTCGCGGCCGGCGTGCCCTGGCTCAATTCTGCACCGCTGACGCGCGAAAAACTGCGCGGCAAGGTGGTCGTGGTCGACTTCTGGACGTATTCCTGCATCAACTGTCTGCGCGCGCTGCCGTACATCAACGCCTGGTATTCGCACTACAAGGATTCGGGGCTGGTGATCGTCGGCGTCCATTCGCCGGAGTTCGGCTTCGAAAAAGACGCCGCGAACGTACGCATGGCGATCGCGAAATTCGGCATCAGGTATCCGATCGTGCTCGACAACGATTTTGCGATCTGGAACGCGTACAACAATCGCTTCTGGCCGGCGCACTATTTCATCGACGCCACCGGCAAAGTCCGCGGCCACCACTTCGGTGAAGGCAAGTACGACAGCTCGGAGCGTACGATCCGGACGTTGCTCACCGAAGCGGGCGCGAAGAATCTGCCGGCACCGATTGCGTCCACTGCAGGCGAGGGTGTCTCGGCAGCCGCCGACACTGCCAACGTCAGATCTCCCGAAACTTATCTCGGCTTCAAGCGCGGCTCCAATTTTCAGTCGCCCGGCTCGTTTGAGCGCGACGCGCCCAAGAATTACCAGTTGCCGCCCGCGCTCACGCTCAATCAATGGGCACTGGCGGGCCGCTGGCTCGTGTCAGCCGAGAAGGCTCGGCTCGAAACCGCCCCGGGTCGCATTGCATTCCGCTTCAAAGCGCGCGACCTGCACCTCGTTCTGGGGCCGGGCCCTGGCAAAGCGCCGGCGCGCTTCCGCGTGCTGCTCGATGGCAAGCCGCCCGGCGCCGATCACGGGATGGACATCGACGCGAACGGCGCCGGCAAGGTGAGCGAGCATCGCCTCTATCAGCTCATCCGCCAGCAGGGTGCCGTGCAGGAACATGAGTTCACGATCGAGTTCCTCGATCCGCGCATCGAGGCGTTTTCATTCACGTTCGGTTGATTGCGCGAGGAGTGCGTGATGCAGGAATTCAACAGTTCACGACGCGGGTTTCTCATTGGCGCTTTGGCCGTGCCACTCGCGTCGAGTGTGGTCGCCTGTGCGCAGGCGTCTGACAAGACCGACGCGCCGCCCGCCGAGGTCGTCATCGAGAATTTCTCACCGGCCGGCGTGAGCACGGGCAAGGCGAAGGTCTCGCGCGTGGTGAAAACAGACGACGAATGGCGCCAGCAATTGTCGGAACTGTCGTTCCGCGTGACGCGCAAGGCCGGCACGGAGCGGCCGTTCACGGGCAAGTACAACGAGAATCACGCCGACGGCGTCTATCGCTGCATCTGCTGCGACACGGCTCTGTTCGATTCGAAAAACAAGTTCGAATCGGGAACTGGCTGGCCGAGCTTCTGGACGACGATCTCGAAGGTCAACGTCGCCGAATCCGCGCACGGCAGCCGCATGTTCGGCACGGAGGTTCATTGCGCGCGCTGCAGTGGACACCTGGGGCACATCTTCGAGGATGGGCCGCAGCCGACCGGGCTGCGCTACTGCATCAACTCGGTGGCGATCGACTTCACGCCGCGCGGCGCGTGACAGCGCGGCTAGTGGCGCGGCGGTAGAGCGAAGGCCAGGTAAACACCGCCGCCCGATCCGGCGCGTTCTTTGCCACCGCTCGCGAAGATGGCGACGAATTGACGACCCGCAATCCGATAGGTGATCGGCGTCGCATCGGCCGAGAACGGCAGCGCCGCCTCCCACAGTAGTTTGCCGTCGAGCTTGTCGAACGCGCGGAACTTGCGGTCGTGTATCGATGCGCCGATGAACAGCAGGCCTGCGGCGGTCACGAGAGGGCCGCCGTAATTTTCGCTGCCGGTGCCCGTCGTGCCGCCGGCCGCCAGTTCGGGAAATTCTCCGAAGGGAATCCGCCACAGGTATTTTCCGGTCGCCAGTTCGATCGCGTTCAACGTGCCCCAGGGCATCCCGATGGCGGGATAGCCCTGGCTGTCGAGCCAGCGCCGATAACCCGTGAAGCGATATTGCTGGTTGATGGGCGAAGTGTCGGGTTCGCCTGCCGGCGAATCCACGCCATTCGTGAGGAACATGCTGATCGCTTGCAGCGTCTCGTCCTGCAGGGTGGGAAACGCTGGCATCCGGCCGCCACCCTTGCGCACGCGCTCCGCGAATTGCTCGGCCGGCATGCGCTTGCCGATTTCCACGAGCGAAGGAAACTGCGGTGGTGAGCCTCGACCGCTGTCGCCGTGGCACGCGGCGCAATCGCGCAGGTAAAGAGACTTGCCGGAGCTGCGGCCCTTGTCGTTGATCGCGAGCGAACCGAGCCACGCCATTTCATTGGCATTCACGTACAGCACGCCGGTGTCCGGATCCCAGGCGGGGCCACCCCATTCGGCGCCGCCGTCGAATCCCGGGTAGATAGTTGTGTCGACGCCGACGCTCAGCGGCTTGAAAGGACCGTCACTCAGTACTTGCGCGAATTGCTGGCGCGCCCAGGTGTTCGCCTCCGGCGTGCGAGTGGTGAGATCGTTGGCGGTCAGGCGCTGGCGTGCATAGGGCGCGGGGGACGTCGGGCGCAGGTAGCCCGGGTGCGAAACCTCACCGGGCACATTTGATACCTGCGCCGGCACCTCCTCCACCGGGAAGACCGGTTTGCCCGTGTCGCGATCGAGTACGAACACGAAGCCCTGCTTGGTGGTCTGCACCAGTGCGTCGATGGATTTGCCCTTCACGCGCAGGGTGATCAGCGTCGGCGCCGTCGGCAGATCGCGATCGAGCACGTCGTGTTTCACGAACTGGAAATGCCAGCGCAACTTGCCGGTGGCGGCATCGAGCGCGAGCAGGCAGTTGGCGTAGAGATTGTCGCCCTGGCGATTTCCGCCATAGAAATCCGAGGCCGCAGAACCGGTGGGCACGAAAACGACGCCGCGTTTCGGGTCGAGTGTCATGCCGGGCCAGCTGTTCGCGCCGCCCGTGTACTGCCATGCGTCCTTGGGCCAGGTGTCGTACCCAGGCTCGCCGGGCTGCGGAATCGTGCGGAACGTCCAGCGCAGCGCGCCGGTCTTCACGTCATACGCGCGCACGTGTCCGGGCGAGGCGGGCAGCGTTTCGCCGACGCGACCGCCGACGATCATCAGGTCTTTGAAGATGACGCCGGGACTCGTGAGCCGCACCGATTGCGATGCAGCGTCGCGGCCGAGATTTTCACGCAGGTCGATGCGGCCCGCGTTGCCGAAGCTTGCGACCGGCCTGCCGCTGGCCGCGTCGAGCGCGTAGATGAAATTGTCGACCGCGGCGAACACGCGCGCCTGCTTGCCGTCCGTCCAGTACATCAGGCCGCGATTCGCGCCGACGCCCGCGACCCCTGAGTCGAAGATCCAGAGCTGCGTGCCGGTCGCCGCATCGAGCGCGAAGGTCTTGTGCGTGGGCGTGTAGCCGTACAACACCCGTCCAATGACGATGGGCTGTGTCTGCGTGTCGCCTTTTTCGTGAGTGTCGTAACTCCACGCGAGCGTGAGCTGTTTGACGTTGCCGCGATTGATCTGCGTCAGCGGAGAGTGACGGGACTTTCCGGCGTCGCCGCCGTAGGCGGGCCAGTCGGCGTCCGCTGCCTGCGCGATGGCCGCCGTGCCGAGCACCAGGGCGACGAATGCGCCGGCGCGTTGAATTCTCATGCCCCCTCCCGATCGCAGGAAAACGGTGACGCAATCTAAGTCAGATCGCCGCCGGGGTCACGCCGGGGAGTTGCGGGTCGGCGGTCGCCTTCAATTCAAAACGCGCGCGTGTATGCTTTCGGCACGATGACGATCCCGGTCCTCCAGCCTTATCGTCGGCGCACGATCTCGACGCCGGTCGGTGATCTGCGCCTGTTCGCAAACGACGCGGGGCTCGCCGCGGTGCTGT
This sequence comes from Steroidobacteraceae bacterium, assembly GCA_035286365.1. GTDB lineage: Bacteria > Pseudomonadota > Gammaproteobacteria > Steroidobacterales > Steroidobacteraceae > CADEED01. The sequence goes on along the minus strand of DATHJZ010000018.1, from coordinate 391 downwards.
GGAGAGACGACCCCGGGCTGCACCTGCGGCGCGACGCGGTCGTCGCAGAAGGCGATCACGAACTTTTGACGGAGACCGAGCGCCAGCTGCGCGAGTATTTCGCCGGGCGTCGCAAGGTCTTCGATGTGCCGCTCGCTTTCCACGGCACGGATTTTCAGCGTCGCGCATGGTCTGCGCTGCTCACGATTCCTTACGGCGAGACGCGCAGCTACGCGCAGATGGCGATGCAGATCGGACAGCCCAATGCGGTGCGCGCGGTCGGTGCCGCGAACGGCAGGAACCCCATTTCCATCATCGCGCCCTGTCACCGCGTGATCGGATCTGGCGGCGCCCTCACCGGTTTCGGCGGCGGTCTGGAAAACAAGGCGAAATTGCTGGCGCTCGAGTCCGC
>DATHJZ010000017.1:0-21596 GCA_035286365.1 Steroidobacteraceae bacterium | reverse complement strand
GACAACTTGTCTCATGTATCCCCTCGAAAACCTAAAGAGGTTTGGCAAATGTATCCGCCAGGATCGAGCGCACGATCTGCGCGCGCTTCGGCGACGGCGGCCCTAACAAACCGCGCTGTTCCGGCGTCAGGTGCGCGAGCGCCTGTTCCGGATCGTTGAACACCAGTTCCTCGAACATCCCGTGCCACACCGCGCGTTGATCCTGCGGCAGATCGCGCAGGACGAGCGCTGCATGCATCAGGACACCGTACGGAGAGCCGTAGTTCGGCGAGCTGTTCCACCAGTAGTTCACCAACGCATTGAACGGCGCCAGCGACTCGACGTGGTGCCACCAGCCGTACGGGATATAGAGCGCGTCGCCGGGCGTGAGTTCCGCCTGCACGGCATGCCGCAGCGCCTCGGCGAAGCGCGGAAACCGCGTGAGGTCGGGATCGTGCAACGACACCAGGCTGATCGGTGTCCCCGACGGAGTGAAGTCGATCGGTCCCATGTACAGATTCGGCAACTGGTCCGGCGGGAATAGCGTGAAGCGTCGCCGGCCGCCGATCACACAGCAGATGTTGCTCAACAGGTCGTAGTGCGTCTGCACCTTGAGCGCGTTGCCGATCCAGATGCGCGGCCGAACCTCGTCACCCAGCAGCGGCATGCGATGCGCGGCCGCGAAATCCGGCAGGAAATCGTCGGTCTGCATCGACTCGAGAAAGATGAGTGGCGGATCCGGGTCCTGGACGATCGCGAGCAGGCGATCGAGCGTCGCGCTGATCCCGCCCTGCATGCGCACGAAATTCAGGCCGCGCATGTCTTCGCGGTAGAAGAGGTGTCCGCGAATCGACGGCGGACCTTCGATGACCTTTGCAACACGGCCGCGATCGAAACCGCGAAGGTAGTCGGCCAATGCGCGCGGCGATTCGTGCCCCGCACGGACCGCCGGCCAGTCGGCCACGAGACCTTTCATGACGACCGGCACGCCGGCGGGTTCGATCTGCGTACGAAACGTCTTGAGATCGACGCCGTGTCGGACCAGTATTTGTGCGCGTTCGGACATGAGGGAGTGGGGGGATGTTACAGCGAATGGCCGTGAGGTTGGCAGCGGGCGCCGTGTTGGCCGTGGCAAACGCCGTGCACGCGCAGGACAACGCCCCATTGATGGCGGCAATCTTCAGTGATCACGTCGTGCTTCAGCGCGACCAGCCGATCGATGTGTGGGGTCGCGCGAAACCCGGCGAGCAGGTCTCCGTGACGCTCGCGGGTGCGACGCGCAGCGCCCAGGCCGACGCGCAGGGCAAATGGGCCGTGACGCTGCCGACGATGGCCGCCGGCGGACCACATTCGCTTTCCGCGCGCACGGCGACCCGGCAGCAGAACGTCACGGACGTGAAGGTCGGCGACGTGTGGCTGTGCTCCGGGCAGTCGAACATGGAATGGGTGGTGCGCAATACCATCAACGCGGACTCGGAGATCCAGCACTCGGCGAACGATGGCATCCGGCATGTGACGATTCCGCATGACGCGGCGCTGAAGCCGAACGCGGATTTCGCGACGCCGCTGCAGTGGCGGGTGGCCGGTCCCACGACGACGCCGGATTTTTCCGCGGTTTGCTACTACTTCGTGCGCGAGCTGCAGAAGAGCGTCGACGTGCCGCAGGGCATCATCAATTCTTCCTGGGGCGGCACGCGCATCGAGACCTGGCTGAGTGAGCCCATGCTGCGACAGCTCGGCGGCAATGACGCCGCGCTCGACTTGTTAGGCGAGTACAGCAGCGATCCCGCGGCGGCCGCGGCGCATTGGGGCCAGCAGTGGCAGAAATGGTGGACGTCGCAGCCGGCGACTGCGGGGATTCAGCCCTGGGCGGGTGGCCGTGTGCCCACCGGCACGTGGCAGCGCGCGCCCACGCCGCTCACGCAGTGGGAAAACTGGGGCGATCCGACGCTCGCCGGATACGATGGCATGCTCTGGTATCGCGCAACGGTGAAGCTCAGCGCGGCACAGGCGAAGCAGGCGGCGAAGATCTCGCTGGGGGTCATCAATGACGTCGATCTCGTCTGGATCAACGGGCGCGCGATGGCAAGTGGCTTCGGAGGAGGCGAGCGCTCCTACGCGGTGCCGGCGGGAATGCTCAAGGCCGGGGACAACCTGGTCGTCGTGAACGACTTCAACATGTGGGGCAACGGCGGTATGCACGGCGCGGGTCAGGCGCTGCACTTCGCCGACGGCACGATCGTGCCGCTCGCCGAGTGGAACTACCAGCGGCCGCCGCCCGGGCTGTGGGCGCCGCGCGCGCCGTGGGAGCCGATCGCGGGCATCAACATTCTCTACAACGGCATGATTGCGCCGCTCGGAAAGTTCGGGCTGCGCGGCGTCGCGTGGTACCAGGGCGAGGCGAATGCGGGTCTCGATGATGCAAACCGTTACCAGCAGCAGCTGCAGGCGCTGTTCACGGACTGGCGCCGCCAGTTCGAGTCGCCGTTGCCGTTCCTCGTGGTGCAGCTCGCGAACTGGAACCCGCTCGCCACCGCGCCGGTAGACAGTGGCTGGGCGCGGCTGCGCGATGCGCAGCGCCGCGCCGTCACGGCGGACGGTCGCGCCAGCCTCGCCGTCACCATCGACATCGGCAATCGCGATGACATCCATCCGACCAACAAACAGGAGGTCGGCAAGCGGCTGGCGCGCGCGTCACGTCACGTCGTGTACGGCGAGAAACTGTCCGCGTTCGGCGCGCAGCCGAAGTCGGCGCGGCGCGTGGATTCGGGGGTCGATGTGCTGTTGGGCGATTTCGACGGCGAGCTTCGGGTGATCGGATCGAAGGATCCCGGTGGCTTCGAGCTGTGCGGGCTCACGCAGGACACTTGCCACTTCGTGCGCGCGGAACTGCGCGCAGGCGGCGCGGTGCATCTGGAGGACGCGGCGACCGGTGCGGTCACACGCGTGCGGTTCTGCTGGGCGGACAGCCCGTTGTGCAACCTGTTCGACACCGAGGGGCTGCCGGTGGGGCCGTTTGAGATCGAGATTGGGAAATAGAGAAGGGGGAAGAGAGCCGGGACGTCGGCGTCAGGCCAATGAGACCGGCCGGCCCTTCTTGATCGACTCATAAATTGCGGTCAGGTACTTCACATCCTGCAGGCCCATCTCGCCCGACACCTTCGTCGGGCGCTTGTTGATGATGCAGTCCGCAAAGTCCTCGAGCTCCACCGCGAACTGATCGGTCGGCGGAAAGTTGATCTCGGGGCCGTCGCTGCGCTTGCCGCGATTGCCACCGTAGAAATACGCGGGTTCGAGTCCGAATGAGCCGCGCGTGGTCGCCGCGCGAAAGCCGGTGAGGCCGTTGGCCGCGTACGTGCTCACGCAGTTGGTGACCACTCCGCCGGGGAACTTTGTCTGCCAGCTTATGGTTTCATCCACTTCCTTGAACTTCACCGCATCGGTCTTGACCTCGGCGGCGTTGATCCAGATGGGATCCTCGCCGGTCAACATGCGCGTGGTCTGCAGGCAGTAGATGCCGACGTCCATCAACGCGCCGCCGCCGGCGAGCTCGCGCTTGAGACGCCACTGCGCCGGATCGCCGATCGCAAAACCGAAATTGGCGTCGATCACCTTCACGTCGCCGAGCACTTTCTCGCGCGCCAGGCGCACGCATTCCAGGTGGTTAGGCTCGAACTGGCAGCGATAGCCCACGCCGAGCATCCGGCCGGCCTTTTTGAGGGCGTCGACCATCTCCTGGCAGCGCTTGACGGTGATCTCCATGGGCTTCTCGCAGAACACGTGTTTGCCGGCAGCGGCAGCCGCGAGCGCGTGTTCGAGATGCAGCGCGTTCGGCGTCACCACGTAGACGATGTCGATGTCCTTGTTGTCGGACATGCGTCCCATCGTCTTGTAGTCATAGATGCTGTTGTCGGACAAGCCGTACTTCTGCTTCCACTCCGCCGCCTTCGACGGTGTGCCCGTCACGATGCCCGCGAGCCGGCAGTTGCGCGTCTTGAGCAGCGCCGGCGCGATCTGGTTCGTCGAGAGACTGCCGAGCCCGCACAGCGCGACCCCAAGCTTGCGTCCTGGCGCTTGTCCGAAGACTTCGCCTGGAATCAGCGCGGTGGCGGCAGCGAGGGCGGCGGACCTGGCAAGGAATTGACGGCGCGGGTTCACGGACATGGCTTCGAGTCCTCGCAGGCAGTTGGAGAAAAAGCTGCCGGAGTCTAGCCGAATGTCCCGTGGACAGGCGCGCTGCCCCCGAGACGTGCAGCAATCTTTTTGCGGTCGCCGGAACCGTCCGCGCTTTGCAGGTTACCCATCCGCGATGCGTCAGGAAAATCGGGGAAGCTCATGCGCGGAATCACGAACAACTATCTGGCGCTAAAAGGGATTTTGATCATCCCCGCGCTGCTGCTCGCGGGCTGCACGGCCGGCAATGGTAAAGGCCTCGACGAGAACGGCGGAGTGCCCCCCGTCACGCCGCCAGGCGCTTCAGAATTTCAGCAGATCCAGGACACCATCTTCACGCCCATCTGCACTAACTGTCATGTCGGCGCGACTGCGCCGCAGGGCCTGCGGCTGGATGCGGCCAACAGTTACGCGGCATTGGTAAACGTCGCGAGCAGCGAGGTGCCTGGCACGCTGCGCGTGAACCCCGGCAATCCCGATTTGAGCTACATCGTGCAGAAACTGGAGGGCAACCAGGCGGTGGGTGCGCGCATGCCGTTCGGCGGCCCGTATCTGTCGCAGACGCAGATCGACCTGGTGCGCACCTGGATCGCCGCCGGCGCGCCGCCGCCGCCGCCCGCCGCGTCTAACAAACTCATCGTCGCGAGCACCATCCCGGCGGCTGCCGAAATTGCCGCCGGCAATACCGATCGCCTCACCGTGATCTTCAGCGCCGCGGTCGATGCGTCGCTGGTGAGCACGGCCACGTTCGAACTGCTCGATGGCTTCGACGCACCGGTTGCACTCGCCGGCGCACGCGTCGCCACCGGCCGGCCCAATGTGGTCGAACTCACGCTCACGCGTCCGCTGCCCGCCGGCAGCTATCAACTCAATGTCCGCGGCGCGGGCCCGGTGGCGCTGGCCGACAACGCCGGCCACGTGCTCGACGGCGACGCCGACGGCGTCGCGGGCGGCGACTATCTCATGTCCTTCGACGTCAGCGCAGGAGCGGTGCGATGAGCTTTTCGAATCGGAAGTATCTGGTGGCGCTGCTGCTGTTGAGTCTCGGCTCGCTGGCGCAGGCCGAACCGTACCTGGCGGCGCAGATGGGTTTGAAATGCGGTCAGTGCCACGTGAATCCCACCGGCGGCGGCATGCGCACGGTGTATGGCAACACGTTCGCGCAGACCGTGCTCGCGGCCAAACGTATCGGCCCTGAAGAGGACCTCTGGACCGGACAGGTGATGAAGTTCCTGTCCGTCGGCGGGAACGCACGGGCTAACTACACTTACGTGGAGGTTCCGCACCAGGACGACAGCAACGAGTTCGAGACGGAAGAAGCGCGCGCCTATCTCGATTTCGGAGTCATCCCCGGGCGCCTGTCGGTGTACCTCGACCAGCGGTTCGCGCCGGGCAACGCCACGAACATGGAAGCGAACGTGCGGTACTGGGTGAAGGAGAACGCCTTCTACGTGAAGGCGGGCCGCATGTATCTGCCGTTTGGCTATCGCCTCGAGGATGACGGCGCATTCGTGCGCCAACTCTCGGGTATCAACATGCAGGCGCCGGACGAGGGCCTCGAGCTCGGGCTGGAGCACGGCAATTGGACGGGCCAGGTTGCGATCAGCAATGGCGCGGGCGGCGGCACCGAGAACGATCACGGCAAGCAGATCACAACGCGCCTGGAATTCGTGCAGTCGCGCTGGCGCGGCGGCGCCAGCCTGCTGTTCAACGACGCCGAGGCGGGCTCGCGTTCGGGCGCGGGTTTGTTCGGCGCCTTCAATGCCGGGCCCGTCACGTTGCTGGGCGAGGTCGACTACATCGACGACGACGGCATCGGCGCGGACGGCACCAAGCTCATGGCAACGCTCGCCGAGGCGGACTGGAAGCTGAAACAGGGGCACAACCTCAAGGTGACGTACGAGTGGCTAGAGCCCAATCGCGACATCGACGAAGACGAGCAAACGCGCACCAGCCTGTTGTACGAATGGTCGCCGATCCAGTTCGTGCAGATACGCGCGGGAGTGCGCGTCTACGACGGCATTCCCCAGAACGACAACCAGAATCGCAGGCAGGCATTCCTGCAGTTGCATGGCTTCTTCTAGACCGCTGGGTGATGCGCCGGACCGCTCCTACGCCAACAAGCTGGAGCGGTTCTCGGGCTTTATCGCACCGGACCTTGCGACGATCCTCGCCGATCTGGCGATCGCGCCCGGTGCCAAGGTGCTCGATGTGGGTTGCGGAGTGGGATCCACCACCCGCGTGATCGCGAACATGCTCGGGCGCGACGCGCAGGTCGTCGGCATGGACCTGTCGCTGCCGCATCTGCGTGCCGCGACCGGCCAGCGCGATTTCGAATTGGTCCGCGCCGACGCCGCGAAACTGCCGTTCCGCGCTGCGACGTTCGATCTCATCTGGAGCTGCAACACCATCAATCACGTCGCCGATCCCGTCGGCACGTTGACGGCGTTCCGCGGCGCGCTGCGGCCGGCCGGCCGGGTGGTGCTCGCGCAGAGCGGGCTGCTGCCGGAGATGTACTTTGCGTGGGATGCGCCGCTCGATGACGCCGTGCGCAACGCATGTCACGCCTACTACCGCGACCGCTATCACCTGTCGCACGCGGACACCGCCGGGGTGCGCGGCCTCGTGCGCCTCGTCCGCGCGTCGGGCCTGCGCCTGGGCCGCGTGCACACAGTGACCATCGAGCGCGTGCATCCGCTCGCCGAAGCCGACCGCGCCTATTTCGCGGAGACCATCTTCGAAGGAACCTGGGGCGAGCGGCTCAAGCCCTATCTCGGCGCGGACGAATGGCAGGCGCTGGTGCACAACACGGACCCACGCTCGAGCGACTACTGTCTCGAGCGCCCCGACTTCCATCACCTCCAGACACTGACGATCTGCATCGGCCATGCGTGAAGCGCCCCTGCCGCTGGTCACGTTCTATCTCACCGAGCGGTGCAACTCGCGCTGCGTCACCTGCGACTACTGGCGGCATGGACGCAAGGACGCAAGCCTCGAATCCGTGCGCGGCACGTTGCCCGACCTGCGCGCGCTTGGCACTCGTGTCGCAGTGCTGTCGGGCGGCGAGCCGTTGCTCAATCCCGAGTGGCAGTCCATCGCGCGCTGCCTGCGAGAGGCGGGCTTGAGTGTCTGGCTGCTGACTGCGGGGCTGGCGCTCGCCAAGCACGCCGCGGCCGCGGCAGCACTGTGCGACTCCATCACCGTGTCGCTCGACGGCACGAATCCCGCGACCTACCAGGCCATTCGCGGCCTCGACGCATTTGACAAGGTGTGCGAGGGCGTGCGCGCCGCCGCGGCGCGCGGCGCGGCCGTCAACCTGCGCGTCACCCTGCAGCGTACTAACTACCGGGAGCTGCCGCGGTTCGTGGCGCTGGCGCATGAGCTCGGGGTGCGGCAGATATCCTTTCTCGCGGTGGACGTCGGCAACAGCCACGCGTTCGCGCGCACTGGCGCTCCTGATGACCAGCTCGCGCTCGAGGGCGACGACCTGCCGCTGCTCGCCCAGTTGATCGACGCGCTGGAACGCGACCAGCCCCAAGATTTCCATACCGGCTTCATCGCCGAGTCGCCGGCCAGGCTGCGTCGCCTCCACGCCTACTTCGGCGCGCTGCGCGGCGCCGCGCAGTTCCCGCACGTGCGCTGCAATGCGCCGGAGTTCTCGGCGGTCGTCGGCGTGGAGGGGCAAGTGTCGCCGTGTTTCTTCATCGCAGGCACCGGGGCGAGCACGCGGGTGGGGCTGGCGGCCGCGCTCGCCGACGACGCGATGCGCGCACAACGCGCGGCCATTGCGGCGGGCAAGCACCCGGAATGCGAACGCTGCGTGTGCAGCATGTGGCGCGATCCCGCCACCTTCGCCGCGGAATCCTTCCCGCAGCGGGAGCGTCGGCATGCGTGAAAATGCGCGCGCACTATTGGGCCCGGCCTCGCCGGGGCCGACGCGCTGGCTGCTCGGCAAGTTGCTCGAGTCGTACCTGCGGCTCACGCGGTTGCGGGACTACGACGCGTATCGCCTCGAGCACGTGCACGGCATGTCGATCCTGGTACTGCCCACGGTGGCCAATCCAAAGCTGCTGCGCACCGGCGCGTTCTTCGCGCAATGCCTCGCCGCGCAGCTCGCCACCGGACGCAACGTGCTCGACATGGGCACCGGTACTGGCGTGTGCGCGCTGTTCGCCGCACGTCACGCCAGCCGTGTGATCGCCGTGGATATCAATCGCGCCGCGGTACGGTGTGCCGGCATCAATGCCGCGCTCAATCATCTCGAGCATCGCGTCGAAGTGCGTCATGGCGACCTGTTCGGCCCCGTCAGCGGCGAGCGCTTCGACCTGGTGTTGTTCAATCCGCCGTTTCTCAAGGGCGCGCCGCGCGACGAGCGCGACGCGGCCTGGCGTTCGAACGACGTCGCGATGCGATTCGCCGCCGGGCTCGGCGCTCACCTGGCACCGGGTGGCGCCGCGCTGCTGCTGCTGTCCTCGTTCGGCAACGCCTGCGAATCGTTCATCGACGAGCTGCGGTCGCGGGGCTTTTCGATCAGTGTGTTCGCCCGCCGGCGCTATGTGAACGAGACCGTCACCGTGTTCCGGGTTACGCCGCGGGAGGAGGCGTGACCGCCGCCCGGCGCGTGCTGTTGGTGAATCCGCGCATCACGTCCGCGTCGCGCGCACGGTTCCCGCTGTCATTGCTCAACGTCGCGGCGGCGCTCGGCGAACATGGTCACGACGCGGAGCTCGTCGATGGCAACGTCATCTCCGACGCCGTCGGCGCGGTCCTGCGGGCGCTCGGAGCGAACCGGTTCGATGCGCTCGGGGTCAGTGTCATGGGCGGTCCGCAAGTGGCCACGGCGCTCGAGCTGTCGCGCGCGGTGCGCGTGCGGCATCCCGCGCTGCCCATTGTCTGGGGTGGATACTTCCCGTCGCTCTATCCGGAAGCGGCGCTCAACGGCGGGCACGTCGATTACCTCACGCGCGACCAGGGTGAGCGCGCACTCGGCGAGTTGTTAGACCTGCTGCCGCATCCTGACCGCGCGGCGCTCGCGCGCATCCCGGGGCTCAGCTGGCGCGACGGCAGTGGCATCGTCAACAACCCGTCCGCGAAGCTCGCGCCGGTGACGCTTCCTGAGCTGCTGCCGTACGACAAGCTCGGCGATCCGCGCCGCTATCTTGCGCGCACCTTCATGGGACGGCGGACGGCCGTCCACCAGGCGTCGCTCGGTTGCCGGTTCCGCTGCACGTTCTGCGGTGTCGCCGCGATGTTTCGTGGCGCGACCCTGCTGCCAACGCAGCTGCGGCTCGAGCGTGAGCTCACGCATCTGCGCGACGCTTTCGGCGCCGATTCCATCCAGTTCTTCGACCACAACTTCTTCGATCGCGAAGCGGACATGATTCCGCTGCTCGAAGTGCTGGCGCGCCTCGAACTGCCGTGGTGGTGTTATGCGCGCGCCGACGCTTTGGTCAACCTGTCGAAGGAATCCTGGGCGCTGGTGCGCAAGAGCAAGCTCAAGATGGCGTACATCGGCGCCGAGACGCCCAACGACAAGTTGCTGAAATCGATCCGCAAAGGCACCCGCTCCGACCAGACGCTCGAAGTGGCTGAGGTGTGCCGTCGCAACGGCGTGATCCCGGAGCTGTCGTTCATGGTGGCGCCGCCCGAAGATCCGGAGGGCGAGACCGAACGCACGTTCGACTTCATCCGCCAGGTGAAGCGCGTGAATCCGCAGTCGGAGATCATCGTTTACGTCTATACGCCGCTGCCCGCGAGCAGCGTGCCTGACTCGCAACGGCTGAAGATCGCGCCGCTGCGCGACGTGCACGGTGAGCCCGTGGTCTTTCCGCGCAGTGCCGAAGAGTGGACCAGACCCAATTGGGTGGACTACGCTTGTCATGCCGACGCGCCGTGGATCGACGACCGACTGCGCCGTCGCATCCATGATTTCGTGACGGTACTGCGCTGCCGCTTTCCGACCGTACAGGACACGCGCGCGCCGCGCTGGGCAAAGACGGCGCTGCGCGGGCTGGCGAGCTGGCGGTATTCGCTGCAGCGTTACGATCGGCCGTGGGAGCTGAAAGCGTCGCAGAAGATGATCGGCCTGCTCGATCCGCGCGTCTCGAGTATCTGAGCCGATGTCACGCGAATCCATCATCCGGCTGCTGCGGCGCATCTGGCGGCTGCTGGACGCACGCCAGCGCCGCCGGTTCGTACGACTCCAGGCGTTGTCGTTGCTGATGGCTTTCTCGACTCTGCTGGGCGTCACCGCCGTGGTGCCATTTCTCGCGGTGTTTGCCGATCCGACATTCGTCGAACGTCACAGCTGGCTGGAGAACGCGCAAGTCGCGCTCGGTTTCGCGGATCACGCGAGATTCGTGGCCTGCCTCGGCGTCGCATTCGTCGTGCTGGTGTGCGCGGCAAACGCGATCAACCTCGCCGGCAACGCTGCAATCAAACGCTTTGCACACGACGTCGCTGCACAATTCCAGGGCGCGCTGTTCGATGAATACCTGCGCCGCGATCTGGTGTTCCACGCGCGCAGCGACAGCGCGGTGCTCGCGAGCCGCGTGGTCTACCAGGTCGATGCACTGGCCATCGGAATCCTGCAGAACTCGCTGTTGCTCGTGACGGGCGCAGCGACCAGCGTTTTCATATTCGCCTCCGTGCTGCTGTTCAATGCCTGGGCAGCGTTGCTTGCGGTGACGGTGTTCGGCGGCTGCTATGCAGCTATCTACTTCGGCGTGCGCCGGCGCCTGCACGAGAACGGGCGGCTGCAATCGGCACGCTGGAGCGAACGCGCGCGCGTGCTGGCCGAGAGCTTCGGCGCGATCCGCGAAATACTGCTGCTGCGCAATCAGCGGTTCTTCGGCGAACTGTTCGCGAGTCGCGCCTCCGGCATCGCGCGCACCGCCGCCGACACGCTCACGATCGCGCAACTGCCGCGCCAGCTGGTCGAATGCATCGCTGCCGCGGGGCTGGTCGGCGCGGCGCTCTGGTTCGGCCGTGCGGGTGACGCGCGCTGGGTCGCCGGCGTTACCTTTCTCGCGCTCGCCGCCTATCGATTGCTGCCGGCGCTGCAGCAGGCGTTCGCGGCGCTCGCGCACATCAATGCCGAGCGCGCCGCATTCGAAGGCATCGAGCAGGACCTGCTGGCGGCAGCGGCGCCGCGCAAGTCCCCGCCGCCGCCGGCCCGCGACGACTGGCAGGGCCGGCCACCGCGCGAGATCTGTCTGAAAAACGTGAGCTTTCGCTATGCCGCGCACCTGCCGCTCGCCGTGAACGATGTGTCGCTGCGCATCCCGGCTGGCGCGCTCGTGGCGCTGATCGGCGCGAATGGCTCGGGTAAATCCACGCTGGCCGACCTGATCGCAGGATTGCTCGCGCCGGAATCGGGCAGCGTGCTGATCGACGGCGAGACGCTGGACGCGCAGAACGCAGAAGCGTGGCAATCCCGGATCGCGTATGTGCCGCAGTCGGTGTTCCTGCACAACGCGAGTGTCGCCGAGAATATCGCGCTCGGCGTGCCGCGCGAGCGGATCGACGCCGGGCGACTGCGCGCGGCGGTCGATCAGGCGCAGCTGCGCAGTTTCGTCGATTCACTGCCGGACGGACTCGACGAGCCCATCGGTGAGCGCGGGGTCCGCGCGAGCGGCGGGCAGCGTCAGCTCATCGGCATTGCGCGGGCGCTGTATCGCGACGCGTCGGTGCTGTTGCTCGACGAAGCAACCAGCGCTCTCGATCCGGTCAACGAGCGCCGCGTGCTGGCCGCGCTGCGCGCCGGCGCCGCACCGCGCACGCTCATCGTGATTGCACATCATGCCGCGGCATTGCGCGCGTGCGACCTGACCTTCGAACTCGAACGCGGCGCGCTGCTGCCGGCCGCTGCGGCGTACGCCGCCGGACACGGCGCCGCGGAGCGACGCTGATGCCGGACGCCTCCGCCGACCCTTTCGGCGAGCGCCGCGGCCGCGCGTTGCGCGCGGTGCGCTGGTTGTTAGGCACGCGCTGCGTCTTCGAGGCCGGCGACCGCGATCTCATGCGGATCGTCGATGCTGCCTGCGGGGGACTGCCCGCGCAACGATCCGCGAACGCGCCGACTTGCCGTATCGAGCTGCGCCGCAAGCGCGGTGGCCGGCGCTTCGGCAGGGCGGGTCCACCGCGCGTCGTGGCCGGTGCCGCTGCCGGCATGCTTACGGGCATTATCGATGCCGACAATCACATGGTGGTTGCGCCGTCGGCGCGCGCCGCCGCCGTCGTGATGTCGGACACGTTGCTCGCGCATCCCTACCACGCGCGCTACGAGCTGCTCGAGTTTGCGCTGCTGAGCCTGTTGACCCGGGTGCGTGAACTCGTGCCGTTGCACGCCGCGTGCGTAGGTCGCGCCGGAAAAGGCCTGCTGCTGCTTGGCGACAGCGGCGCCGGCAAGTCGACGCTGTGCTTTCACGCCGCAACCGCGGGCCTTCGCATGCTCGCCGAAGACAGTGTGTTCATCGAACCCCGCAGTCTCGTGGCTGGCGCGCTGCCCGCGTTCGTACATCTGCGCCGCGACGCGCCTGGATTGCTGGACGCCGCACAGGCGCGCACGGTGCGGGCGGCGCCGCAGATCCGTCGTCGCAGTGGCGAGCTCAAATTCGAGGTGGATTTGCGCCACCTCGCGGGCGCGCGGCTCGCTGGCCCGTTGCGTATTGCCGCGGTGGTGCGGCTGACGGCGCGTACGCGGCGCCCGGCATTGCGCGCGATGGCCGCGCGCAGCGTCGCGGCGTTGCTCGTGCGCGAACAGCCGTACGCAGCCACGCAGCCGGGCTGGGACGCATTCCTCGCACGAGTGACGCGGTTGCCCGCGTTCGAGCTCGCGCGCGGCACGCAACCGCGCGACGCGGTCGCGGCGTTGGAAATTCTGCTGCGCGAGTGCGCTCCGTGAGCGCGCCACTCGTGTCGGTGATCATGCCGGTCCACAACCGCCCGGCATTGCTGCCGCTCGCCGTGCAGTCCGTGTTTGCGCAGACATACACCGAGTGGGAGCTGTTGATCGCGGATGACGGGTCGACGGATGCGACCGTAAGAGTGCTGGCCGAATTGCATCAGCCGCCCCGCGTGCGCATCACCCGTCTTGCCCACAGCGGCAATCCCGCCGTGGTGCGCAACGCGGCGCTGCGTGAAGCGCGGGGCGAATTCCTCGCCTTCCTCGATTCCGACGACCAGTGGATGCCGGAGAAGCTGGCGCTGCAGATGGCGTTGCTGCGTACGCAACCCGCGCGCCGCTGGAGCTACACCGGCTTTCTGCACGTGGACGCCTCCGGCGAACCGCTGGCGGACGGCGCCTTTGAACGCTGGCAACCCTGCGATGGCGAGGTCTTCGCCGCCACGGTGACCGGGCGGGCGCCGATCCGCACTGCCAGCGTGGCGATGGCGCAGCGGGCGCTGGTCGAGGAGGTCGGTGGCTTCGATGAGGCTCTCGATTGCGGGCAGGACTACGACCTGTGGATGCGACTGGCCCTGCGCAGCGAGGTATCGGTCGTCCGCTCGCCACTCACCGCGGTGCGCGTGCACGCCGCGAGTCACAGCATGCGCTTTCCGCCCCGCGCGCTCGAGCTGCGCGCCTTGTCGTTGCGCAAGATCGCGGGCAGTGCACCGGCGCAATGGCAGCCGCTGATCGCCGCGCAGTTGCGACGCAACGCCGCGGCGTTGGCGGCCAGTTACCTTGCGCAAGGCGCAGCCGGCGAAATGCTGGCGAGCATGCGCCGTAGTCTCGCGTCGTGCTGGCGCGATCCGCGCTGGTGGGCTTCGAGCGCGCGCACGCTGCTGCGGGCAGGTTGGCGGCGACGCGCGCGCGAGCGGAGTCGCGCGCTTGCATCCTGATACCGCACTTCCGTATCGCCCCGACATCGACGGCATGCGTGCCATCGCGGTGGTCGCGGTGTTGCTGTTTCACGCGGGAGTGCCGGGATTCTCCGGCGGTTACGTCGGTGTCGACGTATTCTTCGTCATTTCCGGATATCTGATCACGGGGTGGCTCGTGACGCGTGCGCATCTGCCGCTGCGCGACTTGCTCGGCGAGTTCTACGCGCGGCGCGGGCGGCGCATCCTGCCGGCATTCCTGTTCGTGCTGGGCATCACGACGGCCGTCGCGGCCTGGCTGCTGCAGCCGGCGCACCTGGAGATCTTCGGCCGCCTGCTCGCGCACAGCGCGGTGATGCTTGCGAACCTCGGCGCACGCTTCAACGGCAACTACTTCGGCTGGACTGCGAGCAACATGCCGCTACTGCACGTCTGGTCGATCGCCGTCGAGGAGCAGTTCTATCTCCTCTATCCCCTGGCTTTCGTGGTGCTGCAGCGCCGGTGGCTGGGAGCGCGCCGCGGCCTGCTGGCGTGCGGTGCCGCCGTCTCGTTCGCGCTGTGCCTGTGGATGGCCCGCACGCACCCTGTTTCCAACTACTACCTGTTGCCGACCCGTGCCTGGGAGCTTTTGGTGGGAGCGCTGGTCGCGCTCGGGGCGTGGCCGCCGGTGACGCACCGGGTGGCGCGCGAGCTCGTCGCGGTGGCGGCGCTCACCGTGATCGTGGCCTGTGCTTGTCTCTTCACGACCAGACTCGAGTACCCGGCATGGCCGACGCTGGCGCCGACCGTCGCCACGGCGGCGCTCATCTCCGTGGGCGCCGGAGGCAATAGCGTGACCTGGCTTTTGTCCTGGCGCCCGCTGGTATTCACCGGCCTCATTTCCTACTCGCTGTACCTGTGGCACATGCCGGTGCTCGGCCTGTTCCGCTATTACCAGATATTCGCGCTCCGACCCGCCGAGCTCGCTGCGCTGTGCGCCCTCATCTATCTACTGTCGGTGGCCACGTGGTGGTGGATCGAGCTGCCGTTCCGACGCCGGCGCTGGCTTCCCCGTGATCGCTGGTTCTGGGCCGCGGCCGCGGGCGCAAGTGTTGTGCTGCTCGCGGCCGGCCTCAAGTTGATGACCGACAACGGGTACGCGCGGCGCCTGGCCGAGGCGCAGGATGCCGCGCCGCGGCGCGACCTGGGCCGCGACCTGTTTCCGGCGCGCTGCATCGGCGGGGACTTCGACAACATCCGCCGCGGCGACCTGTGTTCCTTCGGTCCGTCGAACGGCGCGATCGCGCGCGCCGTCGTCTGGGGTGACAGCCACTCGTGGGCGCTCGCGCCCGCGTATCGCCGCATCGCGAGCCGCGAGCGGATACAGATCTTCATCGCGCAGATTCCGAGCTGCGCGCCGCTCATCGGCGCGGTGTCGGAGGCGGTCTGGCGTTGTAACGAGTTCAACCTCGCGATGGTGAGCGCCGTGAAGGCCATCCATCCCGACCTCATCGTGCTCAATGCGCGCTGGGCGAACCCGGGCCTGCACCTCGCACCGTCCGCGGAGCTCACCGTGGCCGGCAGTGATTCGTTGTTCAGCCGCGGCCTGCAGGAAACACTCAAGCGCGTGGACGCGCCCGGACGAACAGTCTGCGTGATCAAGGGTGTTCCAGCGGTCGGATACCAGGCGGAGTACGCGCTCGAGATGGCGCGCCGGCGCGGCATCAGCGCGGATTTTCTGTCACTGACGCGCACGGCTGCGTATGCACAGTTTCGCGAGCAGGAAGCCGACATCGATGCGCTCGAGCGGCGCGGGTCGATCCACACCGTCGATCCGAAACGCGTGCTGTGTCCCGGTGCGCGCTGCCGGTACCTGACAGGGGACGGCCAGTCTATCTATCGCGACGACAACCACGTCTCGGTGGCCGGCGCGCGATTGCTCGAAGCGGAAGTCGCGCGCTGTTTCGACGGCAGCGTGGCGCGTGCGCAGTCAGGACGCTAACAAGTGGCGCGCGAGTTCAAAAACCTGCTCGGCCGAATAACGCGTGAGGCAGCGGTTGTCGCCGAACCGGCAATGCACGAGCCCGCACGGTCCGCAGGAAAGATCGGAGGAATCGAGGCACTCGGTGCGCGCGCCGAGCGGGCGCGACCAGTCCTTGCGGCTCGAGCTGAACAGCGCAAGTGTCGGAACACCCTGGATCCACGCCATGTGCATGAGCCCGGAATCCTCGGACAACATGAACTGGCTCGCACCCAGGATGGAGAAGGCCTGCACCTGGTCGGCTGCGCCGGTGAGGTCGATGCAGGCATCGCCGAGTTCCAGCGCGATGCGCTCGGCTTTCGCGCGCATCGCGGGCACCAGCAGCAATACGAACTTCGCGTGGCAGTTCCGGCGCGCCAGCCAGTGCCGTGCGAACTCACAGTAATTCTCTACCGGCCACGACCGCGACGGGAGGTTGCCGGCGGGGTTGAGCACGACGAGTTCGGCGCCGGGCCGCCAGCCGCGCGCTGCGAGCAACGCGTGGGCATCGTCGCGACGCAGGCGCAACCCGGTATCGAGGCTCACCTTCCAGTCGCAAGGCGCGGCTATCGTCCGCTGCGTGCGTTCGCCCGCGGCATGCGGGGAAAACCTGTCGAACGCCGACCAGGCGCGCGGCATCAGCAGGCGGCGGACCAGCCGGCTCAAGCGGCTGTTCTGCAGATCGAGCACTACGTCGTACCGACGCATGAAAAGGCGCGGCAGCTTTGGCAATACCGCGATGAGTTGCCGCCAGGTGTTGCGGCCGCCACCGAACACCACGACGTCGTCGAACAGCGCGAGCGCGCGCGGCACCGCCGCGACCTCGGAGCGCGTGAGGAAATCGAGACGCATGCCGGGGTGCTGACGGCGCAGGCTTTGCAGGTAGGGCAGCGTGATTACCGTATCACCGAGCGCCTGAAAGCGCAGCGCGAGCACGCGGCGCGGCGCCGTCGGATCGCGCCAGCGCCGGTGCTCGATGTCTGAGTCCGCACGCATGCGCATCGCGCTAGTTGTTCCCGGTGGAGTAGATAGATTGGGGGAGAGGCGCGTGATCCCCGCGCTGCTGTGGCTGATCGAGCGGCTGGCGCGCGACCACGACGTGCGCGTTTTCGCCCTGCGTCAGGAACCGCGTCCCGCGCAGTGGCCGTTGCACGGCGCCACCATCGTGAACGTCGGTCAGCCGTGCGCCGTGCTGCGCGCGATCGCGGCGATCCGGCGCCAGCATGCGCGAACGCCATTCGACCTCGTGCACGCCTTCTGGGGCGGCGCGTGCGCGCTGGCGGGAGTGGCGGCCGCGCGTTCGCTGCGAATCCCCTCTCTCGTGCACCTGGCAGGCGGCGAACTCGTCGCGCTGCGGGACATCGGCTACGGCGGCCGACAGCGTCTCCTGCGGCGCGTCGTGGATGCGTGGCCGCTGCGGCGCGCGAACCTCATCACCGCGGCGAGCGAGCCGATCATCGCGCAGGCGGCCGCACTCGGATTTGAAGCCGGGCGCCTGCCGCTCGGCGTGGACCTCGCGTCCTGGCCGGTCTTGCCGCCGCGGGCACGCGACAGTCATTCGCCCGCGCGCCTGATCCACGTGGCCAGTCTCAATCGAGTCAAGGACCAGCCTACGTTGTTAGGCGCGCTGGAGCGGCTGGCGGCGAGGCAGGTGGATTTCCAGCTCGACGTCGTCGGCGAAGACACGCTCGATGGCGAAATCCAGCGGCTCGCTCGGAGCCGCGGGCTCGGCGCGCGCGTGACGTTCCATGGCTTCCTCACGCAGCGCCAGCTGCGGCCGGTCATGGAAGCCGCGCACATCAACCTCGTCTCATCGCGCCACGAGGCCGGTCCGCTGGTGGTGCTGGAAGCCGCGGTCGCCGGTGTGCCGACCGTCGGCACAGCCGTTGGCCACGTGCGCGAGTGGGCGAATGACGCCGCGATCTGCGTGCCGGTGGGCGACGACGCGGCGTTCGCGCTCGGCGTGCTGCGTCTGCTCGAGGATGACGCCGAACGGATGCGGCTCGCCGTGGAGGCGCAGCGCCGCGCGATCGTGGAGGATGCGGATTTCACGGCACGATCCTTTGACGCCTGCTATTTGCAGCTGGTCACGGCCCGGTGCCGTCGCGACGTGGCCGGGCGTTGAATGCTTCGAGCACCGTGGCAATGGTCCGCACGCGCGGCGGCGGCGTGAACACCCAGCGCAGAATGCGCGTGGAATGGCGCTGTCCGTACCACGGCACAGTCCGCAATTGGGGCAATGTCTTGCTGGAGTATTCGAGTTCGTCGAGGGCGACATTGCTCGGCGCAAAGGCATCGATCCGCAGGTTCGACCAGGAAACTGCGGTCAGTTCGTGCTGGTCCGCCGCGCGTCGCAGCAGTGCCGGGCAATTGTGGCTCCGTCGTGACATGGAGCGCGGTGCGCAGGGTCGTGAACGACGGCAGGGCGTCGCGCGCGATCATGGGCGCGGTTCGCTCTTGCACCGCATGACGATGAGAAAGTGATCGCCGGCGTTGCGCAGCACCGGCCATCCGCCTGCTGCATCGTCGATCAGGCCTAACAACTCGAGCAGCCGCGGGTGCCGTTCGTACCAGCGAACCAGGTAGGGTGGCGGCATGAACAGGCTCAACGCCCGGTATTCGATCAGGTCGAACCGCCGCGCGAATTCCGCGTAGAACTCGCGCGGAGTGAAGTAGCGCGTCCAGATCGTCTGATGATTCATCGCAACGGCCACCGGGCCGCGCAACGCGCGAATCTTCGCGCGTTCGGGCCGGCGCCAGCGGTAGTACAGGTATTCCCACGGACAGATTCGCCCTATGACCGAGAACACCAGCTTGCCGCCGGGCCGCAGCAGCCGCGCACACTGTGCGGACAGGGCGCCGAGATCGGGTACGCAGTTAAGAGGACCGAAGTTCGAGTACGCGCCATCGAATCCACCGGCCGCGTCGATCTGCTCGAGCTGGTGAGCGCCCACGCGCCGTGCCTCGATGCGCGCGGCGAGCCCTGCTTGGGCCGCGCGTTGTACGGTGCGGCCGACCATGCCCGGTGACCAGTCGGTGGCGAGCACGCTACGTCCGCTTTGCGCCAGGTGCAGCGCATCGAGACCCGTGCCGCAGCCGAGATCGATGAGCCGCGCGTCGTGCGCGAAACGCCGGTCCAGTTCGCGCCACATGGTCGCGCGCATGCGCTGGATCAAGGCGTTGTTGCCGCGCGGGCCGTCGTAGTCTGCCGCCACGCTGTCGAACGCGGCGCGCGTCTGGTCGAGTTCGACGACCGAAATCGCGCGCGGATTTTTCCTGGCTTGTGTGTTCATCAAAGGCGCCGATGCAACGCCGTCGAGATCGGATTCGTTCATGGTGCTTCAGCCTGCACCGCCGCGGCGATTGCCGAGATCGTCTGTACACGCGGCGGCCGGGTGAAAAGCCAGCGCACGACGCGTTCCGTGTGGGAAATCCCATACCACGGCAACTGCATCAGCGCGGGTTGCGACACGGCAGTATCCGCGAGCTCGGCGCGCGCCACACGATCGGGCAACAACCGGCTTCGGACAAAGCGCAAGACGTCACCGGGCGTGCGCGACCATTCGACTCCCGGCAGCGCAGCGATACGCAGATTGCACCAAGTCACGTCGTGCAGCTCGCGGCTCGCATACCGCAGCCGCAGCCAGTGCGTACACAGGTCGCGGGAGTGCGCGAGGATTTCTGCCGGAACGCTCCCGGGTACGTATCGCGACGCCAGTGCGAGTGGAGGAAACATCCACCAGGTTCGCTCGCCGTCATCGCCCAGCAATCCGGTCCAGTCGGTGGCCTTCATACGTTTCGCCAGCAGCGCTATGTCGTAAATCTGGATGAACCGGGCGGCGTTGGCGCGGAGGCAATTGGCGGCGTGCAGCAACACGTGGCGCAACAGCGCGGCGGCGCTCGCGTAGGAATTGAGGCCCGCGTGCGGCATCTGCGACCATATCGCATGCGTGATGTCGATTTCCCGCACGGGCAGCAGCTCGTAAACGCGCGTGTGCACTTCGACCTTGAGCGCGTGATTGCGATGTTCTCCAAATTCCCGCACGAGTTGCCGAGCACGTGGGGCGAACACATCGTGTCGGCGCGATGAATACAGCAGTTCGTAGTCGAGATCGCCGAGCACGCGCGCGCATGCGGCGGTATCTGCGGGTCTCACCAGCAGATCGATGTCGCCCATGGGCCTCTCTCCCGCGCCGTGCAGGCCGAGCGCGCGCATCGCGGAGCCTTTGAGTGCGACGGCAGCGACGCCCAGGCCGCGCAAGGCCGAATCGAGTTTGCGGAGCAAAACGTCCGCCTGCTCGTGGCGCGCGCGGCCATGTGCGAGCTGATCGTCGAGAAAAGCCTTGAATGCCGAGGGTGGTTGCCACCGCAGTCGGTTGGCCAGCAATGCGGCGATGCCCTGCATGTCGCTCACGGACTTCGCGACGATCCACTCGAAGTCGGTCCAGGCCGGTGTCTGCGGCGAGGGTGCAACTACTTCACGTACCAGGTGTTCTGACGTACGGCGCAGCGCCGCCTGGATGACACCGAAGGAAGGCAGTTTTTTCGCTGGGCGGGTCATGCGTGGCCCCAGTGCGTGAGCTGGATGTCAGTCATGGCATCTGCTTCTCAGCCGAACGTGGCGGCGAGGTCGCCGAGAACTTCGCCAGCCGCCGCGGGCGCTGGCCGGTAGTTTGTCTCGCTCGCGATGAGCGCGTCCCAGCGCCGCCCCACCTCGGGCGAATACGGATCCTTCACCTGGTCGTGCAGCAGGTTGCGCACCGTGCGGTAGAAATCCGAGGTGTAAGTGCCCTCGAACATCATTTCGAGGTCGCTGCTTTCCTGCCAGTGGGTCTTGACGCCGAGCTGCTGCTTCACGGCCTCGTAGAACTTCGTGCCCGGCAGTGGATAGGACACGCTGACGCCGACGTCGTCCGGGCGCGCTTCGTCGACGAGCCGGCGGGTCGCGAGGATGTCGTCGAGTTCCTCGCCGAGATAACCGAGCTGCAGGAAATACCCGACGCGTATGCCGACGTCGCCGAGCAGGCGACGCGCCTTGATGTTTTCGGCGACTCGTGTGCCCTTGTTCATGGCGTCGAGAATTTTCTGGCTGCCGCTTTCGGCACCGATCCATACCTCGCGGCAGCCGGCGTTGCGCAGCGCCTCGGCCATGCGCGGGCTGACGAGATCGGCGCGCAGCTGGATGGTGAACGGCACGCCACCGCCGCCTGCTGCGAGCGCAGCCGCGAATTCGTTCACCCAGGCCACTTTGAAGCCGAAAATGTCGTCGGCGAACCAGATGTGATCGGGGCGGTAGTGCCGGCGCAGATGAATCATTTCCGCCGCAATCTCGCGCGCCGGTCGTTGCAGGTACTGATTGCCCCAGATGGGCTTCGCACACCAGTTGCAACGGAACGAACAGCCGCGCGAGGACGCCATGTTGAGGCTGAAGTAGCCATGCGCGCTTTTCCATACGCGCCGGTATTTTTCGATGTCGATGAATTCCCACCCGGGCAGGGCGGCGAATGCGGGTTCGGGCAGGGCTGCCGCGCCGCGCGAGCGTGGTACGCCTGGCGCGCTCACATCCGGCAAGCCCGCGATCAGCGGGCGCGCCGCGAGACTGACATCGCCGTTCAGTCGATCC
>DATHJZ010000016.1:0-56052 GCA_035286365.1 Steroidobacteraceae bacterium | reverse complement strand
CGCGCGGGCTCCACGTTCGACGGACTGCCCGGAAAGAAAATGCCGTCGACGCGCGCGAGAATTTCGGTCACATCCAGCGGCGTCTCGAGCACCGGGATCAGCAGCGGCAGACAATCGGCGGCCTGCACGACCGCCGCGATGTACTTCTCGCCGACTGCATGAAACGGATGCGGCCCGATCATGCGTCTGTCCGCCGGGATGCCAATGACAGGTCTGCTTTTCATGATCACGCTTTCAGGCGGATCGGCCCCGGGGGACCAATACGGGCGCTGTCTATTATCTTTTACGGACTCGCAGCCAAGATGAGCGCGAGGAGCGTCATTAGACCACAGCGGAGGGGCATCCGGCTTGGGGTAATGCGAGGCCAGAAGGGGCCAGCGCAGGCGCAAATTTGGCCTTGCGGCGCGTTTGCCTGCCCTCCTTTGGCGGGTCTATGCTGCGGCGCTTGGACGTCAGCCGGCGTCTAGAATAATAAACACCGAGACCCGTATGACCCGCGCTGCCGAATCGATGCTCGAGCGCTTTCTGGCCGATCACCCCGAGGTCCGGTTCATCGACGCGTTCGTCAACGACCTCAATACGGTCGAACGTGGCAAACGCATCGACCGCGCAGGGATCGCGGGCGTGTTCAAGCGCGGCATGCCCCTGCCCGGCTCCATGTTCGCACTCGATATCGAGGGCGGAACGGTCGAGGCCTCGGGGCTGGGGTTCGCCGATGGCGATGCGGATCGTCCCTGCATGCCCATCGCGGGCACGCTGGTGCCGGTCCCGTGGGCCGCGAACGATGGCGTCGCGCAAGTGCAGCTCACGATGCACGAACAGGACGGCTCGCCGTTCTTCGGCGATCCGCGCCACTTGTTAGCCGGGGTGCTCGGGCGGTTCGCGCGTCTCGGCTTCACCCCGGTCGTGGCGATCGAGTACGAGTTCTACCTGGTCGATTCGGAGCGCGATGCGCTCGGGTTTCCCCAGCCGCCGCGCGGCCCGCTGACCGGGCGGCGCGAGTACCGCACCCAGATCAACTCGATGACGGACCTGAACGAATATTCCAGCTTGTTAGCCGAGATCGATCGGGTCGCCCGCCTGCAGAACGTCCCTGCAACTTCAGCACTGGCCGAGTACGGCCCCGGCCAATACGAGGTGAACCTGCAACACGCACCCGACGCGTTGCGCGTGTGTGATGAGGCATTGCGCTTCAAGCGCGTGGTGAAAAGTGTGGCGCGCGCGCACGGCTGCGAGGCGACCTTCATCCCCAAGCCCTACCGCGACATGGCCGGCAGCGGACTGCACATCCACGTGAGCCTGGTCGACGCGGCGGGCAGGAACATTTTCGCGGCCGGAAACCCGCTGGACAGCGTGCCGCTGCGTCACGTGATCGCCGGCACGTTGCTGACCCTCGCGGACGGCATGGCGCTATGCGCGCCCGGACCGAATTCGTACCGCCGCTTTCGCAGCGAGGCCTACGTACCGCTGCACCCGACCTGGTCGATCAACAATCGCGGGTCGGCGATTCGTGTGCCCGCCTCCGACGCGGACAATCTGCGCATCGAGCACCGGCTCGCCGGCGCGGATGCGAATCCCTATCTGGTTCTCGCCTGGGTGCTGGCCGGCATGCTGCATGGACTCGAGAACCGGTTCGAACCCCCGGCCGTGCTCACCGGCAATGCCTACGTGCAGGACGGCGAACCGCTGCCCACGACCTGGGCGCAGGCGATCGAGAAGTTTGCGGCCAGCGAATTCGCGCGCGCGGCGCTGGGCGCGAAATTCGTGCACCTGTATTCAGCCGTCAAACGCGCGGAGATGACCGAATTCAACTCTTACATCACGCCGCTCGAAATCGCGCGTTACCTCGGCCCCTTGTAGCCTGGCGATTCCCATGAGCGCCGATGCCCAGAATTTCTACTACGCGCTGACGCCGGCGCCGCCAACGCACGCCGCGCTAGCAGGCGAACAAACGTTCGACGTGTGCGTGGTCGGGGGCGGCATTTCGGGGATTTCGGCGGCGCTGCACCTGGCCGAGCGCGGCCTGCGCGTTGCGCTGCTCGAAGCCAGGCACGTGGGATTCGGCGGATCGGGCCGCAGCGGCGGTCAGTCGATCATGGGTTACGCCTGCGAGCAGTCGACGCTCGAAAAGGCGGTCGGCGCCGCCGACGCGCGCCGTATGTGGGATGTGTCCATCGAAGGGCTCGCGCTGCAGCGCGATCTCATCGCCCGACACTCGATCGACTGCGACTACGTGCCCGGCCACATGATTCTCGGGATGAAGCGCCGGCACGATGACGCGCTGCGCGAAGAAGTGGACCACCTGCGCAGCCGCTACGACTACCACAGCGTCCGGCTCGTCGGACGCGACGAACTGCGCACGCTCATTGCAAGCGAGCGCTACACCAGCGCCTTGATCGACTCGAATGGCGGACACCTGCATCCCTACCGCTACACGCTGGGCCTGGCGCGTGCCGCCGCGACCGCCGGCGTGACGATATTCGAGAACTCGTGGGTCACGAAGCTCGACGTGGCACAGCACGCGACCGCCGACAACCTGGTGCACACCGCGGCGGGCACGGTGCGTGCGCGGCACCTGGTCATCGCGGGCGGTGCGTTGTTAGGCCGGCTCGTGCCTGCGCTCGCGCGCAAGCTCATGGACATCGGGACCTACATTGCCGCGACCCAGCCATTGGGCGAGGAACGCGCGCGGGCGCTCATCACCAACAATGCCGCCGCCGCGGACATGAACTGGATCCTCGACTATTTCCGCCGTTCCTCGGACCACCGGCTGCTCTTCGGCGGGCGCGTGAGCTATTCCGGGATCGACCCGTTCGATTCCGCGCGCGTGCTGCGCAAGCGCATCGCGAAGGTTTTTCCGCAGCTCGACGATGTGCGCATCGAATACGCCTGGGGCGGCTTTCTCGACATCACGATGAATCGTGCACCGCACTTCGGGCGCCTCGGGCCCAACGCCTGGTTCGTGCAGGGCCTCTCCGGTCATGGCATGGTCATCTCCGGCATGGCCGGCAAACTGGTGAGCGAAGTGGTCGGCGGTACGGCGGAACGTTTCGACATGTACAGCCGGATTCCGCACATGGATTTCCCGGGTGGGACGTACTTGCGCCGCCCCGCACTCGTGCTCGCCATGCTCTGGTTCCGCATCCTGGACCTGCTTTGATCAGCGCCGCCTTCGACTACCACCTGTGGCTGTCGGCACTGCCGGTGTTGATTGTCGCCGCGACGCTCACCTGGCTGCTGTCGCTGCCGTTGCGCAATGTCGCCATCGTCGATTCGTTGTGGAGCCTGATGTTGTTCGCGGCCAGCGTGATCTATGGACTCGGCGCGGATCCGCGCGCGCCGCGCCTGGCATTCGAGCTGTGGTTGCTGGTGATCTGGGCCGCACGGCTGTCGTTTTACATCACGGCGCGCAATGTCGGTAAGGGCGAGGATCACCGTTACCAGGAGATCCGCGCCGGCAACCAGCCCCGCTTCGCGCTGAAGAGCCTGTACCTCGTGTTCTGGTTGCAGGCCGGTCTTGCCTGGATCATCTCGCTGCCGTTGCTCGGCGCGTTCGCCAGCAATGCGCCGATCGGCTGGCTCGACTACGCCGGCATGCTGCTGTGGCTCATCGGCATGGTTTTCGAAGCCGGCGGTGACTGGCAGCTCGCCCGGTTCAAGCGCGACCCGGCCAACCAGGGCAGGGTCCTCAACCGCGGCCTGTGGCGCTACACCCGGCACCCTAACTACTTTGGGGAATTCTGCATCTGGTGGGGTTTCTACCTCATCGCCCTGGCGGCCGGTGCCTGGTGGTCCATACCGGCCCCCTTGATCATGACCTTCATGCTGCTGCGTGTTTCCGGGGTCTGCCTGCTGGAAAGGGACATCGGCAAACGTCGGCCGCAATATGCCGACTACGTCTTGAAAACGAACGCTTTTTTTCCCGGTCCAGCGAGGAAATAGCCTCAAGGGTGCCCTGTTATGGGCCGATAAACCCCGGAGACAACCGGAGTCGGCACCAGGAAATAGCAGGGAATACCGTGAGCGAACTGGATTCAACGCAGCGCGTGGCTCGTGCCCGTGAAGTGCGTCACGATGTCGTGGCGCAACTCACGGCGGGCATCCATCGCACGTTCCAGTTGCTGTTCGCCATCCAGTGGGCGATCGCCGTGGTGCTCGCCTGGACCACCGCGTCACCCGGCGAGTCGCGTGTTGCCTTCACCTTCATCCTGGGCGGCATGCTGTGCGTGCCGCCCATCCTGTTCGCGCGCGCGGCGCCATTCGCGTGGTGGTCGCGCCACTTCGTGGCGCTCTGCCAGATGGCCTGGTCGACGCTATTCATGTGGTTGCTCGAAGGCCGCCCCGAAGCGCAGTTCCACATGTTCGTATCGCTGGCCTTCCTCGCTTTCTATCGAGATCGCAAGGTACTGATGACCGCCACGTTTGCCGGCATTGCGTATCCAGTGATTCGCATCCTGGCGCTGCCCGACTCGTTCGCGATCGGCGCATCGGCCTGGTGGCGCATTTTCGACCATTCCATCTGGGTAGTGTCCGAGGCGGCGATTCTCATGCTGGCCGTGCGCCAGAGCCTGAAGACCATGCGCAACTTCGCGGAACTCATCGCCGACCTGCAACTCACCAACGAGACGGCGTCCTTAAACGTGGAAGCACGAACCGCTGAACTTACGCGCAGCCGTGAGCAGTACCGCCTGATCGCCGAGACCACGCGCGCCATCCCGTTCGAGCTCGACCTCGCGCACGGACGGTTTACGTACGTGGGCCCGCAGGCCGAGAAGTTGCTGGGCATTGCCGAGGAGCGCTGGAAACAGAGTGGCTTCCTCGACGAGCTCCTGCCGCGCGAGCGCGAGGCGCAGGCGCGCCGCGATCTCGACGAATGTGTGCCCGGCACCTTCGAGCTCTTGTGTTCGATCGTGACCAGCGACGATCGCGTGATCGAGTTGCGCTGGACGGTCGCCTGCGAGCTGGTCGACGACATGCGTTTCCTGCGCGGCCTGATGATCGACGTCACCGAGGCGAGCCGCATGGTGCGCGAACTCGCCCAGGGGCAGAAGCTCGAATCCGTCGGCCGCATCGCCGCGGGCGTCGCGCACGAGATCAACACTTCCGTGCAGTTCATCTCCGACAGTGTGCGTTTCGTGCGTCATGCGCTGAAGGACGTGCCGCACGCAATGGCCGACTACCGCGCACTCGCGATCGGAGTGTTGTCGGGCAAGGACGCAGTGGCGGCGGCCAGGAAAGCCCACGACACCGACGAAGCCGCGGACGTCGACTACTTCCTGAAGAACGCGCCCGACGCGCTCGATCGCGCGCTCGAAGGCATTGGCCGCGTCGGCTCGATCGTGCGCGCGATGACCGAGTTCACTCATCCCGATGCACCCAACATGGCCGACGTCGATCTGAATCGCGCCATCAAGAGCACGCTCAACATGGCCCGCAACGAGTACAAGGCCGTCGCCGATCTCGAGACGTATTTCGCCGAGATTCCGCCGGTGCACTGCCACGCCGGCGACATCAACCAGGTGGTGCTCAACCTGTTGCTCAACGCCGCGCATGCCATCAACGAGGTCGTCGAAGGCACGAGCAAGAAAGGCCGCATCACGGTGCGCACGCGTGCCATCGGCGATTTCGTCGAGATCTCGATCCGCGACACGGGCGACGGAATTCCCGAGGCCGTGCGCTCGCGCATCTTCGAGCCATTCGTCACGACCAAGGAAGTCGGCCACGGCACGGGCCAGGGGCTCGCGTTGTCGCGCGGCATCGTGGTCGAAAAGCTCAAAGGATCGCTTCACTTCGAAACAGAGACGGGACAGGGAACGACGTTTTTCATCCGACTCCCCGTGTCGGATACGGCCGCCAAGGCCCGATCTTCTGACAATGAGTCCACCAACAAGCAGGCTGCCGCATGACTTCGCTACACGTGCTTTTCGTCGATGATGAACAGGCCATTCTCGATGGCTTGCGAAACTCCCTGCGCAAGGAACGCAAGCGCTGGGAGATGACCTTCGCGCTCGGCGGGCAGCAGGCCCTCGAGGAGATGAAGAAGACACCCGCAGACGTCGTCATCACCGACATGCGCATGCCCGGCATGGACGGCGCCGAACTGCTGCGGCACATCCAGCGCGACTTCCCTGCCGCGGCGCGCATCGTGTTGTCCGGCCAGGCGGAACGCGAATCCATCATGCGCGCGCTGCCGGTGACCCATCAGTTCCTGCACAAGCCCTGCGACGGCGAAACATTGCGCGCGGTGATCGAACAGACGCACGCGCTGCACAAGCTCATGCAGAACCCGGCGTTGACTGCCTTGGTTGGCAAACTCGAGCGCATTCCCGCCGTGCCGTCGACCTACACCGAGCTTGCGCGGCTCGCGGCGGACCCCAAGTCCGACAGCTCGCAGTTCGCCAAGGTCATCGAGATGGACGCCGCGGTCTGCGCCAAGGTGCTGCAGCTGGTGAACTCGGCGTACTTCGGCCTGGGACAGAAGATCGTCAGCATCCGGCCGGCGGTCACGTATCTCGGCGTCGAGATCATCAAGTCGCTGGTGCTCGGGAGCAGCTCGTTCAGCGACAAGGCCATCAGCGAAGTGAAGGGATTCTCGCCGGATCGCCTGCAACATCATTCGATGCTGACCGGCATACTCGCGAAGAAGATCGTCTCGAATCCGGCTTTGGCGGATGCGGCGTTTACCGCGGGCCTGCTGCACGACATCGGCGCGCTGGTGCTGCTGCATGCCGCCCCGCCCGACTACGTGCGCGCGATGGCACGCAAGAAGGAATTGAACGGCGACATGGCGGCTGCCGAGCGCGAGATCTTCGGCGTCACCCACGCCGAGGTCGGCGCCTATCTACTTGGATTGTGGGGCATCCCCTTCCCGATCGTCGAGGCAGTGGCGTTCCATCATCGGCCGAACGAGGTTGCCCCGGAATCGCGCCCGCTGGTGGCGGCGGTGCACATCGCGAGCGGCCTGGTCGAGGAAATGACCGAGGCCGACGCGCAGGCGCGGCCGGCCGGCTCCAGCATCGACAGCTCGGGACGAATCGACGTGAGCTTCCTGCGCGAGGCAGGGCTGGAAGAGGCGTTCAAGAAGAACCGCGTGGAAGCTGAAAAGCTCATGGGCAAAGTGACCGAACAAGCCTGATCGAAGGCCTGCTACCATCGCGCCCATCTCAACCGGAGGGCGGCGATGCGGATCGCACGGGTAGCGGGAATTGCACTGTCTCTGAGCGCGGGCGCGCTGGGCGCCCTCTCGGTCTCGCAGCACGCGGGCGCAGCGCGCGCCGGCAACGACGGCGCCGCGGAACTGGCGGCCAAAGCGTTCCTCAAATCGCTGCCTGCTGATCTACGCAAGACAGCAAGCTTCCCGCTCGATTCGGCTGAACGCACCGCCTGGTATTTCGTGCCGCGCGAGCGCGTCGGCGTCTCGCTGCTGAAGCTCGATGACAGGCAAAGCGAGTTGTTAGGACCACTGCTCGCAACCGCATTGAGCCCAGAAGGGCTGCTCGAGGCCCGCGGCGTGATGAAACACGAGAATATCCTGCGGCGCGTCGAGACGGAGGCCGGCGTGGCCGATGTCACGCGCCGCGATCCGGGCCACTACTACACCTCGGTATTCGGCCAACCGTCGGGCTCATCACCCTGGGCCTGGCGCTTCGAGGGGCATCACCTCTCCATCAACGTGACGCAGCTGCCAGGCCAGGCGCCCATCGTGGCGCCGGTGTTCGTGGGCGCGAACCCGGCGCGGGTGATGTCGGGGCCGCAGACCGGCTTTCGCCTGCTGTCGCAGGAAGAAGATCTCGGCCGTGAGCTGATGACCAGCCTGTCCGGTGAGCAGCGCAAAGTAGCCATGCTCAGTGACACCGCGTTTCCGGACATCGTCACGGGCAATGATCCGAAAGTCCGGCCGCTGGAAATGGAAGGTCTCGCCGCAGGGTCGATGTCCACCGCCGGGAAGGCGCAACTGCGCGCTTTGATCGAGCTCTACGTGGGCCGCTTGAATCCCGCAGCGGCCAAAGAGGCGCTGACGCGCCTCGATCGTGCCGGTTTCGACCAGGTGCGCTTTGGTTGGGCCGGCAGAATCGAAAACGGCGAAAAGCACTACTACCGCGTGCATGGCCCGACGCTGCTGATCGAATACGACAACACGCAGAACGACGCCAATCACATCCACACCGTGTATCGCGATCTCGAGCGCGACTTCGGTGGCGATGTGTTGCGCGCTCACTTGTCGAAACGATAGGAATTTTTGAATAGCCGCCTGAAAGACAGGGTGTGAGGAGACAGACTTGGGCAAGAAGAACACCACCGCGCCGGTTTCATACCAGGCAGCTCCGCAGATCGACATCGGCATCAAGACGAAGGATCGCGAGAGAATCGCGCTGGGCCTGTCGCGCGTGCTCGCCGACACCTATTCGCTGTACCTCAAGACTCACAACTTCCACTGGAACGTGGAAGGCCCGATGTTCAACACGCTGCACCTGATGTTCATGGATCAGTACACCGAGCTATGGAACGCACTGGATGCCGTGGCCGAGCGCATCCGTTCGCTGGGCTATCCGGCGCCGGGCACCGGCAAGGAATTCTCCAAGCTCACGTCGATCCAGGAGACCGAGGGTGTGCCCGAGGCGATGGAGATGGTGCGATTGCTGGTGGTCGGCCATGAAGCGGTGGCACGCACTGCGCGTGCGGCCTTC
This sequence comes from Steroidobacteraceae bacterium, assembly GCA_035286365.1. Taxonomy (GTDB): domain Bacteria; phylum Pseudomonadota; class Gammaproteobacteria; order Steroidobacterales; family Steroidobacteraceae; genus CADEED01. The sequence continues at coordinate 47,365 of DATHJZ010000016.1, read as the reverse complement.
CCCGCCGCCGAAAAAGCCGGCGACGAGTCCACCTGCGACCTTCTGACGCAGCGCCTGCAGATCCACGAGAAGACCTCCTGGATGCTGCGCAGCCTCCTGAAATGAGCGGGCACATTCCTCATTTCGCGACTGCCGTCATCGGTACTGCGCTGCCCCCCGCCGCGAAATGAGGAGTGTCCCCTCTAAGTTAGCGGCCCTTCTTCTTTGCGCCGCCGCTGCTGCCGCCGCCGCACCGCCGCCGAAACTGAAAGTCGCGCTGACCTTCGACGATCTGCCCATCAACGGCACGCTCGCCGCCGGCGCCAAACAATCCGACTACGCGCGCGATACGGTGGCCGTGCTCAAGCAGCATCATGTGCCGCCGTCATTCGGATTCATCAACGCCAAGAAGCTCGAGCGCAATCCCGACGGGGCGCTGGCATTGCAGATCTGGGTCGCCGGCGGCAATCCGGTTGCGAACCACACCTACTCGCACGTCGATCTCACGAAGAACAGCGCCGAGAATTTTGAGCGTGATGTGCTGTTGAACGAGCCCGCACTGGAACTGCTGATGCCGGAGGGCGCGAAGAGCAACTGGCGATGGTTCCGGTACCCGTACCTGCATGAGGGCGACACCCTCGAGAAACGCCGCGCGGTGCGCGCATTTCTCGCGAGCAACGGTTACCGTATCGCGCAAACCACGATCGATTGGGAAGATTACCTGTGGAATAGCGCGCACGCCCGGTGCGTGATGAAGAACGACGCGCAGGCGATCGATTGGCTGCGCGAGAGCTATCTATCCGCTGCGCAGGCATACCTCGCGATGCAGCGCGACCTGGCTCGCCAGGTCTTCGGCCGCGACATCAACCACGTGATGCTGCTGCATCTCGGGTCGTTCAGCTCGCACATCCTGCCCGATCTGTTCGCGCTGCTCTCGAAGGGAGGCTACGAGATCGTCACGCTCGAGGAAGCGCACCGCGATCCGGTGTATGAATCGGATCCGGATGTCGCCTCACCGGGCGGTGGCACGCTCACCGATCTCATGATCGAAGCCAAACCGATTCCCTATCCGAACTTCCCAGGCAAGCCGCGGGAGCGCCTCGCGACCATCTGCCAGTAAATGGCGTAGGTTCGGGGAAAGCCCCGTGGCATCGCGTCTTCAGGCACCGTCCGGCCGCACGGGTTTCCCCGACGACGCCGAGTCGTAGACAGCGCGTACCAGTGCCACTGCATTGCGCGCCTCGCGACCTTCGATGAAGAACGGCCGCTTCTCGCGGATGCCGTCGATGAAATCCTGGATCTGGCGCAGATGGCCCTCGTTCCTGATGGCCATCGGTGCGGCCGCGCCCGAACCCATCGAGCCGCTCTCGCGCGTGGCGCGCAAGCGCTCGTCGCCCGGCTGCGCGACGCGAAATTCCCAGCGCGCGATGTCGTCGTCTTCCATCACCGCCGAGCCATGTTCGCCGCAGATTTCAATGCGGCGCGAAAAACCCGGCCACAATGCAGTGCTGGTTTCGATAATGCCGAATGCGCCGCTGCCGAACTTGAGCGCAGCGACGCAGGTATCCTCCGATTCGATCGCGTGAACGCGTTGCGTCGTCCAGCCAAACACTTCCACCGGCATCCCGGCGAACCATTGCAGCAGATCGACGCCGTGAATGGCCTGGTTGATCAGCGCGCCGCCGCCGTCCTCGGAGAGTTTGCCCTTCCAGCCGGTGTAGTAGTCCGCGCTGCGATTCCATTTCACGTAGCAGCTGGCGAGTACCATGCGGCCGAAACGACCGGCATCCACCGCCGCTTTCAATGCGCGCGCGGCATCGCCGAATCGCGCCTGGAAGACGGAGCCGACCCGCACGCCGGCCTTTTCAGCCTCGTGCAGGATGTGATCCGTGCCTTCGACGGTTGCGTCGAGCGGCTTTTCAATCATGAGATGTTTGCCGGCACGAATCGCCGCCAGCGCGGGCTCGAGATGCAGCGCCGACGGCGTCGTGATGCACACCGCATCCAGCCCCGGTTGATTGAGCAATTCGTTCACGTCTTCGCCAGCGAAGCCGATGCCGTGCGTTTTCGCGAAATCTTCCGCCGTGGCGCGCCGCCGGCTAACTACACCGACCAGCCGCCCGCCTCGGGACGCGGCGACCGCCTGCGCGTGAAAGTTCGCGATGGCGCCCGCGCCGATGAAACCAAAGCCGAGTTTTTCCCCGAGTGTGGACATGTTTCAGTGAGCGTGCGCGATAGGGTCGTTCTTGTACACCGCGTCGCGGAAGGTCTTGTGCAGCTGCACCTTGTCGAAGGGTCGCATCTGGGTGAACAGCACCGCGGCGATGCTGTTCTGCGGATCCACCCAGAACAGCGTGCTCGCAGCGCCGTCCCAGAAGAACTCGCCCACGGCACCCGATGCTTCGGCCGCGTCCTTCGGCGGCGCGATTCGCACGGCGAGATCGATGCCGAAACCCACCTGTCCCTTCGATGGCAGCCACGACGTGTCGGTGACCTCTTTGGGCATCGCATTGTTCGCCATCAACTTCACGGTCTCGGGCTTGAGAACGCGCGCGCGCCCGAGTTTGCCGCCGCCGGCCAGCATGCGCGCGAACTTCATGTAGTCGTCGATGGTCGCGACGAGCCCGAAGCTGCCGGGCTTGAGCGGCCAGGACTGGCTGTTGAACTTGAACGCTTCCTCGTCCACCTGGCGCGTGAAGCTGCCGTCGTCGTTGCGCGTGTAGACAGCCGCGAGCTGCGGGCGGTCCGGATCGGTGGGGAGGATGGTGTAGCGCGCGGTGGTCATCCCCAACGGCTTGAAAATGTGCAACTTGAGGAATTCATCGAACGGCAGGCCCGAGATCTTCTGCACCAGCGCCGCCTGGATGTCGACCGAGTCGGCGTACAGCCAGCGCGTGCCAGGTTGATAGGCGAGCGGCACCTGGGCGAGCTTCTGCATGACCTCGGGCAGCGTGTTGGTAAACGCGCGCGGGTCGATTTCCTTGTATAGCGCGCCGACCGCCGTGGTGTCGCCGCCGCCCGCCGTGAGTCCGGCGGTGTGACGCGTGACGTCGCGGATCGTGACCTTGCGCGTCGGCGCCTCGTATTTCGGCTGGCCCGCGGCGTCGAGGCCGGCGTACACCTTGAGAGTCGCGAACTCCGGTAGATAGTTCTCGAGCGGATCGTCGAGCTGGAACTTGCCGCGCTCGAAGAGCTGCATCAGCGCGACACCGACGATGGGTTTGGTCATCGAAAAGATCTGCACGATCGTGTCGCGCGCCATGGGTTTGTTGTTCTCGCGATCGGCGAGGCCGAACGCGCCGAAATAGACTTCCTTGTCGTTCTGGAACACGAGGGCGGAAGCTCCGACGATGGTCTGGTTGTCGACGAGACCTTTGAGCGCAGTGTCGATAGTCGCGGGTTCGATGACGAGCGGTACCGCCGGGACGGGCACTGGTGCGGGCGCAGGCGCCGGCTTCGCGGACGGAAACGCCGGAACACAGAGAAGCGTTGTCGCAACCGCAACGACCAGGCTTGAAAACTTCATCGAACCCCTCCTCATTTGATCATGTTCGCGCGCCGCGTGTAGAAGGGACAGTCCCCATTTTTCTGAAGACAGAAAAAAGGGGACTGTCCCTATGGATGCGCCACCGCGATGATGCGATAACAGGCATCGAGCGTCGGCATCGGCACGTTGTGCTCGCGTGCCAGGTGCAGCGCGTGGCCGAGCGTTTCCTCGTACTCGAGCCGGCTGCCGCGCAACACGTCCTGCTGCGCCGACATGCGGTGCTCGGGCGACGTATCGTGAAACTTCTGGCCGATGCCGCGGACGATCTCGATGGCGTCGCTGTCGGTACCGTGCACGATGCTCGGCACCGGCAGCGGCGGCATGTCGAGCAGTTCGATCTGCATCGCGGCGGCCAGTGCGGCCGCTTCGCGCACGATGCGCACGATCACCATCGCGCTGCGCTCGTCCATGAGAAATTTCCAGGTGATTTGCCGCGTCAACACCGCCAACGGAAACTGCGCGATCCAGCCGGCAAATTTCGACCATTCGCGCGTGCGGATGTTGGACGCGGCCACGCAGCGCACGCCGGCGGCATCGATGGCCGTGGCCAGCGCCTCCGCGCGCGGATTCGCCCCGCCCTTCTCGTCACCGATATGCAGGCACACATTGCGCGTGAACTTCACCTCGCCGTTGGCCAAAAGCTCGCCGCTGAAATCCGCCATGGCGCCCAACACGCGCGAATAGCCGAACACCTGCGCGAGCAGTTCGTTCTTGAGTACGCCGTTCTGCACCGATAACGCGCTCTCCAGCCGCAGATGCTTCAGCGTGTCGAGCGCCTGCGCCGAATCGATGGCCTTCGTGGCGACGATGAGCACGCCGGTGTCGAGCAGCTTGCGGGGATCGTCCAGCACCTGCGGCCGCGCCTTGATGTCCGACAGGCCGTTGAGCACCAGTCCCTGGCGCTGCAGCGTGCGGGCACGTTCGCCGCGCGCGAGCATGACGACTTCATGGCCGGCGCGCGACAGGTGCGCACCGAGGATGGTGCCCAGGGCTCCGGCGCCGAGAATGGCGAACTTCATGAATGCGTTTCCTGTTCCGTAGCCTACTTCTGTCGATATTTTCCGAACCACGCCAGGATGTTGTCCACCTTCGCGATGAGGTTCGACGGGCGGGCGACCATTCCGCCGTGCGAAGCCTCGGGGATACGCACCATCAGGGTGTCGACCCTGCGCAACTTGAGCGCCTGGTAGTACTGCTCGGATTCTTCGATGGGCGTGCGGTAGTCCGCCTCGCCCGTGATGAGCATCGTCGGCGTCTTCACATTGCCCACCAGCGACAGCGGCGAGCGCCGCCAGTACTCCTGCGGTTCCTCCCAGGGTTGCGCGCCAAACCAGTATTTATAGAAGAAATTGCTCGCATCGGAGGTGAGCACGAAACTCGACCAGTTGATCACGGGCTTGGCGACCACTGCGGCGCGGAAACGATCCGTCTTGCCCACGATCCAGGCCGTCAACACACCACCGCCCGATCCACCCGTGACGAACAGGTTGCTGGCGTCGACCTGCCCCTGCGCGATCAGCGCGTCCACGCCGGACATGAGGTCGTCGTAGTCGTCGCCGGGATAGGCATGGTGAATGAGATTGCCGAACTCCGCGCCATAACTCGTGCTGCCACGCGGGTTGGCGTACAACACGATGTATCCCGCGGCCGCATACAGCTGCAGCTCGGTCGCGTAGTTAGGCCCGTAGGCGGCGAACGGGCCGCCATGGATCTCGAGGATCAGCGGATACTTCTTCGCGGCGTCGAAATCCGGCGGATAAATCACCCACCCCTGGATGTCGCGCTGATCCTTCGAGGATTTCCAGTTGAGCTCGCGGACCGCCCCCAGTGTCTTGTTGGCCAGCAGGTCGTCGTTGAGCGTGGTGATGACGCGCGCGGGCGAGCCGCTCGCGGCCGTGCCAACGTCAGCCGGACGCAACGGGGTGTTGTGCGCGAAGGCCAGCCGGCCGTTGCGCGCCACGCTGTAGCCGCCAGACGTGTACGGGCGGCCGAGATCCGTTCCACCCAGACCCTCCGCCAGCGTGCGAAATTTGCCGTCGAGCGTCGTCGTTCCAAGCTTTTTGACGCCGCGCTCGTCATAACTGAAGAAGACACCGCGACTGTCGGCGGACCAGCGCGGATTCTCGACGTCCCGGTCGAAGTCCGCGGTGACGGCACGCGCGTTCGAACCATCGATATCCATCACATATAAATGAGTGACCTGGTAGCTCTGCAGCTTGTCGTCGAAGCCGAGGTAGGCGATTTTCCGGCCGTCAGGCGAGACGACCGGCGAATTGTCCGGGCCCTGGCGATTCGTAAGTGCCGTGAGCTTTTGCGTCGCGATGTCGACGCTGAAGACTTCGCTGTTCTGCGGATCGCGCTCCCAGTCGGGGCCGCGATTGGCGGAGAACACGAGGCGTTTGCCGTCGGGCGTGAACGACAGCGGGCCGCCATCGTAGAAATCGCCCTCGGTGATCTGGCGCGCCGTGCCACCTTCTGCCGAAACGATGAAGACGTGGTCGAAACCCGACTCGAGGTAGCCCGCGCCGTCCGCGCGATAGGTGACCGTATCGATCACCTTGACCGGTGGTGCCCAGGCCGCGCCTTCGGGTTTCGGCGGCGGTGTGGCGAGCGGTGGCTTGTTGGTCGGCACCAACTGGGTGAACGCAAGGAACTTGCCGTCCGGAGACCAGGTGATCGCGTCGGGCGGTTCGGTGAGATTGGTGAGCAAGGCGGTCTGCCCCGAATCCATCCAGCGCACGTACAGCTGCGGACTGCCTTCCGCCGCGGAGACGTATGCGATGCGCGTTCCGTCGGGCGACCAGCGCGGCGAGCTGAAGCTGCGAATTCCTGACAGCAGCGGCCGGTTGTTAGTGCCGTCGGAGTTCACGATCCACAGATTGCGCCGCGCGCGATCCGTCATGATGTCGTGGCTGACGCGCACGTAGGCGATGCGGCTGCCGTCCGGGGAAATCTGCACGTCGTCGGCGTACTCGAGCTGAAATACATCGATCGAATGCAGGCGCCGGGTCTCCGGCAGCGCAGCAGCACCGGCGCCGGATGACACGAATACCAGGGCCACGCCGAGGACGGCGGAGAGAATGGGTCTCATGGAAGATTCTCTGCGGGATGTGCGCGTACTGTACCCGAGGCGCCCGGCATTCGCATCCAGGACACGCGCCGCACGCACCGTGCATGGCAATCGGTGCTGTTAGCCGCCCGCCCGGCCCGCGGGCATTCGCTGCGCCGGAACGTCGCCGCCCGCGCGGGCGGCCGGTAGTTAGCCGAGCTTGGCGACCAGCGAAATCTTGGCGTTCAGCACCTTCGACACCGGGCAGCCGGATTTGGTGATCTCGGCGATCTCCGCGAACTTCGCCTCGTTGATGTTGGGCACCTTGGCGATGCAAATGAGATCGCTGTGGGTGATGGCGAAGCCATCCCCGACCTTCTCGAGACGCACGGCGGCGGAGGTTTCGATGGAATCGGCCGTGAAGCCCTCTTTGCCGAGACCGGCCGACAGCGCCATCGTGAAACACGCGGCATGCGCAGCGGCGATGAGCTCTTCGGGATTCGTGCCCGGACCGTCTTCGAAGCGCGCCTTGAAACCGTAAGGAGCGTTCTTCACGACGCCGGTTTCGGTGGAGATCGCGCCAACGCCGTCTTTCAAACCACCCTTCCAAGTAGCCGAACCCTTCTTGATCATGATCGTGACTCCAATTCGTAACACTGGTGAATGCGCGGATTGCGTTCGAAGTCCTTCGGCAAAGTCGCGCGCGAAATGTCGCTGACTTTGTAGCGCTCGCCGAGCATCCCGTCCAGCTTGAACTTCTGCGCGTTGGTGGAGAAGACCAGTTTGCCGCCGGGCGCGAGCAGGGCCATGCAGCTGTCTATCAATGTCGCGTGATCGCGCTGCACATCGAGGATGTCGTCCATGCGTTTGCTGTTGGAAAACGTGGGCGGATCGAGAAAAACAAGGTCGTAGACGCGACGTTCGGCAACGGCATCCTTGAGCCACGTGATGCAATCGGCCTGGATGAACTCGTGCCCGGGACCGCCGAATTCATTGACTGCCAGATTGCGCTGAGCCCAATCGAGGTATGTGGCCGACATGTCGATGGTCGTGGTCTGGCGCGCACCCCCGGCCGCGGCGTACACCGTGGCGCTGCCGGTGTAGGCGAAGAGATTCAGGAAACGCTTGCCGTGAGCATCGGCGCCCAGGCGGCGACGCGTGATCCGGTGATCGAGAAACAGCCCGGTATCGAGATAGTCGGAGAAATTGACCCAGAAGCGCAAGCCGCTTTCATCGACGAGGTGGTAGTCCTCGTCGTCGCCTAACTTCTCGTACTGCTCGCCGCGCGCGGTGCGGCGACGCTGGCGCAGGTGGATGTGATCCGTCGGAATGCCGGTCGCGCCCGGCAGCGCCGCCAGCGCTTCGCTGCGCCGCCGTTGCACGGCCTCGAGCTCGATGGTCTTGGGCGCCGCATATTCCTGCACGTACAACCAGAGCCGATCGCTGTCCGCTTCGGCGTAACGATCGATGGCGAAGGAATACTCGGGCATGTCGGCATCGTAGAGCCGGTAACAGCTGACTTGTTCGCGTTGCGCCCAGCTTTTCAGCTGCTTGATGTTCTTGGAGAGGCGGTTGCCGAACATCTTCGAGCCTGGCGATTCGGCCAGACTCTCATCGATGCGGGCGCTGCGCCCCGTGTGCAGCATCTGCTTCTCGCTCGCCGCCGACACATGCAGACGCAGCAGCCGGCACTCGATCGCGCCGTTCAAGACCGTATGCACGCGCTCGGCGCGAATGCCAAGCTCGAGGCCGGCGTCGGGAGAACCCGCCAGCACCGCCGCGTCCCAACCCGCGAAGTTGGCGCGCAACACTTCGCCTAACTGTTTCATCAGCGCGCGCGCCGTATCGCGGTCTTCGAGGCGCACGCCGTACGGTGGATTGGTGGCGAGGAACCCCGCGCCAACGCCTGCGGGTTGCGCGTCCGCGAGCTGGCCCGTCTCGAAGGAAATCAGTTCTGCGAGACCGGCGCGCGCGGCATTCTCGCGCGCCGCGGGCAGGACCCTTGCGTCGGCATCGATCCCACGCAGCCGCAACGAGGGTTTCGTCTCGCGCGCCAGTGCAGCGCGCTTGGCCGCATCCCAGGCGGCGCGATCGTGCCCCACCCAGCCGAAGAATCCGAAATAATGCCGGCGCGCATTCGGCGCGACGTTGGCCGCAATCATCGCGGCTTCGATGACCAGCGTGCCCGAACCACACATCGGGTCGAGAAACTCCGCGGCGGTCTTCGATCTGTCCGGCCAGCCGGTGCGCAACAGGATTCCGGCGGCGAGATTTTCGCGCAGCGGCGCCTCACCCGCCTGCGCGCGATACCCGCGGCGATGCAGTCCTTCGCCGGACAGATCGATGGATACGGTCACCTGCGGACCGTTCGCGTGCGCATGCACGCGCACCGCGGGACGGTCCGGTGCGATGTCGGGCCGTGAGCCGGTCGCCTCTCGCAACTGATCGCAGATGCCATCCTTGAGACGCAGCGTGCCGAAGCGCGTGTGCGTGATCTCGGGATGCCTGCCGGTGAAGTCGCAGGCCAGCGTGCGCGACGGGTCGATATGCGCGCGCCAGTCGATCGCACGCACGGCGTCGTAGAACGACGCGTCAGTCGGCGCGTTGAATTGGGATACGACCAGGAATACGCGGCTCGCGACGCGCGATTCGAGACAGACACGGTATGCCACCGCCAGCGGCCCCGTGAATTCCACTCCCAACGCGCGTTCGCGCACGTCGGCGGCTCCGCAGGCGCGCAGTTCCGCCGCGAGCAGGTCGCCGAAGCCGCGTGGACTCGAAGCCACGAAGCGGTAAACGACAGCAGCGCCCTCTGCACCAGGGTTTGAATCGCTCATTGCAGCTTCGCCAGCAAGTGCATGGCTTCGACTTCGATATCTGCAATTCGCTGGCAACGTTTGGATGCAGTCTGCAGATGCGCGGCCTCGGCCGTCCGCCCGGCCGATTCGATCAGCGCAGCCACCGCCGCCCACTCGGCGGCGGACTCCGCGAACAACTGATGCGCGCGCTTCAATTCCGGTTTGGCGCCCAGGTGTTCGCGTGCCTCGAGCAGAAAATCGCGAAAGAAGTTCCGGAACAATGATCCACCGGTGCCCGCCTTTTCCATGAGGAGGCCCGCGAGCGCCAGGTCGCCGGCGGGATCCTTCGCAATGTCGAGCCAATCCGGCAGCGAAGCGGCGAGCTTGCGAATACCCAGGTACGAGGCTCCCTTGAATCCGGGCGACAGATAGTCGCGCGCGTTCGTGCGAATTGCCTTGCGAATCGCCTTCTCGAACTCCGGCGGGCGCTTCGGCGCAGTGATCGTCCAGCTCCGGGCTTTCGCGGCCATCGGCCCTTTCGCGAAGCGCGCAGCCTCGACGCCTGGTCGAGTGGCGCGCTGCATTGAACCCTGTTGCGCGGTATCGACCAGGAACACGTCTCGCTCGTCGAACCCGTGTGCCGCCACGAAATGCGCCGCGAAATGAATCGGTTTGGAGAAATACTCCAGGAAATAGCAGTCGAGCTGCAGTCCAACGGGCTGCCCCTGCAGCAACGACTGTTCGAGCGTCGCCCAGGCCTTCGCCTTCGAAGCCGTCTCGCGCTCGACCAGATTCAAGCCCAGGTTCTTGCACAGCGCCGTGGTCAGCGCAAAGGGTCTGGCACGTCCACCAACGAACGGCAGCGGCAGCGAACTCAACTTGATGAAAATGAATCCGAGTCCTTCGCCGAGCCCGAACAACATCGGTTCAGACAGGTGAATATCCACCGCGCCTAACAAAGAACCGGTCGCCACGGTTTCGCAATGATGCCCCACGAATGGCTTGAAGCCAGAAACTGCAACGCTTGCCTGGCTCATGGACGCGGCAAGGGCAGCGGCCGGTAGCGCGGGTCCCGCAGCAGGCGAGTGAGAATCCGATAGCTGTCGATGTCGAACGCACCTCGTCGAGCACGGGTGCCCAGGCGCTGCAATTCTTCAACCTCGCTGAAATCGCATCCCGGCTCGACGGTGCCAAGGTGTTGCCAGCCGTCGACCACGTGATAGCGGACGTGTTCTCCGCTACCTTCGCGCACCATCATGGCCCCGTCGTGCGGCCACTGCTTCAAGCGCTGCGGCATCAAGCCAAGCATGACGCGCGCCAGGTGGATTACGGCGGATTCCTTGCCTACGCAGGCGCCATTGCAGCGCCCGACCTGGAATCCGAAACACGATCCGGGACCGCTTTCCAGGCCTAACAACTTGAAGCACCACTTGTGCTCGCGCGCGAGGCTCTCCAATGCACGCCGCGCGTCACGTTCGGCGCGGTAGGTGCCGAAGGCATTGCCCGAGCGCAGAACCTGCGCATCGAGTTCGACCAGCTCCGGCGGCGCATCGTGAGCGAACAGCCACGTCAACCGGTCGCCGCCGCCGCGCAGCTGGCGGTTGTACACCGGCTGTGTTTCGCGGATTTCGCGCGCTTCGAGCAGCAGCGCGCCGAGCTCGCCCGCGGTTTGCGTCCAATCCACCCGCCGCACCTGTGCCGCGAGTTTCAGCGCTTTCGCATCGCTCGCGCCGCCGCGGAAGTGATCCAGCACGCGCTCGCGCAGGTTGTTGGCTTTGCCTATATATAGAAGTGTCTCGGCCTGCTCGGCTTCGCCGTAGAAACGGTAGACCCCCGGCGATTCGGGCAGGTCGTCGGCCAGGTCCGGCGACAGCGCGGCCGGCAACGTGGCGCGCAAGCTGGCGCGATCCATGGCCGCCTGCAATTGATCGTGGCTCCAGGCTGCGCGCAGCCTGCTCCAGAGGAGCCGCAGCACCTGCGCATCGGGCATGGCGCGATGGCGGTTCTCCATCACGATGCCATGGTGTTCCATGACGGCGTCGAGATTGTGGCGCGGCATGTCGGGATACAGCGCGCGCGACAGGCGCACCGTGCACATCGAGGGGCTGCGCCACTGCGTTTCCATGCGCGCGAGTTCGCGCCGGATGAAGCCGTAGTCGAAACGCACGTTGTGCGCGACGAACACGCGTCCTTCGAGCCGCGCGCGCAGTTCCTTCGCGATGTCCTCGAAGCGCGGCGCGCCGATCAGCATGTCATTGTCTATGCCGGTGAGCGCGGTGATGCCGGCCGGCACACGCAGGCCCGGGTTCACCAGGCTCTGCCATTCGAAATCGACCGTGCCGCCCGTCATGCCGACCACGGCCACATCGATGATCCGGTGAACGCCCGGACTTCCGCCCGTCGTTTCGACATCGACGAACGCCAGCGGCGCCTCCGGCGAGATAGTCAGGTGAGCTCGATCCACGTGGTCTTGAGCTCGGTGTATTTGTCGAACGCGTGCAGCGACTTGTCGCGCCCGATGCCGGATTGCTTGAAGCCGCCGAATGGCACGGTGATGTCGTCGGCGTCGTAGCAGTTCACGTACACCGTGCCCGCGCGCAGGGCGCGCGCGGTGCGATGCGCGACGTTGATGTCGCGCGTCCACACGGCCGCCGCCAGGCCGTAGTCGACGTCATTGGCGATCTGGATGGCCTCTTCCACGGTCTTGAACGAGATCGTCGCGAGCACGGGCCCGAAGATTTCTTCGCGCGCGATGCGCATCGCGGGCTGCACGCCGTCGAACACCGTGGGCTCGATGAAAAAGCCGCCGCTCTCGGCGCGCACTCGTTTCCCGCCGAGCGCAACCTGCGCACCGTCGTCGCGGCCTGCATCGATGTAAGAAAGCACGCGGTGCATTTGCGTTTCGTCAACAATGGCGCCGAGCCTGGTCCCCGGATCCAGTGGATCCCCAGGGATCATCGTGCGGCCAACCACTGCGATTTTTTCCAGCATCGCGTCCTTGATCGAAGCCTCGACCAGCAAGCGCGAACCGGCGGAGCACATCTCGCCCTGGTTGAAGAAGATGGCGTAGGCGGCGGCGGTCGCGGCCTTGTCGAGATCCGGGCAGTCCGCGAGCACGATATTGGGCGACTTGCCGCCGCACTCGAGTGACACTTTCTTGAGGTTCGATTGCGCGGCGCACTGCATCACCGTCTTGCCGGTGGCCGTCGAACCGGTGAACGTGATGCAGTCCACGTCCATCGATGAAGCCAGCGCCGAGCCTGCCGTGTGCCCAAAGCCCGGCACCACGTTGAATACTCCCTCGGGCAGCCCCGCCTCGATCGCCAATTCCGCGACGCGCAGCGCGGTCAGCGGCGATTTCTCCGAAGGTTTCAGCACCAGCGAATTGCCGCTCGCGAGCACGGGGCCGATCTTCCAGCTGGCCATCAACAACGGAAAATTCCACGGGACGATGGCGCCGACGACGCCCATCGGCTCGCGCGTGATCGTCGCCAGCGCATTCGGACCGGTGGGCGCGACTTCGTCGTAGATCTTGTCGACGGCTTCCGCATACCAGCGGATGCAGTTCGCGGCGGAGGGAATGTCGACCGCGAGACTGTCCGAGATGGGTTTTCCCATGTCGAGCGTCTCTAACAACGCCAACTCCTCGCGGTGTTCCATCATGAGTTCGCTGAGACGCACCAGCACCCGTTTGCGGGATTTCGGCGCCTGCTGCGACCAGCTGCCGCGCTTGAAGGCAGCACGGGCGCTGGCGACCGCACGATCGATGTCGATCTGCTCACCCGCCGATACCTGCCCCAGCGATTTGCCGGTGGCCGGATTGATGTTGTCGAAGGTGGCGCCGCTTGCAGCCGGCATGAAACGGCCGTCGATGAAAATCTGCGAGCGCGGCTTGAGTGCAGCGGCGCGTTCGTGCCACTGGATGGCGGAAACTTTGGGACTTGCGGACATATCTGTCTTAAAACGTCGGCGGGGTGGAGGCCGAGATGATCTCACAGACCTCGCCGCCCACATTGCGAAAACGATGCGGCGTGGCGCTGGCGAAGTAGTACGCATCGCCGGCCGCAAGCACGCGCGTCTGGCCACCCACAGTGAGCTCGACCGTGCCGCGCACCACCACGCCGCCCTCTTCACCGCGATGCGAAAGCATGTCCTCGCCCGTGGCGGCGCCCGGTTCATAACGTTCGTGCAGTACCGTGAGCTGTCGACCCGGACGTTGCGCGGCCACGAGCCGCAAGCTGGCGCCCTCGCCGCCAATTTCGACCAGTTCGTCGGCCGCGTAGAACACTTGCGCCGCGCTCGTCACATCCAGCGTGAAGAACTCGGCCATCGACAGCGGCACGCCGTCGAGCACCTTCTTGAGCGATCCCACCGACGGACTCACGCGGTTCTGCTCTATCAAGGAGATCAGGCCGTTGGTAACGCCGGCGCGGCGCGCCAGCTCGCGCTGCGACAAGCCATGCACTTCGCGCACGTGTTTCAGGCGTGCCCCGACGTCGATGCTCATAAGTCGATGCTCATACTGTTAAGGATTATGATCCCGGGCAACTTCCGGAGTCGACCCAATGGCCGCAAATCCCGCACCCACAGCATCCGACCTCGACGCCTACTGGATGCCGTTCACAGCGAACCGCCAGTTCAAGGCGAACCCGCGCCTGCTGGCGAAAGCCTCCGGCATGTACTACGAAACTCCCGAAGGCCGGAAAGTTCTCGACGGCGTCGCGGGCCTGTGGTGCGTCAACGCCGGCCACGGCCGCAAGGAGATCACGCAGGCGGTGGCGCACCAGCTCGAGGTCATGGATTACGCGCCCGCGTTCCAGATCGGACATCCAGGTGCGTTCGCCCTCGCAAATGCGTTGGTGAAGATCGCGCCGTCCGGGCTCGATCATGTGTTCTTCACCAACTCCGGATCCGAGTCGGTCGATACGGCGCTCAAGATTGCGCTGGCCTATCACCGCGTCAAAGGCGACGCCGGGCGCGTACGCTTGTTAGGCCGAGAGCGCGGTTATCACGGCGTGGGCTTTGGCGGCATCAGCGTCGGCGGCATGGTGGCGAATCGCAAGGTCTGGCCGGCGGCGATGATTCCCGGCGTCGATCACCTCGTGCACACGCACGACATCAAACGCAACGCGTTCACGCGCGGACTGCCCGCGCACGGTGCCGAGTTCGCCGACGATCTCGAGCGCCTCGTCGCGCTGCACGATGCCTCGACCATTGCGGCGGTGATCGTCGAACCGATCGCAGGCTCGACCGGCGTCGTGTTGCCGCCGCAGGGTTACCTGCAACGGCTGCGCCAGATCTGTGACAAGTACGGCATCCTGCTGATCTTCGACGAAGTCATCACCGGTTTTGGCCGCACCGGTTCGGCGTTCGCCGCGCAGGAATTCGGCGTCACGCCCGACCTGATCACCTGCGCCAAGGGCCTGACCAACGGCGCCATTCCCATGGGCGCCGTGCTCGCCTCGAAAAAGATCTACGACACCTTCATGCAGGGGCCGCCGGGCGCCATCGAGCTGTTCCACGGCTACACCTATTCCGCACATCCGACCGCCTGTGCCGCCGGCCTCGCCACGCTGTCTATCTACCAGGAAGAGAAGCTGTTGACGCGCGCCAAACAAACCGGCGTGGCGTTCGAGCAGGCGGTGCACGCATTGCGCGGGCTGCCGCACGTCATCGACATCCGCAACTACGGCCTGGTCGCCGGCATCGAGCTCGAACCTGTGGCCGGCAGCCCCGGCGCGCGCGCCTTCGGCATCTATCTCAAGTGCTTCGAGCGTGGCCTCCTCGTCCGCACGACCGGCGACATCATCGCCCTTTCCCCCGCGCTCATCATCGAACCCAAACACATCGACGAGCTCTTCGGAATCCTCGCGCAAGCCCTCAAAGACTCCGCCTAGCGAAGCGGGGACATTGCGCGCCTACGCGGCGGCGCTCGGCGCGCTCACGTTCGCAACTATCAGCTTCTTCGCAAACTCCCGCCTCAGCAGCGCGAAGCTGACGACCGCCTGCAGGAACATGCTGCACACCTGCAAATACCACACGTGCACGAGCTCGAAGTTCGGTTGGGTAGATAGCCACAGTACGGGCACGATGAAGACGAAGACCCGGATCACGCTCGAGCTGATCGTCGGCCAGGTGTTCCCCAGGCCCTGGAACATCGATGAGCAGCTGAAGATGATGCCGTTGGCGGCGAAGTTCCACGACGTGATCATGAGCATCGTCGCGCCCACCGCCACGACGGCCTCCTCGTGCGTGAAGATGTGCATGAGCAGATGCGATTCGAACTGACAGAACACGGTGAGCGCCAGCATGATCACGACGCTTATTCCCACGGTCCAATTGAAGGTCTCACGCACGCGTTCAGGTTTGCGCGCGCCGAAGTTCTGACCGGCGATCGGCGCTGCCGCGAAAGCCACCGCCATCGCCGGCAGCAGGATCAAGCGCAAGGCGCCCTGACCCTGGGCCAGGCCCGCCTGCGCGGCCGCACCGAAGTCGCGGATGACCCAGTACGTGACGATCATGACGAGCGACATGAACATGAACTCGAGGCCGATGGGCAGGCCGATGAAGAACAGGCGTTTCCACACCTCCGCCTTCGGCTTGATCTGCTCGCGATGGAACGACACGTACTTCTCGTGCCGATGGAAGTAGTACGCGCTCAGGATCACGCCGATGACCGTCGCGAGCGTGGTCGCGAGGCCCGCACCGAACGCGCCGTATGGCTTGCCCGTGAGCCAGCCGATCGTGAGCACCGCCGCGAACAGGATATTCAGACCGACGGTAATGAATTGCAGAATCATCGTCGGCTTGACGATGCCGGTGCCTCGCAAGGTCGCGAACATCGAGACCATCAGGAACTGGATGCCAAGGCCCGGCGTCACGCCCATTAGATAGTCGATGCCGGCCTGCGCGACCACTGCATCGGCCGCTTCCATGTGCATGTACGGAGTCGCCACCGCGTACAGAAGTATGACCACGAAAATCCCCATGAACACCGAGAGCATCAACGACTGATTGAACACCAGATTTGCACGCTCGTGCTGCTGCGCGCCGACCGCGTGCGAGACCATCGCCGCCGTGCCGACGCTCAGGATCTGCGTGAGCGCGAGCACGACAAACCAGAGGTTGCCCGCGATACTGAAGCCTGCGGCCATTTCGTTGCCGAGCATGGAGACAAACTTCAGATCGGTGACGAAGTAAGCCACCTGCACGACCATGCCGATGAACATCTGCATCGACATCGAGGCCACGTGTCCCGGAATTGAACCAACGCTCAGATTTTTCATGGCGGGCACCGAAAATAGGGCTGCCTAGATGACAGGCCTGCAAGGAATCGTCAACTTCTTCGTCGAAAGGCGAGCCCAAAAGAAAAGGCCGATCTTGCGACCGGCCTTTCCTGTCAGCTCTAAAGCTGATTCTTCTTAACGAATCAATCGCCCCACGGGAACGTCGTCATGACGCCTACGAGAACCCGAGCCTCATTGTTGTTCGCATCGGTGGTGATCTTTTCCTCGCCACTGGCGTCGGTGCCGGTGAACTTGCCGAACAATGTGAAGTGGCCCGCCGTGTAGTTGAACTGCACGGCGTAGTCGACCAGCTCACTGTCTTCCCAGGCATCACCCCAGGCGTAACCGGCATGGAATGCGAGGGACATCGTGTCGCCCAGCGGTTGGGTGTAGTTCGCTTCGGTGTACTGCGCGCTATCGCCTGCATCGAACAGGCTATCGGTGAACCACTGTTTCAACCCGAAGTTGCCAGCCGTGAGGCCAGCGTAGTACTCGAAGTACTCGCCGCCGGTCGAGCTGGGGTAGCCGTAGTGAACGACGCCCGCGTTCCACGAGAAACTGTCGTTGATTTTGCCGGTGTAGCCACCGTACAGATCGAGTTCGATGTCGGAATCGGTACCGGGACCGAAGTCGACATTTGACGCCCACGCACCAATTGCAAATCCGCTTTCGCCAAACGCGTAGTCAGCGCTCGCCTGAAGGGCGGGATCGCTCGCGCTTTGGCTGAAGCCGCGAAAGTCGTAGTCGCTCACAGCAGTCCAGGTCGAACTGAATTGAGCTTGGGAGACACCGCTTAAGGCCAGGAGGCCGGTCACGAGCGCCAGGGTTTTAATCGATTTCATTTGCTCCTCCGAGGGCTATAGGGCCCATATCCTTAAGCAAGGGTTGTGCCATTCCAGCTTCACTGCTGTGGTAGTCCGATATATTTCAACGAGTTATCTGTAGCTTAAAAAGTTACAACCCATTCGACAGCGCGGATTATGCCGTCTTCCGAAGTCGCATTGCACTTATTAAGTGCGTGCCTCAAAGATGGCGTAGAACTTGGTGCAGTCCTCGATCACCTGCCAGGTTCCTTCGAACCCAGCGGGCACAACGAACCCTTCGCCGGGCCCGAATTCCCAACGCCGGCCCGCCTGGTTCTCGAGTGCGACGCGGCCATGCGTCAGGCAGCAGAACTCGGATTCGGAATAGCGAATACGCCATTTGCCGGTCGAGCTCGACCACACGCCGCTGTGGAATTGCTGCGTCGAGTCGCTGAAGTAATTGCTGATCGTCTGCTGCGGATTTCCCGCCAGGAGCCGGTCGGCGGCGGGCGTCGAAGTATCGGCTTCCAGTTTCACTCTGAAATCGATGATCTCATGCGTCATGACAGTGCCGGGTGAGGAAAAAGGGGAATCGAGTATTCCCCAGTTTCCCCACCCGGCACCAATCGGCTAGTTACTGGCAAGCGAAGCATTGGTCGATTCGAAGCGAATCTCGACGCAACGTTCGAAGGCCTGATCGTCGGCAATTGCGTCGGCACTCGCGAAACGCTCGCCCAAGGCTTCGATCACCAGGCGCTCCTTGGGGATACCCGCCTTTTCGAGCTCGCGCGCCACCATCTCCGCGCGCTCCTGCGACAGTGACTGGTTGAGCGCGTCGTCACCGCGCGAATCGGCGTAACCCGACACGTGGACGCGCACGTCATCGAGGCCCGCGACCAGTGCGCCGAGTTTGGCGAGGCGCGCACGATCGTTGTCGCGCACGCTGGTTTCACCGGTGCGGAACTGCACGGTCGAGCCGACCTGGCCGGCCTTCCCTTCGATGCTGCTCAGCGTGCCGTTGAGCGACTCCACCTGGCTCGCGAGCAACGCGGCCTCGGCCTTGCGGGCGGCGAGCGTTTCACTCCTTTTATGGCTGCGATCGCCCATGAGTCCGCCGACCGTGGCGCCGACCACCATGCCGATCGGCCCGCCGGCCGCAGCGCCGATGATCGCGCCACCGGCGAAACCGGCGCCGCCGCGCTTGTTGCCGCTGGTCTGCTTCTCGACCGGCTGGGTGGCGAACACCGGGCTCACCGCGAGATTGATTGCCAATACACCCGCGACCATCGCGGGTTTACGAAACTTCGTCGTCCAGGTGCCCATGTGCCCTCTCCAGTTGTTAGAACTTGCGAGAGCGGTTTTGCTCTCGAGGCTCATTTCAACTCCGGATCGGGGTGATGCTCAGGCAGTGCGCGGGCGTTCCAGCGAAGGATCGTGGCAAATCGTGGCGGGTTTAGAGGGGATCAGAAAGAGCTGCGCGACTCGCTTTCTTCGTGCAGCCGCGTGAGGAACAGCCGCACCTGCGCGTCCGCTTCCTGCGCGGACATCAATCGCTGCTCGACCAGCACGTGCGCCATATCGCGCATCGAACGCTCGCCATTGATCAAGGCCAGCAGGAACGCATGCACGCGACTGGAAATCGCCTGCATCTCGAATGCCGGCGTGCGCGGCACGGGCTTGTCCGGCTGCAGCAACCAGTCGGGCACCAGCCGCGCGCGCGGCAGCTCGGCCGACGGCGCAATCTTGTTAGTCGACCAGGTGACCGTAGTCTCGAGGCGCGAGTGGCGGCTCGCGGGCGAGTGCATGTAAGGCAGGGTGTTTTCGCGCACCGCCGGCGCAGAGAATCCGGCCGGGGCCATAGACTCGAGCACTTCCTCGAGACCGAAGCGTTCCGCGTGCGCGGCGCGCGAGAAAGCCAGCGAGCCGAAATTGATCCAGCGACCGCCGGGCTTGAGCAGCAGATTGATGCGCGCCGCGACCCGCGCGAACGGCTCACCGATGATGTCCACGAACCAGGGCGTGACGACCGTATCGAATACACCATCCGCAAATGGCGGCTGCAGCGCATCGGCGGCCACCAGTGCAAGGCCAGCGCGGGCCGGCGCGGGCGCCGCCAGCCGCCGCAACACCGCCTGGTCTTCGATACGGCGCGGCGCGATGGGAAATTCGTACAGCGCAAGGTCGCGCCCCGCGAACAACTCACGCGCGGCAAACAGCAGCAGCGGGTTGAAATCCGTCGCGACGGTGAGCGGCGCATCGCCCGCCGCGTGCAGGTCATACGCCAGCCGGCACGCGCCGGCGCCGTGGACCAGCGTGCATCCCAGGCCTTTCACACCGCCACCCAGCACCGCGGCAATTTCCGCGAGCGCCGCCTCGTTCTCATCGCCGCCCCACGCCCAGTCGCGATGCAGGTTGACGTAGTAGTTAGTCAGCCCCTGCTCGATCGGCAGGCGCGTGCCCAGTCCCTGGTGCGTGGCCTCCGCGATGCTCGCCTGGTCGAGCCCGAGCGGCGCGAGCAGCGTGCGCAGGCGCACGATCTGGTCTTCATGGGCCGCGGCCGTGTGCTCGAGCCGGCGGCGCGTTGCGTCCAGCATCGGCCCAGGAGCTGCGCGCATGGCGGACGCCTCCGAGGCCAAGTGTTGCGACAGCAGGGTCAGCCGGCCGCGCCACTCGGCCAGCGCCTGGCGCGGCTCCGCGAACAGCCACGGAATCTCGCCGATGACCGGAAAACCACTGCTGCAGGCACCGCACATCCAGCCGGCGCGTTCGAGGGT
The DNA here is from genome assembly GCA_035286365.1 of Steroidobacteraceae bacterium. Taxonomy (GTDB): domain Bacteria; phylum Pseudomonadota; class Gammaproteobacteria; order Steroidobacterales; family Steroidobacteraceae; genus CADEED01. Next base: position 27,129 of record DATHJZ010000016.1, on the reverse strand, counting down.
AACCGGGCCGCGCCCGCAGCGCGGGCACGCGAGTACGCTCGACAGTGAATTCGATTCGGCCACGGCACCCCGCCCACGCGGGACGCCCCGCGCGGCAATGCTGGCCGTCATGCGCCTGAAGGTCAATGCGTGGCGACCGGAACCGTGCCCCAGCGCAAATCTTCCGCGCGCGAGGCGACAAGCCCGTTGTGGTTAGGTGAGAATCGACGCGAACGACAAGAACACTGGTTTCGCAGCCATGGACATTTCGAAATCGTGCTGGATTCGGTAGTCGCGGCGGAAACGCCCGAAGGCATCATGCTGGAGATGCGCCCGGCAGGCATCTCTGCCCGCTGCTGCGCGTTCATCATCGACTGGCTGATCCGCTTCGCCGTCTTCTGGGTCGCTGCCATCGTCGCCGGCCTGCTCGGCGGCATCGGCACGGCCTTCTGGTTCATCCTGGTATTCGTGCTCGAATGGTTCTATCCGGTGGTGTTCGAACTCGGGCGCAGCGGTGCGACGCCCGGCAAACGCGCCATGGGACTCAAAGTCATCATGGACAACGGCTTGCCCATCACGCCCGCCGCATCGTTCCTGCGCAATCTGCTGCGCGTCGCCGACTTCATGCCGTTTGGCTATGGCGCCGCCATCGTGAGCATGCTGGTGCGCGGCGACGGCAAGCGGCTCGGCGACATCGCGGCCGCAACGCTGGTGGTGTATCTGCCGCGCCCGGCTCCCAAAGCGACGCTTGGCATGGTTGCCCCTGTGACGCCGGCGTACACGCTGTCGGCGCGCGATCAATCGGCGGTCATAGCCCTCGCCGCGCGCGCGCCGACGCTCACGCTGGAGCGGCTCGACGAGCTGGCCGCGCTCGCCTCCTCGGTGCAGGGTCCGGAAGCGCGCAACCCCGACGACGTGACGCGCCGCGTGCTCGGCGTGGCGCAGTGGTTGTTAGGCAGGCGCGCATGACGCCGCTGCACTTCGAAAATCTCTACCAGCCCGAGTGGGCCGAGCTCGAGGCGCAGGTCAGACTCATCCTTGCCGGCAAGAACCGCCAGAACAACGACAGCGACCTGATCCGCGGTGAACGCGTCGCCTTGCTGTACCGCCGCGCCTGCGAGCACCTGGCGCTGGCGCGCGCCCGCGCCTATCCACGCTATCTGCTCGACCGCCTCGACAAGCTCACGGCCGATGCGCACCAGGTCATCTATCAACGCAGCGAATTCGGGCTGGGACGCATCAAGCGCGCGGCGCTGGTCGATTTTCCGCGCGCGGTGCGCGCGCACGCCGCATACGTGTGGATGGCGGCCGCGCTGTTCGTGATTCCCACGTTGCTCGTGGGCTGGCTGGTTTATCAGCGGCCCGACCTCATCCTGTCGGTCGTCGATGCACAGACCGCGGCGGAGTTCGAAGAGATGTATTCGGACTCGGCCGAGTCGATCGGCAGCCTGCGCACCAGCGACGACGACTGGGTCATGTTCGGCTTCTACATCTGGAACAACATCTCCGTTGCGTTCCAGTGTTTTGCCGCGGGGCTGTTTGGTGGCGTCGGCAGCATGTTCTATCTCATATTCAACGGCGTGCTCGGCGGCGCCGTGGCCGGCTATCTCACGGAGCGCGGGTTGTCGTCCACGTTCTATTCCTTCGTCGTGACACATGCCGCCTTCGAGCTCACCGCCATCGTGCTGGCGGGCGGCGTGGGATTGCGCCTCGGACACTCGTTGATATCGCCAGGTCGCAATTCGCGTCTGCAGAGCCTGGTGATCGCGGCGCGCGAATGCACCGTCATTCTCTACGGGATCACGGTCATGTTGCTGATCGCCGCGGCCATCGAGGCGTTCTGGTCGTCGTCCCGCTGGCTGCCGCTCACGGTCAAATACTCCGTCGCCGCCGTGTGCTGGCTCGCGGTGTTCGGCTACTTCACGCTCCAGGGCCGCCGTGCAGGTTGATTCGCTCGCGCTGCAGATGCGACCGCGCGCACCGCACGAGGCCGCCGATCTCGGCGTGCGCCTGTGCCAGGCGAACGCCGGCGCGGTGTATCGGTGCTATCTCGCGGTCGCAATGCCGATCGCGATCGTGGGCCTCGCGTTGTTCGAATTCTCGCCCTTTTATCCGACTCTATTCATCTGGTGGGCGAAGCCATGGATGGATCGAACCGTGCTGTTCGTGCTCGCACGCGCCGCGTTCGGCCAGCAGACCACGGTCGGCGACCTGTGGCGCGAGCAGCGCACGGTGTGGTGGCGCCAGTTCATCCTCACGTGGACGTGGCGGCGACTTTCGCCATGGCGCTCGTTCACGCAGGCTGTCTATCAGCTCGAGGGGCATTCGTTCTTCGCGCTGCGCAGGCGCGTCGTGCAGCTGCGCAATCGCTACAGCACGCCGGCATTTTTCATGACTTTCGCCTTCGGGTTGGCTGAAACCGGCCTGACCGCGGCGGTCGTCTCGCTGGCGTTCTGGTTCGCGCCCGCCGATCAAGGTTTCGACTTCACGAGCTTTTTCCGCGGTGAGATGCACGTGGTCGCGCAGTTCATCGGCGCCGTCGGTTATGCGCTGGCCGTGCTGTTCCTCGAGCCTTTCTATGTCGCGGCCGGTTTCGGCATGTACCTCAATCGGCGCGCCGAGCTCGAGGCCTGGGATATCGAACAGGAATTTCGCCGTGCGTTCGCGTCCTGACTTCCGCGTATTGGCGCTGCTCGCGGCACTGGCTGGTGCGCCCGCGTGGCCGGCCGCGCATGCGGCTCCGGCCCCCACCCAGACCGAGATCGATCGTGCCGTTGAAATAACCAAGGCCGATCCGAATCTCGCCATCGAGAAAAAGGCGCGCCGCCTCGTGTGGGACTCGGACCGCAAGGAGCGCGAGCGCACGAGAAAACCGGGCTGGGCGCGGTGGTTAGGGGATCTGTTTAGCTGGATCGCGCAGGGCTCGGGCGTCCTCGTGTGGGTGCTGCTCGCAGGCCTCGCCGCCTTGCTGGTCGTTTTCATCGTGCGGGTGGTCATGCAGGGCCGGATGCCCGAACGAAACCGGCGCTTCATCGCGCCGACGCACGTTCAGGATCTCGACATCCGCCCGGAGAGCCTGCCGCCGGATATCGGCGCCGCCGCGCGCGCGTTGTGGGATGCCGGCGAACAACGCGCCGCGCTCGCGCTGCTGTATCGCGGCATGCTGTCGCGGCTCGCCCACGTACACGAGGTGCCGATCCGCGATTCGAGCACGGAAGGCGACTGTCTCGCGCTGGCCGCACGCGCGCTCGATGCGGCGCGCGTGGCCTATGCCACGCAGCTGGTGCGGACCTGGCAGCGCGCGATTTACGGCGGCCTCAGCATCGACACGGCGCAGGTGTGGGATCTGTGCGCGAAATTCGCGTCGCATCTCGACGGCCCGACGCGCGCCGACGCGCCGCGGCGCGCGCCGTTTGCCAGCGGAGCGTCGGCATGAGGAAGCACTGGGTCGCCATCCTCGTCACGCTGGGCGCGATCGCGCTGTTCGTCTGGATGGCAATGCACATGTCATTCAAGGAAGTCGCCGTGCCGACCGCGCTCAAGGGTGAAGCCATACGCAATCCCTTCTACGCTGCGGTCAAATTCAGCGAAGCGCTGGGCGCGGAGGCGGCGTGGGAACGTGTCTTCACCGTGCCGGCCGAGGACTCGGTCATCGTGTTGTCGTCCTGGAACTGGACGCTGAGCCGCACGCGCCGGGAACGCATCGAAAGGTGGGTGGAGTCCGGTGGCCGGCTGGTAGTGGATGCCTCGCTCATCGGCGACCTTGCGGGATTCGAGCGCTGGAGCGGTATCGGCGCGCTCAAGGCCAGCGGCAAGTCGCAGGACGAAGAAGAGGAAGTCGAAGACAGCGGCGACGATCCACCGGCGCTATTGGAGTCGTTCATGTCGCGCGAATGCACCGCGCTCACCGAAGACGGCACCCGACGCGAGCTCAAGGTCTGCGGCGTGAACCCCACGCAATCGCTGACCAGCGCGCGCAAGATTCAATGGGCGCTGCGCGACGACGAGAAGATCGAGGCGCTGCGCACACAGGTCGGCCGTGGCAGCGTCACCGTGCTGAATGCGACGCCCTTCCGGCGGCGGGATTTCTTTCTCGGCGATCATCCGACGCTGTTCGTGAGCGTGACGCAGCTGCACCGTGGCGATGCGATATTGCTGTTCACCGAAGAAGATCATGCGTCCCTGCTCACGCTGGTGTGGCGATTCGGCGCGCCGGTGGTGTTGCTGCTGATCGCCGCGATCGCGCTGGCATTGTGGCGTGCGACCGCGCGCTTCGGTCCGCCCACGGCGCCCGCCGAAACCGCACGGCGCTCCCTGGCCGAACAGATCCGCGGCACCGGGCAGTTCGCGCTGCGCTTCGGCGGCGGTCGATCGCTGCACGCGGCGCAGGTTCGCGCGCTGCGCGATGCGGTGATCCGGCACCTGCCGGCATTCGACCGCATGTCGAGCGAAGAGCGCATCGCCGCGCTGGCCACGCTCAGCAGTATCGCCGGCGAGGAGCTGGCACCTGCGCTGAACTATTCGGGCACGCGCAGCTCGCACGAGCTGCGCAACGCCATCGCGATCATCGAGACCGCGCGGCGCAGAATCATGATGAAAGGCAACTCGTCCAAGGGGAAAGGGTCAAAAAATGGAAACTGAATCCAGCACCATCCAGAAAGCCGCCGAACTGCTCGGCAAACTGCGCGCCGACATCGGCGAAGCGGTCGTCGGGCAGTCGCGCGTCGTCGAAGAGGTGGTGCTCGCGCTGGTCGCCTCGGGACACGTTCTCATCGAAGGCGTGCCGGGGCTCGGCAAGACGCTGCTGGTGCGCGCGCTGTCGCAGGCGCTGACGCTATCCACCGGCCGCGTGCAGTTCACGCCCGACATGATGCCTTCGGACATCACCGGCCACGCCGTGCTCGATCCCAAGACCATGGAGATGCGCATCGTGCGCGGTCCGGTATTCACGCACCTGTTGCTGGCCGACGAAATCAATCGCGCACCGGCCAAGACGCAGAGCGCGCTGCTCGAAGTGATGCAGGAATACCAGGTGACACTCGAGGGTCAGACCCACCTGCTGCCCAGGCCCTTCATGGTGCTCGCGACACAGAACCCCGTGGAAACCGAGGGTACCTATCCACTGCCCGAGGCGCAGCTCGACCGCTTCCTGTTCAAGATCGAGATCGACTATCCCTCGCTCGAAGACGAAGTCGGCGTAGTGATCCGCGCGACGACCGATCAGGCCGGCGACCAGCTACCGCTGTCGAATGTGGTCCCGGTACTCAATGAACGCACGGTATCGAGCCTCCAGCAGATCGCTGCACGCCAGCGCGTCGACCGGCAAGTGATCGACTACGCGGTGCGCCTGGTGCGCGCCACGCGCGAATGGGCCGGCCTTGCGCAGGGCGCGGGCTCGCGCGGCGGACTCGCGCTGGTGCGCGGCGCGCGCGCCGTGGCGCTGCTCGAAGGCCGCAACTTCGTCATACCCGACGACATCAAGCGCATCGCCTTGCCGGCGTTGCGCCATCGAATCGCGCTTGCCCCGGACGCCTTGCTCGAAGGCCGCAAGCCCGACGATCTGCTCGCAGCGGTGGTCGAAAGCGTGGCAGCACCGAGAGTCTGAAGCGATGCGCATGCGCGTCATCCCGAGCCGCAGCTGCCTCGCCCTCGCCTTCGCGGGCGCGACCGGCAGCGCCGTGGCGCTGTTTGCGGGTATCGAGCTGCCGTTCGTCGCGCAGGCGACAGCGTTGTTTGCGCTCTCGATGCTGGCGGCGACCGCGGGCGATTTCATCGTGTCGCGCCGCGCCTGGCTGCGTTCCGAAGTGCGCATGGTGCGGCGCCTGCCGTCCGCCTTCGCGATTGGTGTGAAGCGGCAGGTAACCCTGGAGTTCGAAACCACCGGCACCCAGAACTGGCGCTGCGAGGCGTTCGATCACTGCGATCCCAGCTTGAAGATCGCCGGACTCCCGGCACGCTTTCAATTGCTGGCCGGAAAGCGCACTGATATTTCATACGAGGTGACGCCGACGCGGCGCGGCGAAATCGACTTCGCGCCCGCCGACCTGCGTATCCGTTCCCTGTTCGGGTGCTGCGATCTGCTCGAGCGCGCCGGCGGCGACGATTCGCGCCGCTCGTATCCGGACTTCGCGCAGGTGGCGCGTTACGCCTGGCTCGCCGGCGACCGGCGTCTGCAGGAAATCGGCATCAAGACCTATCAACGGCGCGGCGAAGGCACGGACTTCAAGCAACTCGCAGAGTATCGCTACGGCGATCCGGTGCGGCACATCGACTGGAAAGCCACGCTGCGGCAGAACAAGCCCATCCTGCGCGAATTCCAGGACGAGCGCGATCAATGCGTCATGTTGCTGATCGACTGCGGCCGGCGCATGCGCGCCTTCGACACCGAGAACGACATCGGCAGCGGGCACTTCGACCAGGTGCTGAACGCCGTGATGCTGCTTTCGTACGTCGCGCTCAAGCAGGGGGACGCCGTCGGCGCGCTCACCTTTGGAACGCCGCCCGGCGACGAACGCAGCTTCGCGCCGCGCAAGGGTGCGCATGCACTGAATGCCCTGATGGGTGAGCTGTATTCGGTGCAGCCCTCGCCGACCCACTCGGACTACGTGTCGGTGGCGCAGACGCTGCTGCGGCGCCATCGCAAGCGCTCGCTGGTGATCGTGATCACGAACTTCCGCGACGAAGACGCCAGCGAGCTGTCACATGCACTCAAACTACTGCGCTCGCGGCACCTGGTGCTGCTGGCTTCCTTGCGCGAACGCGTGGTGGGCGAGCTCATCTCGCAGACACTTGATTCGGGCGAAGCCGCGCTCGAGGTCGGCAGTGCGCATCAATACGAGCAATCGCGCCGCGACGCGTTCAACAAGCTCGCCGCCCGCGATGCGTTGATGGTGGATTCGGAACCGCAGACGCTCGGGATCGAGCTCGTCAACCGCTACCACGCGGTCAAACGCGCCGGGCTCATCTGAACGCGGGCTGACTTCTAGCGCGGCACCGCCGCGAGCGCCTGCCCGAGTTGCTGGCAATCCGTCAGACTGCCAACGCTGCATTGACGCATGTTGTCGGCGCCGTCGACGACACCGCCGACCGGAATGCCCGCCTTGGCGGCCTGTCGACCCAGCGCAATGCAGGCGTCCACGTCGCCCGCATAGCAATCTTGTGCATTTCTCGCGGCCTGGTTGATCTGCTCGACCGGCACGCCGGCGGCAGCCGCGGCCTTCTCACCGAGACGCACGCAGGCGCCGTAATCTTCATTCGCGCATTGCTGAGTCAGCAGGGCCACCTGCCCCGCATCTTCACCCGGGATGCCGACGCCGACCGCGCGCGCGCCGGCCGCCCCTAGTTTGGCGCACGAAACAACGTCACCGTCGACGCAATTCGTGGCATCGACCGCGAGGTCGACTGCATCTCTCATTTCAGGCGGAAGCACATCTGCCCGCACGGCCAGATCAACCGCCAGCGAGGCGCAGGCGAAGACGACGCCATCGAGGCAAGCGTAGCCCTGAACGATCTGGGGGGAATAGACGATCGTCGCTATGGCCGCATCCCGGAGTCCCTGCCCGATGCCCTTCCAGATGTGCACGAACTGATCGACCACGTCATCGGGATGCGCGCGCGACGAGCATTGGAGGAAGCGGTCGGATTCGGACTGCGGCGGATAACCGACCGTGACGTTTGCGTCCCTTGCATCGCAGTACGCGGTGATGCCCATGAAGTCCATGCATTCCTGCAACCGGTCGTCGAGGCCGTTCTGTCCACGGCTCCAGCTCCTGAAGACGTTCGAACAGGCCGCCGCGTGGGCCCCGTAGATAGGCCCAAAATTTGCGGTCGTGATGTTGTAGCGCGTCGCGCCGTTATGCGCGCCGTCATCCACGACCTCGCGTACCGCCTGATTGTCATCCAGCGTGAAGATTTCACGCCGGCCATTGCTCTGGATTGGCTGAACGACGCCGGCAAGCGCTGCTCCCAGGGGCCATGAGCCCGAAGTGCCCGGAAGAGTGAGTACCGAGGAATACGCGCCGGGGCCCGGTTTCCACGCTCCGTTGTGCGTCTTCCACGTAGAAATCAGGTTGCCCTTGGTGCCGACGGTGAAGACTGCCAGCCGCTCTTCCAGTTGATCCCACAACGCCAGGATATCCGTGCCCGAAATCGCGATGGCAGGACCGCCGATGACGGCCGGGCCAGTCCAATGTCCGTTGTGCGCTTTCCACACGACGTTGATGGCGCCTGCACCGTTCACTGCGAATACTTCGAGCTGCTCGTTGAGCGGTTGCCAGATGGCCGCGACATTCGCGCGCGGATTCGCAAAACCCGCGGCCGTGAGATTGAACGGCGGCGCCCAGTGGGCGTTGTGCTGTTTCCAGACGCCGCGCAATGCGCCGGTGGTGTCGACCCAGAACACTTCGAGCTGCTCGTTGAGCGGCTGCCAGACCGCGGCGATCGGCGCACCGGGCGGCGCAATGCCCGGCGGTGACAGTGCGACCGGCCCCTGCCAACGACCGTTCTGCGCCTTCCACGCGAGCTTCACGGTGCCGGTTGCGTCGATGGCAAAAACTTCGAGCTGGTTGTTCAACGGCTGAAACACGGCGGTGACGTGCGCGCCGGGTGCCGCGAAATTGGGAGGCGTGATGTACGCGGGCGGGAACCAGCGGCCGTTGTGCGCTTTCCACGTGACGGTGAGCGCGCCGTTGGTAGCTATGGTGAACACTTCCAGCTGTTCATTCAGCGGCTGCCAGATTGCGGCCAGCGGTGCGCCGGGCGGCGCAAGTCCAGGAGCCGAGAGGTTGAAAGACGCTTCCCAATACCCGTTGTGGTGTTTCCAGACGTCTTTCAGTGCGCCCTTCGGGTCGATTCCGAATACTTCGACCTGCTGGTTGATGGGCTGCCACACCGCCGCGAGGTTTGGCGCCTGCGCCAGCCTCAGCTGGCCATGGTTTTCGACAGTAGTTCGATCGCGCGCCGGTTTCGCCGACGGGAAGGGCACCACTTCTTTGACGGTGTCAGAGGGCTTGAGTCTGCGATCGACCTGGGCAGGATTGGTGACGGCGGGAACCACCTGTGTGTTCTGGACCGGCCGCACGGTGGTCGTTGGCGTTCGCACGCGTTGGCTCGCAGACTGTGCCCAGACCGCGGTGCTACCCAGCGCGAGCAGCAAGATGCACAAACGCCTGGCAGGACTCTGCATGATCGTCTCCCTGGTCAAAGCATGTCGCCTCTAACTCAGGAATACGCAAAGGCTGTCCCGCCTGGACACCATGCAAAAAAAATCGGATGGCGCAGCGCGCCGCCCGATTGTGCTCCGCGGTGGCGTTCCGGCTACGCCAGGTCGAAGCGATCCAGGTCCATGACCTTGGCCCAGATCTTGACGAAGTCCTCTGCGAACTTTTTCTGCGCGTCCGAGCTACCGTAGACCTCGGCGACCGCGCGCAACTGCGCGTTCGACCCGAAGATGAGATCCGCGCGGGTGCCGGTCCATTTGAGCGCGCCGGTCTTGCGATCGCGGCCTTCGTAGAGGTCCTGTGCGTCGGAGGTGGGCTTCCACTGCGTGTTCGTGTCGAGCAGGTTCACGAAGAAATCGTTCGTGAGCGTTCCTGGCTTCTTCGTGAAGACGCCGTGCTGCGAATCGCCATAATTGACGCCCAGCACGCGCAAGCCGCCCAGCAGCACCGTCATCTGCGGCGCGGACAGCCCGAGCAACTGCGCCCGGTCGATCATCAGCGACTCGGCCGGCACCGCGTAGCGCGCTTTCTGCCAGTTGCGGAAGGCATCGGCGACCGGTTCGAGCGCATTGAACGATTCGACGTCCGTCTGCTCCTGCGACGCGTCCGTGCGGCCCGGAGAGAATGGAATCTTCAGGTCGAGGCCGGCCTTCTTCGCGGCCATGTCGACGCCCACGCAGCCGGCCAGCACGATGATATCGGCGAGCGACACCTGCTTGCCGCCGCTGGCCTGCTGGTTGAATGCCGCCCGGATGCCCTCGAGCTGCGCGAGCACCTTGCCGAGACGCGCGGGCTCATTGACTTCCCAGTCCTTCTGCGGCGCGAGCCGGATGCGCGCGCCATTCGCGCCGCCGCGCTTGTCGGAGCCGCGGTAGGTAGACGCCGAGGCCCACGCCGTCGACACGAGCTGCGTCACCGACAACTTCGAGGCCACGATCGCCTCCTTGAGAGCGGCGATTTCCTGGTCACCGATGAGCTTGTGATCGAGCTTCGGAATCGGGTCCTGCCAGATCAGCTCTTCCTGCGGCACTTCGGGCCCGAGGTAGCGCACCCGCGGACCCATGTCACGGTGCGTGAGCTTGAACCATGCGCGCGCGAACGCGTCGGCAAACTGCTGGGGGTTCTCGAGGAAGCGCCGCGAGATTTTCTCGTATGCCGGATCGACGCGCAGCGCCAGATCGGTCGTCAGCATGTTAGGCGCGATCCTCTTCGCCTGGTCGTGCGCCGCGGGCACGGTGCCTTCGCCCGCGCCGTTCTTCGGCTTCCACTGGTGCGCGCCCGCGGGACTCTTCGTGAGCTCCCACTCGAACCCGAACAGGTGCTCGAAGAAATCATTGCTGAACTTCGTCGGCGTCTTCGTCCAGGTGACTTCGAGGCCGCTCGTGATCGTGTCGACGCCCAACCCGGTGTTGAAGCCGCTCACCCAGCCGAAACCCTGGTGTTCGAGATCGCCCGCTTCCGGATTGACACCGACGTGCGACGCCGGACCCGCGCCGTGCGTCTTGCCGAAGCTGTGACCGCCGGCGATCAACGCGACGGTTTCTTCGTCGTTCATCGCCATGCGTGCGAAGGTCTCACGGATGTCGCGTGCCGCGGCCCTGGGATCCGGATTGCCATTCGGGCCTTCCGGGTTCACATAGATGAGACCCATCTGCACGGCGGCGAGCGGATTCTCGAGCTCACGATCGCCCGTGTAGCGCTCGTCCTCGAGCCACTTCGTTTCCTTGCCCCAGTACACGTCGTGATCCGGCTCCCACACGTCCTTGCGGCCGCCGCCAAAGCCGAAGGTCTTGAAGCCCATCGTTTCGAGCGCGACGTTGCCGGTGAGGATCATGAGATCTGCCCAGGAAATCTGGCGACCGTACTTCTGCTTGATCGGCCAGAGCAGGCGGCGCGCCTTGTCGAGACTCACGTTGTCAGGCCAGCTGTTGAGCGGCGCGAAGCGTTGCTGGCCGCGACCACCACCGCCGCGGCCGTCGCCGGTGCGGTAGGTGCCCGCGCTGTGCCAGGCCATGCGGATGAACAACGGTCCGTAGTGACCGAAATCCGCGGGCCACCACGGCTGCGAGTCCGTCATGAGCTTCGCGAGATCTTTCTTGAGTGCCTGGTAGTCGAGCGATTTGAACTCCTTCACGTAGTCGAAGGCTTCGCCCATCGGGTTGGACTTGTCCGAATGCTGATGCAGGAGATCGAGCCGCAGGGAATTCGGCCACCATTCCTTGTTGGAGGTTCCGCCACCTGAGACGTGGTGAACGGGGCATTTCGCTTCTTTGGGTTGGGCAGACATCGCGCGATCTCCTCTAAGGAAGGTGGCGCGACGTTACGCGCGCTCGCGTCATTGGTAAATTCGATTGTTTAGATGAACTCGATAGATTCCATCTATGTGAGCAGAGCGTTAGTGGAAAAAGGCGGGAGCCTCATTCAACGGCTGCGGCCCACCGGCCCCCGTTATTCCGATACTGAGTGTCGCTCCACCTTCGGCCTGGAAGTAGCGCAGGCGAAACTTGTGCAAGCCGCGCTTGAGGGGAATGTGGCCGGTGATCATTCGCGGCGCGTGATTGCCGTCAATGTCGACCACCACTTCATCGTCGATCTCGAGCACTGCCCCGTCGTCCGACTCCACGACGAAGTGGTAGAAATCATCCGCGGCGACTTTGAGGAAACCGTCGAAGCCCACCGCGTAGTTGGTGGTGCGATTGAATTGCTGCAGGTCGAGTGAGCCGGTAATTCCCGTGGACACCTTTGCGCCACGCTCGATGTCCCGCACACTTTCGAACTTGCCGTCATACAGTGCGAACGCGAGTCCCGGCTGTGCGTCGCGGCGCACCGCCTCTCGAGCGGCGCGACGCAGAAACGTCGCGCCGTAGACGACGCTGCGCCTGCCCTGCGGGGTGACCACGAGCAGATTGAGCGAGACCGGTCGTTCCAGCGGCAGTGCGATCTGCAGGGGAGCCTGATAGTGCGTCGAGTTTTCGGACGGCTCGCTGCCATCGAGCGTGAAGTAGAGTTGTGCTCCGGGCACGAGCGAGCGCAGCGCGACCGCCGCGCGCTCCTGCGTCGTCGTGTACAGATCAGCCAGTCCCTCGGGCTCGGGAATCCGGTAACGCACGTCCTGCTTGTCGAGTCGAACGAGCTGATACGTCAAGCGGCGCTGGAAGTCAGCGTAATTGCGCGCCGCCGCCGGCGACCATACGGCCTCGGAAAACGCCAGCAGGCGCGGGAACATCATGTATTCGGCATGTTCGGGAGTCGCGACGTACTCGGTCCACAGTTGGGCTTGTGCGCCGAGTATGAATTTCTCTTCGGTCGGCGCGAGTTGTTTCGGCACCGGTTCATACGCGTAGGCTTTCGCGAGCGGGATGAAGCCACCGATGTTCAACGGTTCACGCCGCGCATCGCCCTGGTTGTAATCGAAATACGTGTACTCGGACGGCGTCATGATGGCTTCGTGATGCTGGCGCACGGCCTCGACGCCGCCGGCCTCGCCGCGCCACGACATCACAATCGTTCTGGGTGCGAGCCCACCTTGCAGAATCTCGTCCCAGCCGATCATTCGTTTGCCACGAGAGGTGAGAAATCGTTCCATGCGCCGGGCGAAGTAGCTCTGCAGCTCGTCCTCGTCCTTCAATCGCTCACGCGCGATGATTGTTTGGGCCTCGGGGCTTTGCCGCCACCCGGCCTTCTCCACCTCGTCGCTGCCGATGTGCACATAAGGACCGGGAAAGAGCGCAATCACTTCGGTGAGCACGTTCTCGAGGAACGCAAAGGTCTCCTCCTTGGGACAAAACGCCACAGCCTGATCGTAGGGCGCGCAGCCGAGCTCGGGATAGGCAGCGAGCGCGGCTCCCGAGTGGCCCGGCATCTCGATTTCGGGAACCACCGTGATGAAGCGCGCTTGCGCATACGCGACGATGTCCCTGATCTGTTCCTGCGTGTAGAAGCCGACGAAGGGCGCGTCGCTGCCCGCGACTGCAGCACTTTCCGTGAGCTTCGGGTATCTCTTGATCTCGATTCGCCATCCCTGGTCGTCGGTCAGGTGCCAATGGAAGCGGTTGATCTTGTACTGCGCGGCCAGGTCGAGAAACTTCTTGATGAATGCGACCGAAAAGTAATGTCGCCCGACGTCGAGCAGCACGCCGCGATAACCGAAGCGGGGATAGTCTTCGATGTCGAGCGCGGGTAGTTCGATCGACGCGCCAAGCCGCACCGGCAGGAGTTGCGCGAGGGTCTGCATGCCGTAGAACAAACCGGGCGCTGTGCCTTCCACCTGGATGCTTTCGGCCCGGACTGCGAGGCGATAACCCTCCGGCGGCAAACCGCCGGCGCCTGCCCGGCTGAACGACAGGTAGTTAGCCCCGTGAGGCCGTTTGGCCGTGACTTCGAGACGCAGGCCGTGCTGCTCGAGCAGGTAGTCGTTGAAGACGCCGGCAATCCGGCGGGACTCCTCGTCTGCGGCCAGGATGCGAGTCGCGCTGCTCAGCACGAAGGTGCCCTGGAGCATTCTGAGCGACGCGGGCTGCGGCACGACGTTCACCGCGGCCGCCGGCAACGATTGCGCGCGCGCGCAGGTGGCTACTGTCGCCAGGAGCAGTACCGGGAGCACGCTCCGCCGGCCATTCATCGTTGGGACTCCTTCTCGAGCGTTTCGAAGGCGATCTTCTGGAGCTCAAGGGCCGTCGCGGCCGCGATGCCAAGTTCGGCCGCCGCAATCTCGCCGGCTCCCAGGGTGCGGGGATCGCGGCCGGTCACGCTGCCGAAGACCACGAGCGCTTCCAGGTAGTAGCCAAAAGTGCTGGCGTGATAGCTGTCGCGCGCCCAGAGATTGATCTGCCCCGGACGGGGTTCCTGATACGGATTGCGCGCCGCAACCCCGCTTCCGATGGCGTGATTCCATGCCTGTCCCACCGGCACGACGGCGCCTATATATAAGGAATGTCCCGCAGCGAGATCGCAGGCCGCCCGGACGTCCAGCGCCATCGTTTCGATGGGTTTGCCGAACCAGTGTCCCGTTTGCAGATAGGTCTGATCGGCCCGTGACCAGGTCGCAATCAGGCGCACCTCGACGCGCGGATTCATGGAGTGAAACAGGGACGCGAGCCGCGCCGAATAGTCGATGAGCCGGGATGCGTCTCCAGGCGCAGCGCTATCCAGGGTGCTGTAAGCCTGCAGCACCACGTGGTCCCAGGCGCGCTCCAGCAACGCCCGTTTTGATTCGTAGTGCAGATCGAGGTTGGCGCCCCCTACCGTTTCCAGGCTTACCTCGTAATCGAGTCCCGCCTGAAGCGCGAACGACTTGAACAGCGCAGGAACTCCGCCGACACCGTCGTGATTGAGGTCGATCACCGTCTGCGGCCGATAGTGCTGTACCGGCGAGTCGGCGCCAAAAGTGAAGCTGTTGCCGACGAACAGTATCGTTTCACCGCTGGCATTCGCGTGTGCGCACGCGATGCTCAACAACGCGACCGCGACGCGAACGATGTGGGGAACGAGCCGGGCCATCGAGATACCGCCGTGCGAGTCTTCCGGGCGCCGCCAGTTTACGTCAGCGTCGGCCGAGGAGTTGCCGGTATGGGCCCGCTTTTCTCGGGCTGCGGAAATCACCACCTTGCCGGCGCGTGCCGCACTTCGCTACTCTCGCCAGACGACGCGCGCCGCGCGCCATGTCGAGGGGGACGAGCGTGGCAGGACAGGGACTTCAGCGCAGGGAAATCCTGCGCATCCTCGGTGTCGCGGCGGTGGCGTCTCACTTCCCGGGATTCGCACGCTGGACCTACGCGAGCGCGCATCCGAACGGCGATAACGCGCCACCAAAACCGCAGGCGTACAAACCACAGTTCTTTTCCGCGGCGGAGTTCTCGGTCGTGAGCAGGCTCACGGAGCTGATCATTCCGAGTGACGAAACCGCGGGCGCGAGTGAGGCCGGTGTCTGCGAGTTCGTCGACTTCATGATCGCTCACGATCCGGAGCAGCAGCCGTCCATGCGCACAGGTCTCCTGTGGCTCGAGGCCCGGTCCCAGCGCGAATACTCACGCGCCTTTCTCGCACTGACCGCGGCAAACCAGGCTTCGATACTCGAGCCCCTCGCCTACAAGGCAAAGTACCGTGACGGCGAGGAGACCGGGCAGGAGTTCTTCCGGCGGATCCGCGACCTCACCGTGATGGGCTTCTATTCGAGCGAGATCGGTTACCGGGAGCTCGACAACCCCGCGCAGAAATATTACTCGCAGTCGCCCGCGTGCCCGCACCTCGACGATCCGGCGCACAAACATCTGCCGCCCGCAAAGTGGTGAACCCGTGAAACAGATTTTCGACGTCGTGGTCATCGGAACCGGAGCCGGCGGCGGCACGGCGATCAAGACGCTCACCGAGGCGGGCCTCAAGGTCTGCGCACTCAATGCAGGGCGCAGGCTCGATCCGCTCAAGGATTTTCGCCACCATCGCATGCCCTGGGACATGAAGTTTCGCGGCTTCGGCGATCCGGCGAAACGCGCGGAATCGATCGGCTACATGGACAATGAATGGGTCGACGGCGTGTGGGAACACGAGATTCCCTTCACCACGGGTCCCGGCACGCAGTGGATGTGGCCGCGCTGCTTCGCGGTCGGCGGAAAGACGAATTTCTGGGGACGCTCATCGGCGCGCTTTGGCGACATCGATTTTCGCGCAGCTTCGATCTCGGGCGCCGGCATCGACTGGCCGCTCGACTACAAGGAAATCGCCCCGTTCTACAGCCGCGTCGAACGCATGATCGGCGTGGCTAGCAGCGTGCAGAACCGGCCGAGCAATCCCGACGGCGAATACCTGCCCGCGTTCAACTTCCGTTGCCTCGATCACATCCTGCAACAGGGCGCGCAGAAGGTCGGCATCCCGTACCTGCACGACCGCGTCGCGCAGCTGACGCAGAACCACGCGGGAAGTCCCGCGTGCCACTTCTGCGGTGCGTGCACGACTGGCTGCGACACGGGCTCGTTCTTCTCGACGCCGTGGCGCTTCCTGCCGAAAGCGGAAGCGACCGGCAACCTCGAGCTGCGCACGAACGCGCTCGCGAAGAACATCCTCGTGGACGAAAATGGAAAGGCGAGCGGCGTCGCCTACATCGATCGCAACACCGGACAGGAGATCGAAGTGCGTGCCCGCGCGGTGGTCGTCGCGGCCTCGTGCGTCGAGAGTGCGCGGATCATGCTGAATTCGAAGTCTAAACACTGGCCGGATGGCATCGCGAACTCGAGCGGCCAGCTCGGCCGCAATTTATGCGATCACCTCTATGGAGAATCGGCAACCGGCCACCTGCCGCAGTTGCGCGGACAACCGCCCTTTCCGGACAACG
The DNA here is from genome assembly GCA_035286365.1 of Steroidobacteraceae bacterium. Lineage (GTDB taxonomy): Bacteria > Pseudomonadota > Gammaproteobacteria > Steroidobacterales > Steroidobacteraceae > CADEED01. The sequence continues at coordinate 10,605 of DATHJZ010000016.1, read as the reverse complement.
TTGGCGACTGCCAGGTCGCGTGGATGCCGCGCTGGCAGAACCTCGAGAATCCGCGTGCCGAAAAATTCGTCAACGGCTACTCGGTTTACCCCTGGGGCGGGTGCACGGAGTATCCCTGGTATGCGACACAGGTCGAAGGTTTTGGCACGAGCTACAAGCGCGAGGTCAAGCAGCGCTATCCGACGCCGATCAGTTTCTCCATCCAGGCGCCTTCGCTGCCCTCACTTACCAACTACCTGGACCTCGATCCCAAGGTGACCGACAAATTCGGGATTCCCGTGGCACGGCTGCACTTCAAGTGGGACGACAACGTGCTCGCGATGTGGCAGCACTCGAAGGACGCCTGCAAAGAGCTGTTGCACGCCGCCGGCGCTGTTTATGAGACCGGCGCGGACGCCGAGCCCCACATGCCGGGCTGGAGCCTGCACGAGACCGGCACCTGCCGAATGGGCAACGATCCGAAACACTTCGTGACCAATCGCTTCGGCCAGACCCACGACGTTCCCAACCTCTACGTGTGCGACGCGAGCGTATTTCCGAGCCCAACGGACAAGACAACGACGATCAGCATCCTGGCGTTCAGCCTGCGGACGTCGGAACATCTGCTCGAGAACTTCAAACAGCGGGTGCATCACCGTGCGTAAAACCAATCTTTGGCGTTCTTTTCTGATGGCGGCGGTGCTTCTCGCCTCGGCGGCGGCGGTATACGCGGGCAATGTCGCGCCGTATCTCGGGCGTTGGGATGTCACCCTCGTTTCGCCAGAGCGCGAATACCCCACCTGGCTCGAGATTTCGAATCCCGAGGGGAAACTGCAAGTACGGATGGTCGCACGCTGGGGACACGCCCGCTTGCTCCCTCAGGCGAAGTTCCTCGGCGACCGGATACGCTTTGTCTCGCCGAAGGAAGAAGAAGGTCGCACGGATGACATGGTCTTCGAAGTCAGGCTGCAAGGAGATTCGCTCGTGGGCGAGACGCGCGGACCGGACGGCTCGGTGTGGAAGTTACGCGGAGTACGTGCGCCCGCCTTGGCTCGCGCCGCACCACCCGCCTGGGGCGAGACCGTCACATTGTTCAATGGGCGAGACCTGCAGGGCTGGCACCCGAGCGATCCCAAGGCCAAGCCCACGAGCACGTGGCGCGCCGAGGACGGCACTCTCGTCAGCCTTGGCAATGGCGCTGAGCTCGTGACCGACGGCACGTTCGAAGACTTCAAATTGCACATCGAGTTCAACATGGCGGCGAGTGCGAACAGCGGAATCTACCTGCGCGGCCGTTACGAAGTGCAGGTCGAGCACGATTCGCACCCCGAGGCGGCCGAGCGCAGCCTCGGCGGTGTATACGGTTTCCTGGCGCCCTCTCCACCGCCCGCTCACACAGCCGGCGTCTGGCGCAGCTACGACATCACGCTCATCGGACGCCGGGTAACGGTCGTGCTCGACGGGGTCACGCTCATCGAAGATCAGGAAATCCCGGGCGTCACCGGCGGCGCGCTCGACAGCCACGAGGCGCTGCCCGGCCCTGTCTACCTGCAGGGCAGCGAGAGCGGGCGCGTCGCCTTTCGCAACATCGTCGTAACGCCCGCCCTCCCCGCGCGCGATCAGAGCCGGTAGTTGAACCCGATCAGGTACTCGCGCCCGTACGTGGTGTAACGCTCGGGGAGCGTAGCAGTAGGATTCACGCTTCCGACCGACACGCCGATGATGTTAGGGGGGTTGGGTCGCCGCGACATTGTCAGCGAGCGCCAAGAACCTCGTGCAGCGGCGGCGCGGCGGTTGGATGGGAAGCTCGAAAGTCTTCTCCGACCAGGGCCGCGATCGTGGCAGCAATTTGCGACTGGGTGACGGGCGCCAGGTCGCGCCGCTCGCCGAGCGGTGGAGTATCTGGCCCGATGACGGCGATCCAGATTCCGTTGGATCCTTTTTGATCGACGCCGTGGTCACGCCACTCGACCGGTCCGCTGCCGCGACCATGGTCGGTCGAGACGATCAGCGTCGTTTGATCCTTGTAGGCCGGGTTGGATTGCAGCTGTTGCCACAGGTCCGCGAGATATCCATCGAACGAGTGCGCGGTTTCGAGGAAGGCGTCGTACCGACCCATGTGCTGAAAAGTGTCCGTGTCGCCATAGCCAATGAACAGCACGCGGGGGCGATGCGTGCGCAGGTGATCCCTGACCACGACGTGCACGAATGAATCGTAGGGATCGGCTCCTTCGAGCCGCGTGGTGGTGCGATAGAGTTCGCTCAGCAGTGCGCCGCGCGAGCTCTTGTCATTGGCATCGACCAGCGTCGCGCCCGATCGGATCGGAATGCGGCTGCGCGCACCGTTGAAGATGTCCGCGAAGGTCGCCCAGGTCGCAAAGACTTCGACCTTGCCGGCAAAGCCCGGCCTGGTATTCAGCCACTCGAATACGGTCACGTTCGGATTCGGGCCGTATTCGTTCGAATCGATGCGCGGATCGGCGGCTCCGGTCGCCATCTCGTTGTATCCCGGGTATGAGAACCACATCGTATTCGTCACCTGCGCCACGCTGCCCATGGTCTGGTTGCCGTAAATCTGGCCGCGGGTCGCAGCCGTCTCCCACAGGAACGGGAACAATTTTCGGCGCCGCACGGTCGGATCGTCGTCCCAGTACTTTTTCTTGAGTTCCTCGTTGACCAGCGTTGGATCCGCTCCCGTAAAGACTTCCTGCCAGCGCACGCCGTCGGCGATCACGAGAATCACGTTGCGGGTTTTTCCGGCCCACGCCGCCGGAGCACAACACAGGGTTGCGCAGGCAATGGAGGCCACGAGTGCCAGTGTCCGAATGGTGTTCTTGTTGCGCAGCACGTTGCACACTCCCGGGTGGTCGATCGATGGCGAGTATCGGCCCGCAACCGCTGTGCTGTCACTTCTCAGCGCACGCTGATCCCCATCCCCAGCGAGAAATTCATTGATGAACACACCGACTAACGCACTGCCATCGCAGTTTTCCGGCTACCAGAAAGTAGTGATCGGCATGCTGGCCTTCCTGCAGTTCGCCGTGATCCTGGACTTCATGCTGATGGCGCCGCTCGGTGCGGTCATCATGCCCGCGCTGTCCATCGATCCCGTCCAGTTCGGAATGGTCGTCTCGGCGTACGCGTTCGCCGCAGGCGTCGCGGGCCTGCTCACCGCGGGATTCGCCGACCGGTTCGATCGCAAGCGGCTGTTGCTGTTCTTCTATCTGGGATTCATCCTCGGCACGCTGTGGTGCGGCCTCGCGCAGAGCTTCGAATCGCTGTTGATGGCGCGCATCGTCACCGGGCTATTCGGCGGCGTCATCGGCTCGGTCGTGCTCGCCATCGCGACCGACCTGTTTCCGCCGCAGATGCGTGGCCGCGTGATGGGCACGATCCAGACGGCGTTCGCCGCCAGCCAGGTCCTCGGCATTCCGGTCGGAATCTACTTGTCGAGTCGCTGGAACTGGCACGTGCCGTTCCTGGCAATGACCGCGCTGGGCGTGGTTGGCGGACTGGTCGTCGCCTGGCAGATGAAGCCCGTTGCGGATCACCTGAAGGCGCCACAGGAGCACAGCCCGTTCGCGCACCTGGTCAACACGGTGAGGGAACCGCGTTACCTGCTCGCGTTCGTGACGATGACATTCCTGGCGACCGGTGGCTTCATGCTGATGCCGTTCAGCAGCGCGTTCACCGTCAACAATCTGGGCATCGCGCTCGCCAGCCTGCCGACTATCTACCTGGCGACGGGCCTGGCGATCATCTTCGTGGGACCGCTGATCGGAAAGGCGACCGACGCGTTCGGCAAGTTGCGCGTGTTCTACTTCGGCACGACGATGACCATCATCATGGTGCTGATCTACACGCACCTGGGCGTGACGTCGCTGCCCGTCGTCGTCGTGATCAACGTGGCCCTGTTCATCGGAATCTTCTCGCGCATGATTCCATTCCAGGCGCTGCTGTCGCAGGTGCCGGCGCAAACCCAGCGCGGCTCGTTCAACGCCATCAACGCATCCATTCAGCAGTTGTCAGGAGGCCTCGCGTCGCTCGTCGCCGGGCACATCGTGAAGCTTGGAACGGACGGCAGGATTCTTCACTACGACGTGGCCGGGTATGTCGTCATTACGACATCATTGATCACGGCGTTCCTGCTGTGGAGAGTCCAGGAAAACTTTGATCGCGGAGCCGCTCGAGCTGCGCATCAGGAAACGCTGGGCGCGCGGAGATAATCGCCGGTTTCAGAACTCTCGCAACAACGCATCGACCGCGCCCCAATCCTTGCTCTCGAGCGCGGCTTCGATCTCGAGACTCTGATGATCGCGCCCCACGGTGAGCACTGCGGCCACATTCCCACCGCTGCGATACACAACCGTCGCATCGCGCTTCTCGAGACTGCCCAGCACCTCCGTTTGCGCATCTCCGCCGGCATGACCCACGTACGACAGCGTGACGTCGTAATGCTGGCTCCAGAAGAACGGCACGTCGTTGAACGGCCCGCCGAGTCCTAACATATCCGCCGCGACGCTCTGCCCCTGCCGCTCTGCTGCCGCCCAATGCTCGATTCGAACTCTCGTTCCGAGCCGCGCCTCCGGGTAGCGCGCGATGTCGCCCGCCGCCCAGACATCCGGTGCGCTGGCGCGCAGATGCGAATCGACGATGACGCCGTTGTCGACGTCGAGGCCCGCATTGGCGGCGATTACGGTGCGCGGCTTCACACCGACACCGAGCACGACGACATCGGCCGCGAGCCGGCCCCCTTCGAGTTCAACGGCATCGGCGTGAATAGCGCGCAGTTTGGCGCCGAGGTGAAAGCGAACGCCCTTCTCTTCGTGCAGCTGCTGTACGAACCGGCCTACCTGCTCTCCCAAGATGTGCTCGAGCGGGACACGGTCGCGGCTAACTACGTCAACCTCGAGATTGCGCGCGCGCAATGAGGCCGCGACCTCGAGGCCGATGAAGCTGGATCCCACGATTACGGCGTGTCGGGCAACCGTGGCGGCCGCGATGATGGATTGCGCGTCGGCCAGCGTGCGCAGCGTCTTCACGTGCGGCAGCGAGCCTCCTTCAATTGGCAGCCGCACCGGCTCCGAGCCGGTCGCGAGCAGCAGCCGGTCGTAAGGAACCTTGCGCCCGCCCTTGAGCGTGATCGACTTGCCCGCAGGATCGAGCCCGACCGCTTCATCCCTGATGAACTCGATCTTCTGCTGCTCGTAGAACGCATCGTCGCGCAGCGTCACCCACTCCATCGGCGCGTTACCGGCGAGAAAATCCTTGCTCAGGTTGGGACGGTCGACGGGTCCCGGCGCTTCGTTCCCGATGAGGGTGATCGAACCCGCGTAGCCCAGGCGTCGCAGCTTCTCGGCGGCGGCTGCACCGGCTGCGCCGGCGCCGGCAATGACGATCTTCGCAGGCGAACGCGGGGGCGGGGGCGCGGGCAATGGAGTTTGGGATCGCTTTGTTCCGACCGACACGCGATCCGCGCGCCGGATCACCTCGTAACACGCGATCGGATCCAGCGCGGGTCCGCCGAGCGCCTCGCCAGTGCGCAGATCGAAACAGGCGTGATGCCAGGGACAACGCACCGTCTCGCCGACGACCAGGCCTTCGGCGAGCGGACCTGAGTAGTGAGAGCACGTTGCTCCGAGCGCATGAATGGCCGAACCCTTGCGTACCAGAATTACGGCGTCGCCCTGCGCATGCCCGAGGATCGGAATGTTTTCCGGGAGTTGGGATACCTCGATTCCTGCCGACAGGTCGGGGCCACTGAGCTCCTTCGCTTGTCCCATCATTTCACTCCTGGTTCGCAGCCATCGACGGGACTGCCATGCAGTCTGCGGCGCAATGCTACTCCGGGCCCCACTGAGGCGGATTACGAACGAGGGTTGACTCAGTCGGCAAAGGACCTGTGCAGACGTCGCAATCCTTCGGCTATCTTCGAAGTGGGAATTGCTCCATAACCGATGATGATGCCCGCGCGCTTTTTTGCCCCCACTGCGAATTGCGCCAGGTGCCGAACGACAACGCCGCGCCTTGCGGCGCGACGCACGATTGAGACGACTTCTTCAACGGACGCCGCTCTGACCAACGCCGCCACGTGCAGGCCGGAGCTAGAGGGGATGAGCTCCAGATGCGCGCCAAAATCTCGCTTGATGGTGGCAGTCACGATCCCGTGGCGTTGGCTGTATACATTGCCCATCTTGCGAATGTGGCGCGCGAAGCTGCCATCGTCGATAAAGCGCGCGAGTGCGGGCTGGGCCAAAGTCGAGGTGTGCCAATCGCTGACGAATTTCGCCTTGGCGGCGGCCACCCTCAGTGACGGCGGAAGCACCAGGAAACCGAGGCGCAGCGCAGGCAGCATCGTCTTCGAGAATGTGCCGACATAAATGACATGCCCTGCGGAGTCGAGGGTCTGCAGCGGATCGAGCGGGCGTCCACCGAAGCGGAACTCGCTGTCGTAGTCGTCTTCGATGATGGCCGCGTTGTTGCGTTTCGCCCAGGCCAGAAGCGCTCGCCGACGAGGCAATGACATGGTGACGCCCAGGGGAAACTGGTGCGATGGCGTCACGTAGACCACCCGGGCGTTCGGCGGCAACTGATCGACCACCAGGCCGTCACCGTCGACGGGCACGCCGACCACGCGAACACCGAGAGACTTGAAGAGGTGTCTGGGCGGTGTGTAGCCGGGATCCTCGACCGCGACGACGTCGCCCGGTTCGAGCAGAATGCGCGCTACGACATCGAGGGCCTGCTGCGTGCCGTTGGTGACCATGATGTCTTCCGGCGACGCCCTGACGTTGCGCGACACGCCGATGTGGGCGGCGATCGCCGCGCGCAGCGGTTGAGTGCCGGCGGGAGGTTCGTAGACAGCGCTGGTCATCGAACTCGAGCGCAGTGCACGCGCGACTGCCCTGCACCAGATGACGTGTGGAAATAGCGCCACGTCGGGAAAGCAGTTGCGAAAATCAAACGGGGCAGAACTCGCGGAAGCCACCGAGGTAGCGACGGAGTCCCATACCGGGCGCGCTCGAAGCGCGCGCCCGGAAGCGGAACGCGGCACGGTCGGGATCGAGCGGTCGATCTTGGCGCTGACGAGCGTTGCGGCGCCAATCCTCGATGCCGCGAGGCGTTCGCCCAGCAACCGTTCGTACGCGGCGGTTACCGTCGAGCGCGACACTGCGAGACTGCGCGCGAGCTCGCGGGTTGCGGGCAGACGATCGCCGTTCTTGAGCCGCCCATCGAGAATGGCCTGCCTTACCTGGCGATAGATCTCACCGCTGATATCTCTGCGTCCGATCAGGCTGACATGGAAGACTGTCATTCGATCGGAGGAAGCTAAGTCTTGTAGCGAAGAAGCACAATGCCTCCACCGAACTGCTTGGACTCCACCAGCGACATCACTGATTTGACCCCTTCAGGAAACAGACGGGTACCGCGCCCGAGCACCGTCGGGAACACCATCAGGTTGTATTCATCGACCAGGCCGATCGGTATCAAAGAGTGCACGAGCGCAGCGCTTCCGTACACGAGGATGTTTCCGCCGGTCTGATTTTTCAATGACCTTATCGACGACACCATATCTTGCGACAAGATAGTCGTGTTGCTCCACTCGGCCTTTTCGAGGCTCCTGGACACGACGTACTTGGGCATGGCATTGATTCGGTCGGCGAAGCCGGCTTCGTCCTTCAAAGTTGGCCAGACCGCTGCAAAGGCGTCATAGGTCACGCGCCCGAGCAGGAGCGTCTCGCTCTGAAACAGCTCCTCGTGTTTGAACTGGTCGCCTTCCGGCCCGCGCTTGAAAGGACCTGTCCAGTTCCCGAGCCCTGAACCTTCCATGCCCACCGGGTCCTGGATGACCCCGTCCAGTGACATGTATTGAGAGACGATGATCTTTCGTGGCATGCGCTGTTCCTTGTGCACGACTATTTCACTTGCTCGGCCCAACTACTCGCGCGGCCTTGTCCGTTGAGAAATGGCAGAGCGGCGTCAACCAGCTGCGGAGCGACACCCATCTCGTAATGCGTGAGGTTTGGAAGGATCGCCAGCCGATTCTGCGTCATGTGCTCGCGCTGCCAGCCCGCGTCCTTCAATCCACCGCCGAGCAACTGGTAGAACTTCACGACGTGCTCCGGCCGGATCATGTCACTGTCACCGTAGATGAGCATCACGGGCATGGTCAACTTCCCGACGTCCGCCGACCAGTCGTACGCCTTGCGCATGTAGACACCCATCGCATCGAGAAGTTTTGGGAAATCTTCCGGATGCGGTGCAATCGCAACGTACGATTTGTACATTGGCGTTTCCTTCAGTTGCTCCGCCATCGCGGCACCGACCGCCGCCTGCTGCGGCAGCAGCTCGGGATAGAACCCGTCTGTTGAAAACAAGGTGGAAACCAGCGTGAGGCGGCGGACCATCTTCGGATGTCGGGCGGCGAGTTGGAATGCGACGCCGCCACCCAGCGAATAGCCGAGCACGTCGACCTTGTCGTAGCCGAGCTTCTTCAGCAAGCCGGCCATGTCATTGCCCATGTCGACCAGGCTGATCGGGCGAGCACCGAGCGACGAGCGGCCGTGGCCCTGCAGATCGACTCCAATAACCTGGCGATTCTGCGCGAGCTTGTTCAGATTCGGACCGAACATCTCGATCTGGCCCAGGCCGCCATGAAGGAGCAGCAGCGGCTCGCCCGTGCCGTAGACGGCATAGTAGTAATTCACGTCGTTGACCACGACGTGCCCGCTTCGAGTGGTCTTGGGTGTTGCGATTTGCGCGGTCGACTTCTCCTCGCCCGCGCGGACGGTCGTCGCGGCCACAAAAGTAGCCCCAACAATTGCAAACATTGCGATCAGCGTATTGACGGACATCGTGGATCTCCTCAGCGACGAATGCGATATCGAATCGTAATTCGATACCTGATCGGCGGTCAGGCCAATCCTGGGGAGAAGTTGGTGACCAGTTCGACCGGCGGCTGCGAACGCTTTGGTCAATTGTTACGAGAAGGTCTATCTAGTTGGGAGTGGAAAACTGCCGAGCTGCGCTCGCGCGCTTCGTGGCGTCGATGGAGATAGTGGACGTATTGAGCCGGGATCAGGCGTCCAGTTTATAGAAGCGCACGGCGTTGCCATGGAAGATGTCGATGGTCAGCGCGTACAGACAAGAGTGGAAGGCTTCGCGCCGCAGGAGCGCGGTCGTTGTAGAGGCACTTCGAATCGTACGCGACAATGTTGGATCGTGAACATGGCGGCGGGACTCGATGTCCTACGTAAATGTTGGTGGCGGCTCGGTGGGCTGTCGACAATGACGAACTGCGGACGGGTTTGCAGTCCTGTGCGTATACCTATAAACTTTATGTTCACCTATGCACACAGGCCCAAATCGGGGCAGTGCAAGGATTACGTGCTGAGGGCGTCCCGACAGTAGTTTGTGAGGCCTTATCGTGACTGCAGCCATGCCGACCCGTTGGCTTCGATCCGTCGTAGCGCAGTTTTCTACTGCCCTGCTATGCATTCCGGGTTTCTTGATGACGTCCATGGTTTCGGGCGCCGACGCCCCGTCCGCGGAGCGGACCATTCGCCTCTACGCGGCGGCGGCGCAGACCACGGGGGCTGCTCGCCTGTGGAAGCGTGAAGACTGGCTGGCGATCGAAGGCGAAGCGACCGCTACGTGGATGGTGACAATCGACAGAGAGGGTGAATACCGCGCAACGATCGTGTACTCGGGGGACACGCCGGGAACTGCATTCACACTTGCATTGGGTAGCACCGTCGCGAACGGCACGTTGGCCGTGCAAACGGAAGTCTTCAAGGACCCGCTGATGAATTTTGGCCGGACCATCGCGAATGAGAGTGCGCGCTTGCCGCGCGGATCTCTTCGGGTGCAGCTGCGGATTCCTGGCGGAAAGGCGCAATTGCGGGTTCGGTCGATCGAGATTGAGCCAGCAGCGACCGCTCAAACGGCAGGCCAGGCACGCAAGATTGCTCAGCAGCGTGCGAACACAGATTGGCTTGCGCACGCTGCGTACGGCGTGATGTTTCACTGGACGAGCGAATCGACGCCGCGCCACGGACAGGCACTCCCCTATCAGCGCGCAGTCGATGCATTCAATGTGGTTGCATTTGCTGAAATGGTGGCGAGCACCGGGGCCAAGTACGTCATTTTCACGGTCAACCACGCTCAGCCTCATTGTCCCGCGCCAATAAAATCCTGGGAGCGCTTTCATCCCGGCTCGACGACGAAGCGCGACCTGTTGGCCGAGATCGCCAAGGCGCTCGAGGCGCGCAATGTCAGGTTGATGTTGTATTTCGCATCGCACACAGTCGGCAAGTTGCGCGTCGCGACTGGTCCCGAGTACCTCCGCATCCACAAGGTAATTCTGCAGGAGTTCGGACAACGCTATGGAACGCGGGTCGCGGGATACTGGTTCGACGGTTGGTACCAGACGCTGGAGGCCTATCCCGAAATCAATCCGCGCGACCTCCTTCCCTATGTGCGCGCGGGCAACCCCGCGCGACTTGTTGCCTTCAACTCATGGGTCTACCCAATCGAGACTCCGTGGCAGGATTACTGGGCCGGCGAAGTGGGCGACATCGTCCGGCCTGCGGCGAGCCGCTACGCTGCATCCGGCGCTGCGATCGG
>DATHJZ010000015.1:0-8802 GCA_035286365.1 Steroidobacteraceae bacterium | reverse complement strand
CTCGATCGAAAATCTCTTCCGATCGTTCGGGACGATCGACTACGACCTCCATGAAGATCTCCAGCATTGGCTGACGAGCCGCACGCCGCCGACGATCTTCACGCTGCCCGCGCGACCGTCTGCGCTTACGCTTTCGGAAGTCGGTTCTGCCATCCGGCTCGATTGGGCCGCAAACCAGGAGGCCGATCTCACGGGCTACAACGTGTATCGCGCGAGCGTTCTCGGCAACTACGCGCGCATCGCGACGGGACTCACTGCGCCTACCTACACCGACAACAGCGCCGTGCCCGGCGCGCAGTACTTCTACGTGGTGTCCGCAACGGATCCCGAGGACGAGAGTTTCCTGAGCGAACCGGTGAACCGACCGGGTGTCGCCGCTGCCGTTCCCGGCAAGATCGAAGCGGAGAGCTTTGTCGCGATGTCGGGCGTGCAGACCGAGGGCACCTCGGACACGGGCGGGGGCCTCAACGTAGGCTTCCTCGATCCTGGTGACTGGTTCGAATACACGATCAACGTGCAGACCACAGGCACCTATGCCGTGCAGTACCGCGTAGCGAGCCAGACCGGCAGTGATGGATTCGCAATGCTCGTAGACGGAGCCAGCGTCGATGCGCAGGCCATCCCCAATACTGGCGGCTGGCAGACCTGGACCACGATCTCGGGCTCCGTCCAGCTCACGGCTGGTGAGCACACGCTGCGATTCAACGCCACCGCGGGCAGCTGGAACTTCAACTGGATCGACTTCGCTTTCGTCGGCCCCTGAAACTCTCGCGACCGGGCAAAAGGATTCGCTCATGAACTCCGTGAATACTTTCGGGAAGGGGCTGTGGTTGTGCGTGTTCGGCATGGCCGCCGTCTTCTGCCAGCAGAATGCGGCAGCGGTGGTGGTGCAGGCGGAGAGTTTTAGCAGCGCCAATGACACGACTGCCGGGAATTCCGGTGCCGCTGCCTGTACCAACTCCGCCAACGTCAACGTCGATATCGAAACCACCGCCGATGCCGGCGGCGGCTGCAATGTCGGCTGGATTGCGAGCGGTGAATGGCTGCAGTACTCGATCAATGTGCCGGCCGGCACTTATCGCGCCAACGTGCGCGTGGCATCGCAGGGTGGGGGCGGTAGTTATACGATCCTGATCGACGGCGCGCAGGTGGTCGGCTCGACTGCCGTCGGCAACACCGGCGGCTGGCAGACCTGGGCGACGCAAAGCTCGGGGACGTTCGCGGTGAGCGCGGGCACCCATACGCTGCGCATCAACGTGAGCGGTGCGATGAATCTCAACTGGATCGATATCGCGGCGGTCAGCACGCCTGGGATGTCGATGCTGCGTCAGCAGGGCGCATTGTGGGTGAACCAAAGCGGCGCGCGCGTCGAACTACGCGGCGTCAATCTCGGCAATTGGCTGCAGCTCGAATTCTGGATGATGGGATCTGCGCTCTCGAACAGCGCCGGCGTGATTCCAGACCAGTGCACGCTCGAGAACACGCTCACGTCGCGGTTCGGCTGGGACGAGAAAGAAAGGCTGATGGACGCATTCCGCGACAGCTGGATGACGGATCGCGACTGGGACCGCATCGCCGCGTTGGGATTCAACGTGGTACGGCTGCCGTTCTGGTTCAATCTCATCGAGAACGAAAACCAACCGTACGTGCTGCGCGCGGACGCCTGGCAATATCTGGACTCCGCGATCAGCAAGGCAGCGCAGCGCGGCATCTATGTGATTCTCGATCTGCACGGTGCCGTCGGCAGCCAGGGCTGGGAGCATCACTCCGGCTGCGCCAACCGCAACTGGTACTGGAATGGCGGCAACGGCCAGCCCGCGTCTTACTACCAGGATCGCACGCGCTGGCTATGGCAGCAGATCGCGCTGCGCTACCGCGACAATCCTGCCGTGGCGGCCTATGGTCTGTTGAATGAGCCCTGGGGCACGGACGCGACGACCCTGGCTAACAACCTCTATTTTCTCGCGCAGCAGGTACGCCAGGTCGACGGCAACCACACCATCATCCTGCACGGCCATACCTCCGGCATTGGTGCGTTCGGCAATCCAGCGAGTCATGGCCTCTCCAACATGGCCTTCGAGATGCACTTCTACCCGGGCATCTTCGGCTGGCGCGACAACGATGATCCCACGCTGGTACACAGCGACTGGCTGCACTGCACACCGCAGGGCACGGGCGAGGTGTGCGGCTGGAACAGCCAGATCACAGGCTTGCAGACTCCTTTCCTCATCGGTGAATTCCAGCCCTGGACCGAGCTGGGTGCCAACGGTGGCGAGATCACGCGCAAGACTTTCGACATCTACAACATGTATGGCTGGGCGGCGACGGCCTGGTCATACAAGACGGCGTCGCAAACCCCGCAGAGCGGCAATGGCAACACCGGCTGGCCGTGGGGACTGATCACGAACACGTCGGGCTTCGGCAACATCAACGTCAGTACGGCGTCCGCGGCGCAGATCGAAAGCTGGTTCCGGCAGTTCGCCACGCAGGGCTTGCAGACGCATTCGGACATCGCCTTCTGGATGGCCTATCGACCCACCGTCGGCAGCAACATCGAAGCCGAACATTTCAAGTCACATCGCGGCACGCGCATCGAACCGACCACCGATGCCGGTGGCGGCTTCAATTCGTCCTATCTGGACAGCACGGACTTCATGACCTACCCGATCACCATTCCGCAGACCGGCAACTACACGCTGCAGTACCGGGTCGCCTCGCCGAACGGCGGTGTGGTGATCCTGGGCCGTGATGGTGTCGATCTGGTGAGTACGGCGATTCCGGTGACCGGTGGATGGCAGAACTGGCAGACGGTGACCACAACCTTGTTCCTGCAGGCCGGAGCGCAGAACCTCACGGTGTGGGTACAGACCGGCGGCTGGAATTTCAATTGGTGGAGACTCACGCCACAGTAATAGCGCGAGAGAAAAACGCCGCGGAATTCCTGTCAAGGCTTGGACTGTGATCACTAACAATCTCGCAGAGGGGACTATGAAAACGACATCAAGCAGATTTCTACTTGGCTGCGGCATCGCCTTCCTGCTGTTCTCGGCAAGCGCGCAAGCCGTCATCTACCAGGCTGAGAGCTTCAACAGTGCGTCCGACACCACGGCGGGTAATTCGGGCGCCGCGTGTACCAACAATGCCAACGTCAACGTGGATATCCAGACGACCACCGACACGGGCGGTGGCTGCAACGTCGGATGGATCGTCCAGGGGGAATGGCTGGCTTTCAGCGGGCTCAATGTGCCGACGACGGGCAACTACACCATCCGGTTGCGCGTCGCCAGCGTGAGCGGTGCGACTGCCTCGGTGGACTTGAACTCCGGCAGCATCCAGCTCGGCAATTTCGCCATTCCTGCCACCGGCGGCTGGCAAACCTGGACCACGGTGAGCCGCACCGTCACGCTGAATGCGGGCAACTACAGCCTTGGGGTGTTCGCGCAAACCGCGGGATACAACTTCAACTGGATCGAAATTGTATCCGGCGGCTCGGGGCCGACGCCGGTGTTCAGCGATGAGTTCAACAGCATCAACACCGGCACCTGGAGCCATGAGACCGGCGGCGGTGGCTTTGGCAACAATGAGCGCGAGTACTACACCAACGGCCAGAATGCGTTCATCCAGTTCGATCCCCAGGCCGGAAGCAACGTGCTGGTTTTGGAAGCTCGCCGTGATAACCCGGCGAACTACAACTGCTGGTACGGCCGCTGCGAGTACACCTCGTCGCGCATGAATACCGCCGGCAAGCGGACCTTCCAGTACGGACGCATCGAGGCGCGCCTCAAGCTGCCGCAAACCCCGGGCATCTGGCCGGCGTTCTGGACGCTGGGAAACGACATCGGTTCGGTGGGCTGGCCCGGCTGTGGCGAGCTCGACATCATGGAGCACGTCGGCTTCGAGCCGAACATCACCCACGGCGCCATGCACGGCCCGAACTACTCAGGCAATACGCCGTTTGCCGGCACTAACTACCTGAACGAGTCTGTCAGCGCCAACTACCACGTGTATGCAATCGAGTGGAACTCGACCAGCGTGCGGTGGTTCATGGATGGCAACCTGTTCTATACCGTGAACAAGTCGCAGGTGCAGAGTTTCGGAAACTGGGTGTTCGACCATCCCATGTTCCTGATCCTGAATGTCGCGGTCGGCGGCAACTGGCCGGGCAACCCGACCGGCAGCAGCGTCTTCCCGCAGCGCATGTATGTGGATTACATCCGCGTATATCAGTGAGCTGAAACACCACCCAGCCGGCAAAAATGCCGTCTGGGTGGATGAGGGAAAGGACGACGGTCAATTCAGACAAATCCGGACGGTGCGTCGCTCGGCCCAGGCCTAGAATCCTTGACGATGACGGGCACTATTTCTGATGACGGCGCACTCGAGCGCGACGAGCGTAAACGGCTGCGGTCCGTGCTGGTCCGATTTCAGAAGCCCTCCACAACCCGGGCTCTCTGGCAGTTCTTCAACACCATCGTTCCCTACGTATTGCTGTGGGTGTCGATGTACTACGTGAAGGAGATTTCGCTGTGGCTGGCGATTCCGCTCGCGGTGCTGGCCGGCGCGCTGCTGGTTCGCGTCTTCATCTTCTTCCACGACTGCGGGCATGGTTCGTTCTTCAAGTCGCACTGGACCAACGCCGTCTTCGGCTTCATTTGCGGCGTACTCACGTTCACTCCGTACTACCACTGGCGCTGGCAGCACGCCATCCATCACGGCACATCGGGTCACCTGGACAAGCGCGGGGTGGGCGACATCTGGACCATGACTGTGCAGGAGTATCTGGAATCCACGCGCTGGAAGCGGTTTTCCTACCGCTTTCAGCGCAATCCGTTGGTACTGTTCGTGGTCGCGCCGTTGTACGTATTCCTGATCCGGCAGAGGTTCGCTTCTTCCGATGCCAGTCCGCGGGAGCAGTACTCCGTATGGCTGATGAACGTCGCGTTGTTGATCGTCGCGATCCTCATGAGCTGGCTGTACGGATTCTGGACCTATCTACTATTGCAAACGGTGGCCTGGATGGTAGCCGGCGCCTCGGGCATCTGGCTGTTCTACATCCAGCACCAGTTCGAAGACGCGTACTGGGAACGCGATGAACAGTGGGACTACACGGCCGCGGCCCTGCAAGGCAGCTCGTATTACAAGTTGCCGCGCATCCTGCAATGGCTCTCCGGCAACATCGGTTTCCACCACATTCACCACCTGAGCTCCAACATCCCGAACTACAACCTGGAGCGCTGTCACAAGGCAGACCCGATCTTTCAGCAGGTGAAACCCATCACTCTGTTCTCGAGTTTCAAATCACTCAAGTACCGGCTTTGGGACGAGCCGACCAAGAAGCTCGTGAGCTTTTCGCGCGTCAGGCACCTTCGAAAGGAACGGCGGAACCAGCGCCGTTAGCGGCGTAGGGCTGCGCTACTATCGCCGGCAACGACCGGCGGTCACTATTTAGATCGCGGCCGGGCATCTCGAGGGGAGCATCAAAATGACAGATCGCCGTGAATTTCTCACGACCGCTGTGGGCGCAGCGCTCGTCGCCAGCGCGGCGCCATTACTGGCGGCCGACCGTTCTGGCGCCGTGAAAACGCGCCGGAAGTTCAAACTGCGTTATGGCGCGCACTTCGGCATGTTCAAGGAACACGCGGGATCGGATCCCATCGCTCAGCTCGAGTTCATGGCGGCGCAGGGCTTCACCGCGCTTGAGGACAACGGCCTCATGGGCCGCCCGGTGGAATTGCAGCAACGAATCGGCGAAACGCTTGCGCGGCTCGGCATGACCATGGGCGTATTCGTCATCGACGGCGGTGACAACTGGAAGACGTCCCTGACAACCGGGTTGCCCGAGTATCGCGACAAGTTTCTCGAGACCTGCCGAACGGCGGTCGAGGTGGGAAAGCGAGTCAACGCGCGCTGGGCCACCGTCGTGCCCGGATATTTCGAACGCAAGCTGCCGATCGGCATCCAGACGGGTCACGTGATCGACGCGTTGCGCGCGGGTGCGGAGATCCTCGTGCCTCACAACCTAACGATGGTGCTCGAACCGCTCTCCGACAACCCGGATTTGTTCCTGCGCACCTCGGACCAGGCGTATACCATCTGCCGCGCGGTAGATAGCCCGGCCTGCAAGATTCTGTACGACATGTATCACATGCAGCGGAACGAGGGCGACATCATCAAGCACATCGATCTCGCCTGGAGCGAGATCGCATACTTCCAGATAGGGGACAACCCTGGCCGCAAGGAACCGGGCACGGGCGAGATGAACTACCGGAACATCTTCAGCCACATCGCGGCGCGCGGTTACGACGGCGTGTTCGGCATGGAACACGGCAACTCAAAGCCCGGCAAGGAAGGCGAGCAGGCGCTCATCGACGCGTACGTCGCGGCCGATTCGTTCTGAGGAAGCCCAGCATGAAACTTCTGACTGCAAAGGCGCAGCCGGCGCTGCTCATGCTCATGTCGGCGGCCGTGACCGCGGGCGCCGCCGACGCTCCCCTCACGCCGGTCCCGGCGCCCAGTATCGTCCCGCTCGAAATCTTTTCGGTACCCGAGGGGCTGGAAGTCACGCTGTGGGCGCGCTCGCCGATGCTCAAGAACCCCACCAACATCGACATCGATGCACACGGCCGTATCTGGGTGACCGAAGGCGTGAATTATCGCCGCCACCGGGAGCGCGATCCGAAGGGCGATCGCGTGATGATTCTCGAAGACACCGACCGCGACGGGCGCGCCGACAAGTCCAGCACCTTCGTGCAGGAGCCGACATTAGTGGCGCCGCTTGGCATGGCAGTCATCGGCAACCAGGTCATCGTCTCGAACGCGCCCGATCTCATCGTCTACACGGACGTCGACGGCGATCGCGTCTTCAATGCCGCCATCGACAAGCGCGAAGTGCTGCTTACCGGTTTCGACGGACGCAATCATGACCACGCGCTCCACTCGGTGACGTTCGGTCCCGACGGACGCTGGTATTTCAGCCAGGGGAATGCGGGCGCGTTTTTCACCGATCGCAGCGGCAGGACGTTCCGCATCGGCAGCCCGTACAACCCGGTGCCGGATGGCGGCGCCCAGCCGGTTTTCGGGTTCATTCCGCCCAGCTACGCGGGCGCGAAGAGCGATGACGGGCACGTGTACGTAGGCGGCTTTTCCGCGCGCATGCAGGCCGATGGCACCGGCGTCGAGATTCTCGGTTTCAACTTCCGCAACAGCTACGAGCAGACCGTCACCAGCTTCGGCGACATCTTCCACAACGACAACGACGATCCGCCGGCGTGCCGGACTACCTACCTGATGGAGTACGGCAACCTCGGGTTCTTCTCGCGCGATGGACAGCGCTACTGGAACGCGGATCGAAGGCCCGGCCAGTCGATCCCCACCGCCGAATGGCGCCAGGAAGATCCCGGCGTGATCCCCGCCGGCGACGTGTACGGCGGCGGCGCACCTACGGGCATCGTCATCAACGAAGGCGACGGGCTCGGCAGGAAATGGCGCGGACTGCTGCTGTCCGCCGAAGCCGCGCGCAACACAATCTTCGGATACTTCCCGAAGGCGGAAGGCGCGGGATACCGTCTCGATCGCACCAACTTCCTGACCAGCAACGCCGCGCAACAGTTCGCGGGCACGGATTTCAAGGGCGGAAAAGTCAATAGCGAGATCCAGACGTTCTTCCGTCCGTCGGATGTGGCGGTCGGCACCGATGGCGCGATCTACGTCGCGGACTGGTTCGATCCACGCGTCGGCGGGCACGACGACAAGGACGATACCACTTCGGGTGCTATCTACCGCATCGCACCGAAGGGATTCAAATCCGTCGTTCCATCATTCGACCTTTCGACGACGGACGGACAGATCGCGGCGATCAGGAGTGCGGCGGTCAACGTACGTGCCGCGGGCTTTACGGCGCTCGCCGCACGCGGCGCGGCCGTCATGCCGGACGTTGAGAAGTTGCTGGGCGATGAAAATTCGTTCATTCGCGCACGCGCCGTCTGGCTGCTCACGCGTCTCGGGCCCGCAGGCGTCGTGCGCGTCGAAGGGTTGCTCGATGATAAGGATCCGATGACGCGCGTCGTCGCGTATCGCGCGCTGCGGCCTGTGAACCAAGCTCTGCGGCATGCCGCGCGCCTCGCGCGCGATCCTTCTCCTGCCGTGCGGCGTGAAGTTGCGCTGTCTCTGCGCGATGTGCCGATCGAAACCTCGCGCGACATCCTGCTCGCGCTGGCCGCGGGCTACGACGGCAAAGACCGCAGCTATCTCGAGGCCTGGGGCATCGGCGCTTCGGCCAAGGAAGAGGCACTTTATGCCGCGTTGGCCGCCTCACAACCCGAGCGTGATGCCACGAAGTGGCCCGCGTCGTATTCCGATCTCGTGTGGCGTCTGACGCCGCGTGCGGCCGTGCCCGCGTTCGCGGCGCGCGCTGCCGCCGCTGAGCTGCCTGCTTCCGAGCGCGCCAAGGCGACGACCGCGTTGGGATTCATTCCGGCAGGTGACGCCGCGAGCGCGCTCCTCGATGTGGCGCAGCACGGCGGCAACGACATCAAACAGAACCCCGCATTGTGGTGGCTGATCAACTACAAGGACTCGCGCTGGGCGGGGCAGGGTGTCGACGCTGAACTCAAGCGCCGCGGGCTCTACGACGCGGACGCCGTGACCATCAATGAAGTGATAGTGGCGGCGCCGCCGGAGAAATCCGCGCTACCGGCCGTGGCCGATATCGCGAAGCTCCGCGGCGATGCGAAGCGCGGCGCGGTCGCCGCGGGAGCCTGCCTCATGTGTCACCGCATCAAGGGACAGGGCGTGGACTACGCG
>DATHJZ010000014.1:0-2191 GCA_035286365.1 Steroidobacteraceae bacterium | reverse complement strand
GAAATCCTCGACGTGCGCAAGCGCCTCGAGCACGTGCTGGTCGCCATCGAAGGCGAGATGGACGTGCTGCAGATCGAGAAGCGCATCCGCGGCCGCGTCAAGGCGCAGATGGAAAAGAGCCAGCGCGAGTACTACCTGAATGAGCAGATGAAGGCCATTCAGAAGGAACTCGGCGAGATGGAAGAGGGCGGCAACGAGCTGTCCGATCTCGAGAATCGGATCAAGAAAGCGGGCATGCCGAAAGAGGCGCTCGACAAGGCCAACGCCGAGCTCAACAAGCTCAAGATGATGTCGCCGATGTCGGCCGAAGCCACCGTCGTGCGCAACTACATCGACTGGCTGGTGAAGGTTCCGTGGAAGAAACGCACCAAGATTCTCAAGGACATCGCGAAAGCCGAAAAGGTGCTCGAGGAAGATCACTTTGGGCTGGAGAAGGTCAAGGAACGCATCGTCGAATACCTGGCCGTCCAGCAGCGCGTCGACAAGATAAAGGGACCGATCCTTTGCCTGGTCGGGCCGCCCGGAGTCGGCAAGACCTCGCTCGGCCAGAGCATTGCGCGCGCCACGAACCGCAAGTTCGTGCGCATGTCGCTGGGTGGCGTGCGTGACGAGGCCGAGATCCGCGGCCATCGCCGCACCTACATCGGCTCCATGCCCGGCAAGATCGTGCAGAACATGGCGAAGACCGCCGTGCACAATCCGCTGTTCCTGCTCGACGAGGTCGACAAGATGTCGATGGACTTCCGCGGCGATCCGTCCTCGGCGCTGCTCGAAGTGCTCGATCCGGAGCAGAACTCAACCTTTGCCGACCATTACCTCGAGGTCGATCTCGACCTGTCGCAGGTGATGTTCGTCTGTACCGCGAACAGCCTGAACATTCCGGCGCCACTGCTCGATCGCATGGAGGTCATTCGCCTGCCGGGTTACACCGAAGACGAAAAACTCAACATCGCGAAGAAGTACCTGCTGCCAAAACAGGTGAAGCAGAACGGGTTGAAGGTCGAGGAGTTGAAGGTCACGGACGAAGTGATCCTCGACATCATTCGCTACTACACGCGCGAAGCGGGCGTGCGCAATCTCGAACGCGAGCTCGCGCGCATCTGCCGCAAGGCCGTCAAACAACTGTTGCTGTCCGCAAAAAAGGCGGAGAAGTCGGAGAAACCAGAGAAGGCTTCCGACAAACAGGTTTCGGTCGCGGCGAAGAATCTCGACAAATTCTTAGGGGTGCGTCGCTTCCGCTACGGCAAGGCCGAAGAGGAAAACCGCATCGGTCAGGTCACGGGCCTGGCCTGGACCGAGGTCGGCGGCGAATTACTGACGATCGAAGCCGCGGTTGTTCCGGGCAAGGGCAAGTTGCAGCACACCGGTCAGCTCGGTGAGGTGATGCAGGAGTCCATTCAGGCCGCGATGACGGTGGTGCGCAGCCGCGCCAACGTGCTCGGCATCGATCCGGACTTCTACCAGAAGCACGACGTGCATCTGCACATGCCCGAAGGCGCGACGCCGAAAGACGGCCCGTCCGCAGGTATCGGAATGTGCACGGCGCTGGTCTCGGCGCTCACCAAGATTCCGGTGCGTTCGGATGTCGCGATGACGGGCGAGATCACGCTGCGCGGTGAAGTGCTGCCCATCGGCGGACTCAAGGAAAAACTGCTCGCGGCGCATCGCGGCGGCATCACCACCGTGATGATTCCGGTCGACAACGAGAAGGACCTCGTGGAGATCCCGGACAACATCAAGGGCAAGCTCGACATCCGCCCGGTCAAGTGGATCGACGAGGTGTTCGAAGTGGCATTGGCGAGCCGGCCCGTGCCGCGACTCGCGACGCCCGTTCCGGCGCCGGCCGGCGAAAAACGTGCGCGGCGCGCAGGGCGCCGTTCGACCAAGACAGTTCAGGCACACTAAACGCCCGAAACGGCACACAAGGCCCCCGCGCGATGCACGGGGGCCTTTTTTGTGGCCGTTGTTTGTGCCCTTGAGGAACCGCTCGCGGTATCTTCCGTACCCACAGACGATCCGCTAGACTGCGCGGCCTTTCGCGGGCGGCAAGTCGGGTGCTTAGCTCAGCGGTAGAGCATCGCCCTTACAAGGCGAGGGTCGGGGGTTCGAAACCCTCAGCACCCACCAAAATTGGAGCGGTAGTTCAGTTGGTTAGAATACCGGCCTGTCACGCCGGGGGTCGCGGGTTCGA
>DATHJZ010000013.1:0-22802 GCA_035286365.1 Steroidobacteraceae bacterium | reverse complement strand
GGACGTTTTTCCGTCGCGAGGCCCGCAATCGGTTGCGGAAATAGCCTCTCGGGTACAGCCATCGGCCTTCTAAGGCCCGGCATTAGGGATTTATGGGAAGCGATGTCTCATAACCGTGCGCAAATGGGCACGGTTTTACTTAAGGCCTTCGAGGGCCGGCCCGGTCAGAGCACGGCGCCGTCCTTGCCCACCATCTGTTCGCGCACCATCGGAATCGGGGGCACCCCGAACGACAGGAACCGGTCGTGGAACTGCTGGGGCGTGGCGTTCGGATTCGCCGCGAGCCAGTCGGCGCGCAACTTGCGGATCATCAATTTTCCGAGCGTGTAGGCGAGATAGCCGGGGTCGTAGGTACCGCGCAGCGCCTGCTGCCGCGCGTTACCGGCGTCCGCGAATGCCTGTTCGCGAAACATCTTCTCCGATTCCGCGAGCGACATGCAGCCGCTGTGCAGGCAGATGGCGGAGATGAAACGCACGTCGCGCAGCAGCGCGTTGGTCAACATGCCGATGCGCATCTCGGGCTTGCCGTCTCCGAGCCCGGCGTCGTACATCATCTCTTCCGCGTAGTGTGCCCAGCCCTCTCCGAAGGCATAGTCCCACCACAGCGCCGCCACGCGCGACGAACTGCCGTTCGCGAACTGCGACTGCAGGTAGTGGCCCGGCCACACCTCGTGCGCGGAGACGAACAGTAGATAGGCCTTGCCTGGCAGGTAGGCATTGCGCTCGGGCAGGCTCCACTTCTCATCCGGCGGCGCGACGTAGTACGTGACCTTGACGGCGGGATTTTCGTACGGCCCCGGAATGCTGATGTAGGCGAAATTGCCGCGATTGTACGGCGGCGACTCGGCGACCAGCGCCTGCTCCTGGTCAGGGATCGTGACGATCTTGCGATCGAGCACGAACTTGCGCAGCTCGGCCAGTTGCGCGCGCGCGCCGTCGATCGTGCCGCCGGTGGGTTTGTCGGCCCGCATCTTGTCCACGCATGCCGCGAGCGTCGTCCGCGGCGCGTACGCCGCGCAGGCCTCCTTCAACGCCGCGAGATTACGCTCGAGATCCTTGCGACCGACGAGTTCGAGTTCCTCGAGGGGCAGGTCGACGCGTTCGGTCTGGCGCAGCAGTTGCGAAAATTCCGCCGCGCCGAGCGCGAAGTCATCCGTGGCGGTAGCGCGTTGAGATTCGAGCCACTGGGTGAGTTCGTCCATCGCCCTGGCCGCGCTTGCCGTAGCCTCGGTGAGATCGCGTTTCAACTTCTCGTCGGTCAGCGGTTTGAAGAACGCCGGCATCTCGGTGCGGTAGAACTCGGCGTAGCCGCCAAATGCGGCCACGCTGCGCTCGATGAACGGCTTCGGGATGGGCGTGCGCACATTCGCGCGTATCTCGGCCGTGAGCTTCGGTACGGCGCGCACGTATCCGAGGAATCCCGCCAGCCGTTGCGGCAACGGTGCGTATTCGCGCGTGAGGTACATCGAAGGGTCGAGTTTGCCGAGATACCAGGTGGGATTGCGGAACGGTTCTCGCAGGCTCGCCTGCCAGAACAGCTCCTTGTCGATGACCCACCGCAGATATTCGCGTTCAAAGCGTTGCTCGGGCGTAAGCGTTGCGACGTCGAACTTGTCGAGCCCGGCCAGCTGCTCGCGCAGTTGCGCGACATTCGCCTCGAGCGCGGCGCGACTCCAGTCGGGCATCTGGCCGTCGAATTCGTGTCTGCCCGAATCGACGGCAAAGTACGGATCGGCCTTGAAACGCGATTCGATGAAGGCGTCGACGAAACCCGGCCAGTTCTTCTGATCGGTGGCCGCCGCCGCCGCGGGAGGGGCTGTGGCGGGCTTGGGTTGCTCGCGCGCGCACGCCGTGAGAATTGCAACACCGAGTGCGGCGGTGAACAGAGGGATACGCATGGACGGACTCCGGCGAATGATCACAGCGCCGGATCGTAATGGATGGCGCCGCCGTCGGCAGCACTGACTGCCGATCAGGTCGTCGCAACGTACATGGCTGTTGCCACCGGTGCCGCGATCAGTACGGCCGCACCCGCGAGCCGCGGCTGCGTATCGGTGCGCGCGCCGTCGAGCAGCAGTGCATTGCGCAGCGCCGTCAGCGCGCCGGCACAATCCCCGAGGAGTGCGAGTGTATTGCCCAGGTTGTGCCAGATAGCGGCGTTGTCAGGGTCGAAGCGCAACGCCTGCACGTGCTGACGCACAATGGCCCGCAACTGCTCGCGCAGTGGCGCCAGCTCTGCCGCACTCTCGGGCGCTTCGAGCACCGGCGCGAACATTCAGCGTGGCGCGACGGCGCTGATCAGTGGAACGGATGCGTGTTGGAAAACTGCGGGAATTTTCATGCCAATCTCTTGTGCCGCGCGTTGCGCGAAGAGCTGGCTGCCTGGACACGCCGCTCCGGGGGGAGCGCGGAGCGCCTGGGTGGCTGACCGGACGTGGGAACGGTAGTTAGTGCTTGCCAGCCCTACTTCGTGAGAATGAGCTTGCCACTGCGCGTCACCTGCAGCAGGTAACGCTCGGCGGCGTGTTCAATCCAGATGCGATGGGCGCCGCCGAGCAATTCCTTGGTGGAGACCACGCGCTCACTGGCCGGGCGCGCGGCCGCCGGATTGGGGGACAGATGCGGCGCCGGAAGCGACTCCTTTATATGTGTCGGGGGCATACGAGGCCATGAATAAGAACGATTCGCATTCGCGGCCAAGCATAGAAGCAGGCCGGACGCATTGCAAGCGCCTGCCGGATCAAGGGGTTGAGGCGCTCCGCCGGGGCGGTTATGTCAGAAGGGTTTTACGATCACGAGGATCACGATGCCGATGAGCAGCAGCGCGGGCAGCTCGTTGAACAGGCGGTACCAGCGTTCCGAATGCGAATTGCGGTCCGCCGCGAACTGCTGGACCAGCGCGAAGCAGGCGCCGTGGTACCCAATCAGCAGCAGCACCAGGGCGAGCTTGAGCTGGAGCCAATGCATGAGTAGATAGGCTGGCACGAGCGCGAGCATCGCGACTCCGAAACCGATGGCCATGGCCGCCGCCAGCGTCATGAGCTTGAACAGCTTGCGTTCCATGACTTTGAAGCGCGCGTTGCCCGCCGGGTCGTCGATGGTCGCGCCCTGAATCTGTGCGTGATAGACGAACAGCCGCGGCAGGTACAGCAGTGCGGCGAACCAGCTGATCACGCTCACGACATGGAATGCCTTCAGCCAAAGCATGCGGATTTTTCCTCGTCCACACCCTGCCCCGCGGCCGATTCGCGCAGCACCACGGCGCGCAACGCGGCGATGTGATCGGGCCGCGCATTCAGCGCGGGAATGTAGTGGTACTTCTCGCCCCCGGCCGCGAGGAACACGTCGCGATTCTCCATGCCGATTTCCTCGAGAGTCTCGAGGCAGTCCGCGGCAAACCCCGGGCAGATGACGCTCACGCTGCCGATGCCGCGCTTCGGCATTTCCGCCAGCACCTCGCTGGTGTACGGTTGCAGCCAGCGCGCTCGCCCGAACCGGGATTGAAACGAGACGCTCCAGGCATCCGCGGCGAGGCCTAACTTCTGCGCCAGCAGGGTCGCGGTGCGCTGGCATTGGTCGCGATACGGATCGCCGCGCGTCACGAAGAACTCCGGCACACCGTGGAACGAGATCAGCAGGTGGCGCGTGACCCCCGCCTCACGCCGATGGTCCTGCACACTCGCGGCGAGTGCGTCGATATAGCCGGCCTGCTCGTGGTACCCGGATACGAATCGCAGCGCAGGAACGTGGCGCAGCGCATGCAACGCGGCGCTCACCTGGTCGAACACCGCACCGGTGGATGCGCCGCAGTACTGCGGAAACATCGGCAGAGCGATGATTTCCGCGACGCCCGCGGCGCGCAGCGACTCTATGGCTTGAGGCACCGTGGCGCCTCCCGTGTAGAGCATCGCCAGCGCCACCGGAATACCGCGCTCGCGCAGGGATTCTTCGAGCCCGCGACGCAGCGCCTCACTCTCGATGGCGAGCGGCGACCCCTGCGGCGTCCAGATCGCGGCGTATTTCTTCGCGCTGGCACGCGGCCGGACGCGCAGGACGATGCCGTGCAGGATCGGCCACCACAGCAGCCGCGGCAGCTCGACCACGCGCGGGTCACCTAACAAACCGGCCAGGAACGCGCGCACGTCGCGAATCGCGAGCGTGGCGGGCGTGCCGGAATTCACCAGCAACACGCCGGTCTTCACGACACTTCCAGCCAGTCGCGCGGCTTGAGATATTCGGCCAGCCGCGCCTCGGGCGTTCCCGGCGCGGGACGGTAGTCGTAACGCCATTCGGCGCGCGGCGGCATCGACATGAGCAGCGACTCGGTGCGCGCCTGGGATTGCAGGCCGAAGCGCGTGCCGCGGTCGAATGCCAGGTTGAACTCCACATAACGCCCCCGGCGCACGCGCTGAAAATCCTGCTCGCGCGCACCGAAAGCGGTGTCGGTGCGGGCGCGCACGATGCGCGTGTACGTGTCCAGATAGCTGTCACCGATGCGGCGGATCAACGCGAAGCAATGCTCGAAACCGCCGCCGATTTCGGGCGTGGTGTGATTCAGATCGTCGGCGAATACGCCGCCGATGCCGCGCGTCTCGCCACGATGCGGCAGGTAGAAGTATCTGTCGCAGGCTTCCTTGAGCAGCGGGTAGGCGCGCGCACCCGCGGGAGCGCAGGCGGCGCGCGCGGCTTCGTGCCAGGCGCGCGCGTCCGCGTCGAAGGGATAGACGGGCGTCAGGTCGAAGCCGCCGCCAAACCACCACACCTCGCCGCCGCGCGCGGTGAACAGCCGGACGTTGGCATGCGACGTGGGCGCATACGGATTCACGGGATGTACGACGCAACTCGTGCCCAGCGCGCGGAACGGCTGGCCGGCCAGTTCGGTGTGCCGCTCGCTCGCCGCGGCGGGTAGTTTGGCGCCGGTAACGTCGCTGAAAGCCACGCCGGCGCGATCGAAAGCCGCGCCGTTCTCGATCAGGGACAACCGCCCGGTGCCGCTCAGCGCATCGCCGGCGGGACGTTGCCATTCGTCGCGCCGCTGCAGGCTGCCGGGATCGAGCGATGCCCACGCTTCGGTCAGGCGCGTATGCAGTCCTAGAAAGTATTCGCGCGCGGTTTCGATCTCGGCGCTGCCAATACCGCCCGCGGCAACGGGATGCGGCGCGCTCACGCGGCCGCCCGGAACGTCGCGCCTCAAGGCGCGCTCCTGAACAAGTACCCGCGGCCGCGCAACGTCACGATGTGCACCGGATTTTCCGGATTCGGCTCGAACAACTTGCGCAGCCGCAGGATGAAATTGTCGACGGTGCGATCGGTGGGGAACTGGTCCATTCCCCAGACTTCCTCGAGCAGGTCCGTGCGCGTCAACGCACGATTCTCGTTCGCCGAGAACACCTCCATCAGGCGCAGTTCCTTGTCCGACAGCGATACCTCGCCCTCGTTGGTGAGCGCCTGGCCGGTGTCGAAACGCACCCAGTACGCGGCGAACGCCAGGCGCGGCGGCGCAGTCGCCGGTCGGCCGCTCGCACGGCGCAACAGCGCGCGCACGCGCGCCAGCAGTTCGCTCACGTCGAAGGGTTTGGGTAGATAGTCGTCGGCGCCGGCATCCAGCCCGCGCACCTTGGAGGTGGTATCGCTGCGCGCGGTCAGCATCAGTATGGGCGCGATGACGCCCAGGTCGCGAGCCCAGCGTGTCAGTGCGAAACCATCGCCGCCCGGCAACATGACATCGAGGATCGCGAGCTGGAAATCCTGCCTGGCCAGAACCTGTTTGCCCTGGTCGAAATTCTCGGCAGCGACGATTTCATAGCCCGCGTGGCGGAGGTTTACGGCCACGAGTTCGCGGACCAGACGTTCATCTTCAACAATAGCGATGCGTTCAACCATGCGCCGCGCCTTCGTGCCCAAGCGGCAATGTCGATTGCGGCGCCAATGCCAGGGTGACGGTAAATACCGCGCCCAGGCCCGGCCCCGCGCTGTGCGCGGAAATGTCGCCTCCCATGCGGCGCGCGAGCTGACGCGCAATCGCAAGCCCCAGGCCCGCACCGTGCGTGATGCCCTCGCCGCTGCCGCGGTTGTGAACATCGAACAGCTTCTCGGCGGCGTCCGGCGCGAATCCGCGGCCCTGGTCGCTGATGTCGAGCCGCCAATGACCCTCGCTCATGCCCGCCGCGAGACGCACGCTGCCGCCGCCGTACTTCTGCGCGTTGTCGAGCAGGTTCTCGAGAATCACGCGCAGGCCGTCGCGATCGGCCAAGACCGTCACGGCGTCGATGACGGCAAGTTGCACGTCACCGCCACTCGCAGTGCGCGCCCGGTGCGCGAGCAGCTCCGCGAGGAAACGCGCGGCGTCAATGCGTTGCACGCCCGCGCGCGGATCGCGCGCCATGGCGCGTTGATAAGCCAGAATCGTCTCCGCCAGGTGCTCGAGCCGGTCGCATTCGAGCTGGCCGAGCTGGATCAATTCGGCGCGCTGGGCGTCGGGGATGCTGCCGATCGCGAGACTTTGCAGCAGTCCCTTCACTCCGGCGACCGGAGTCTTGAACTCGTGGCTGGTGAACTGCAGCAGCTTTTCCATGTCTTCGCGCTGCTGCTTGCGCCGTTGCGCCAGCAGAAACAGCAACACCAGGCTGCCCGACAACAGCAGGCCTAACAACGTGGATTCCCCTACCAGCATGACGTTGCGCCGATCGTGATGCGCGGCGAGGGACACCTGGCGCTCGGCCACCTGCTGCATGGTGAGCCCGCTCTGCGTCACCAGCAGCTCGCGTTCCAGCATCTCGTTGGTGCGCATCTCGCCGCGCAGCAGGATGGTCCACCACACGACCAGCGATGCGGTGGCGAGCAGCGTCACGCCGAGCACGATGAGCTCGGCGCGTTCCGCAAACCACTGCCTGAATCCGCTGCGCATCAGTTCCTGTCGTCGCCGGCCAGCACGTCGAGCAGTTTATCGATATCCGCGGCGGTGTGAGCCGCGGACAGGAAACACACCTCGTATGCGGATGGCGGCAGGTACACGCCGCGCGCCAGCCAGCCGCGATAGCGGCGGTGGTACTCGTTGACGGCGTCTGCGCTTATGGACGAGGCCGCCACCGGCAACGCGGCCTTGGCATCGAAATACGGCCATACGATGGGACCCACGCGCGGCAGCTGCGCCTGCGTCTGCAACGCATGTCTGGCGAAGGCCGCGTCGAGATGCTTGCCTAACATCTCGAGGTGGCGGTAGGGACCGCCTTCCGCGAGTTCGGCGAGCGTGGCGATGCCGGCGGCCAGGCACACCGGGTTGCCCGCCATGGTGCCGGCCTGGTAGACGGGCCCGAGCGGCGCCAGCTGCTGAAGGAGCTGGTGCCTGCCCAGCACCGCCGCCACCGGCAGTCCGCCACCGACGATCTTGCCGAGCGTAGTCAGGTCCGGCTCGATGCCTAACAATTTGTCGTAGCCGTGGTAGCCGAAGCGGAAGCCGGTGATCACTTCGTCGAATATGAGCACCGTGCCATTCGCATGCGTGAGCTCACGCAACTTCTGCAGGAATTCGCGCGACTGGAGCAGCAACCCGTTATTGGCTGGAAGCGGCTCAATAATAGCCGCGGCGATGTCCTTGCCCTGTTCCCTGAACGCCTGCTCGAGCGCCGCGATATCGCCGAGCGGGATTACCAGCGTGTCGGCCGCGAGCTGCGCGGGCACTCCGGCACTGTCGGCCAGGCCCTGCGTGATGACGCCGCTGCCGGCTTTCACCATCAGCGAATCGACGTGGCCGTGATAACAGCCATCGAATTTGAGAATCCGTCGGCGGCCATTCGACGCGCGTGCGATACGCACCGCCGTTGCCACCGCTTCGGTGCCACTGACCACGAAACGCACTTGCTTCGCATAGGGATAGGCGGCCAGTACGAGTTCGGCCAGCTCGCCCTCGCTGCGATGCGCCGTGCCGAAGGCCAGCCCATCCGCCGCGGCGCGTTGCACGGCTTCGACCACGCGCGGGTGCGCGTGCCCCAGGATCAACGGACCCCAGGCCATGCACAAATCGAGATAGCGGTTGCCGTCCTCGTCGAAGACGTGCGCGCCCTTCGCCTCGCGGAAGAACACCGGGGTGCCGCCGACCTTGCGGAAGGCGCGCACCGGGCTCGATACGCCGGCCGGGATCAGCGCTTCAGCGCGCGCGTATAGCTCGGCCGAACGCGCGAGTGGCAGATTCTGAGAGGTCGATGGGCTTGCAGCCCGCGACGGCTCCGCGGATGAATGAGTCACGTTGGGATTCCCCG
The DNA here is from genome assembly GCA_035286365.1 of Steroidobacteraceae bacterium. Lineage (GTDB taxonomy): Bacteria > Pseudomonadota > Gammaproteobacteria > Steroidobacterales > Steroidobacteraceae > CADEED01. The sequence continues at coordinate 14,544 of DATHJZ010000013.1, read as the reverse complement.
GTCTGAGTAAGAGGCAAGTCTTGCGGAAGATCGATGCTGCGCGCGGCCCAGCCGCGGTCCGTGGCGAGTCCCAGGTGGGCGCGGGTGCCGGCCACATAGCAGCCGAAGGGAGTGGAGCAACCGCCTTCGATGACGCGCAGGAAGTCGCGCTCCCAGCGCGTGGCTTCGACGCAGCCCGGATCGGCGAGCATGCCGACCTGCGCTTCGATTTCGGAGTCGCCCGCGCGGCATTGCGCGGCCAGCGCGCCCTGGCCGGGGGCGGGAATCCACCATTCGGGCGGCAGCTCGACCACCGCGAATGGCGACAGATCGAGTTCGAGTCGCGTCAATCCTGCCGCCGCCAGCACGATGGCATCGACGTTGACGCCCTCGGCGAGCCGGCGCAGCCGGGTGGGCACATTGCCGCGCAGCGGCACCGGTATGGCTTGCGGCGCGAACCGGCCTAACAAGGCGCCGCGCCGCAGCGACGACGCCCCGACGCGCGCGTGCTCCGCGAGCGGCAGCAGTCCATCCTCACGCGGCGCGAAGAATTCGTGGCGCACCAGCAGCCAGTCGGCGGCGCTCGCACGCGGCAGGATCGTGCGGTTCAGCAACCCTTCCGGCATCGCCGTGGGCAGGTCCTTCAACGAATGCACCACGAGGTCGATGCGCCGGTCGAGCAACGCGAGTTCGAGCTCGCGCGTGAAGAAGCCCTTTTCCATCTTTCCGACCAGCAGCGGCGACTGGTCGAGATCGCCGCGCGTGGCGATGACCGTGATATCCGAATGCCAGGCCGGAACCGACGCGGCCTTCTGCAACTCCGCCAACACCGTGCGCGATTGCCACAGCGCCAGGTCGCTGCCGCGGGAGCCGATCTGTTTCACGCTCATGGAGTCTCCCGCCGCGCCGCGCAGATGAATTCGTGCAGCACCGCGTTCATTTCGGACGTGAGCTTGCGGGCGCGCTGCGGCGGCAGACCTTCGAGCAGGCGGGGTAGTTTGTGCTGCATGAATTCCGAACGCATGGCGGTCATTGCGGCCAGTGTGTCGCCGGGCGGCGGCTGCAGCAATGTCTGGCACACCTTTTCGGCGCTGCCGGTGCACTCGGCATCGAGCGCGGCATACTGATCTTCTGGCAGCACCGCGCCATTGCCGTCCAGCAGTTCATCGAGCGCCGTTACCTGCCAGCCCGGCGCCGCCACCAGTTGCAGCGGACTGCCGAGGTCGAAGACCGCGCGGCCCGCGCCGGCCGGCAGTGTGAGCCAGGCATGCGGCGCGCCGGACGCGACGATGACGGTATGCGCGCGCAGCACTGCGCCCTCGAAGGCGCGCATGCTGGCGCGATTGAAACTCTCGACGGCGGTGAAGCCGGCATCCGCCAGCGCGCGCAGCGTCGCGCGGCCGATCTCGCCGAAGCCGAATACCGCGATCGGCGCGTCGCGGGGCACATCGGTCACGCGCTGCATCACCAGCGTATGCACGCCGCCGGTACGGCCCTGCGGCAGGATGCGCCGTGCGCGATTGAGCATTTCACCGACGCCGCGCCAGGCCACGTGCAGGCTGCGGCACACCGTGCCCGCTTCGTGCGCGCGCTCGAACGAGCGCAATACCTGGTTGCCGATCGAATGCTCGCCCTGCGCCACTGAATCGAGTCCGGCCGCGACGCGCAGCAGCCCGCCGACGGCGGCAGCGCCGTGGCGCGAACGCGGACGCAGATGATCGGGATTCTCGGCGGCGCCGATCAGCGCCGCGCCGAACAGCTCGGCGGCCCAGGACGGTCGTGCCGAGGCTAACAACCACTCCACGCGCGCGCAGCTCTCGATGCGCACAATGCCCGTGATTTCGCCGGCGTCGAGCAATTGCTTGGCAGGACCGGCGGACTCGGAATCGAGGACCGCGAGCGCAGCGCGCACGGCGGAAGGCGCTTCGCGATAACTCATGCCGACCAGCGCGAGCGGAATCATGACGCCTCAGGCGAATTCCGCCGCGGTATCGACCAGCGCGGCGACAGTTTCCGGTGGAGTGCCCGGCAGGATGCCGTGCCCCAGGTTCAGGATGCAGTTCCTGCCACCGGTGGTGCGCTGCATCGTTTCCAGCAACGCCGTGGTGCGCTGCCGGATGACATCGGCGCTGCCTAACAACAATACGGGGTCGATGTTTCCCTGCAGCAGGTGGTCCGGGTACAGGTCGCGCGCGACCTGCCACTCGGTGCGCCAGTCGAGCGAAAACCCGGTGACGCCGCTCTCGCCCAGCAGCGGCAACAGGTGATGGCCACCGCGCACGAACAGCAGCGTGGGCACCTTGCGTGCGTTCAACTTTGCGGTAATACGTTGCAGGGCGGGCAGCGCGAAGGTGCGGTACTCATCTGGCGCGAGCAGGCCGCCCCAGGAGTCGAACAGTTGCACGGCATCCGCGCCGGCAGCTACTTGCGCGAGCAGCAGGTCCGCCACGATATCGGCAATCGTGTTGAGTGCGCGTTTCGCCAGCGCCGGATCCCGATGCATCAAGGTGCGCGCTTCGCGGAAATCTTCGCTGCCGCCACCTTCCACGCAGTAGGCGAACAAGGTGAACGGCGCGCCGGCGAAACCCAGGATGCCGTAGCGTCCCTTGAGCGTGTCTTTCAGGTGCGCGACCGCGCGCGGCAGATAGGAGATGCGATCCAGTACCCCGTCGAGCTGCCAGGCGTCGTAGTCGGCCGCGCTGCGCAAAGGCTTCGCGATCCGCGGCCCATCGCCGGAACCGAAACTGACGCCCAGACCCATTGCGAGGGGTACGACCAGGATGTCCGAGAATACGATTGCCGCATCGAGGGCGTATCGATCGAGCGGCTCGAGCGCGGCGCGCGTCGACAGTTCGGGGTTCTGGCATACGTCCCAGAAGCTGTGCGCAGCGCGTAATGCGCGATAGCCCGGCAGGTAACGGCCGGCCTGTCGCATGAGCCAAACGGGAGGCCGGTCGAGCGCCTCACCTCGCAACGCCGCCAGGAAACGCTCACGCGCATGCATCGGACGGTAAACTCCAGTGAAATCAAACGTAAGCGTACGTGCGGGCGCGTGCCTGTCTGTCACAGCTGTGTCACGGTGCAGGCAGCGTGCGCGGCTCGCGACTAACATCCATGACGGAGTTCCATGACGGAGTCGACATTGCCGTTCACCTGGATCGTCACCAAATCGCAGCCGCACGCCGACAGCCTCGTCATCCAGCTGCGGCGGCAATCATTCAACGCGCTCGCCGTCTGCTGCATCGAACACCAGTGGCGCGACTGGCCGGATCTGCGGCAGATAGGCGCGGCCGGTCCCGCCCTCCTGTTCGTCACGAGCCGCGCCGCCGCGGCACGCGTCGAAGTGCCGGAGGGCACGCTCGTCGCCGCGATCGCGCCGGCGACTGCCGCGACGCTCGCAGCGCGCGGCATCAAGGTTTCCATCGCAGCGCAGGGCGGAGTACAGGAGTTGGCGCGTGTCGTCAGTGAGTCGGGCGCCGTGCCCGACGGCGCCGAGGTTTTTTATCCGACGAGCGACGCGGCATTGCGTCAGCCCGAACATCTCGCCGCGGTCGCAACACTTGGGCTGCGGCTGCGCGTGCGCACCCAGGCGGTGTACGCCACGGTGGCGCCGCCGAACCTCGCGCAGGAACTCGCGGCGTTGCGCAGCGCGACCGCCCCGCTGGGTTTCGCATTCTGGAGTCCGTCGGCAATCGAGAATTTTTCCACGGCCAACGGCTTCACGCTTCCGCCTGGCCCTGCCGTGCTGATCGGCGGTTCGACCTTGCGTTGCTGGCGGGAGATCGCGCCGCCGTCGTGGCGGCGCGTCTACATTCATGATGCCGAGACCCCGCTCGAGTGGTCGCTGCGCTTTCTCGAACGTGGTGCGGCGAGCGAGTCCGCCGGCTAGATAGACCCGGGCTTCCTCATCATCTTGCGGATGTCCGCCAGATGCATGGTTTCCGCCGCGATCTGGTCGCGCGCGTATTCCTCGAGCATGATCTCTTTGCCGGCCACCAGTTCCAGCAGTACGTGGTATTCATCGAGGCCCTCTTTCTCGTGCTGATACGCCTCTTTGAGAATCTCGTTCACATCGTGCTTGGACGTCTCGAGCAGCGAGCCGATCTTGAGCGACGGGTGGCCGCCGAAGGTGGTGATGTGTTCGCCCGCCAGCACCGCGTGCGCGTTGGATTCATTACCCTGCTCGCGTAGCCATGCAACGATCGGGATGCGGTTGTGGCCGAAGATCATGAAGCTGTAGTGCATGTAGCGCACGACGCCTGAAAGCTCGAGCTCGAGAATGCGGTTGAGGCTCTCGAGCACTCTCTTGGTGAGTTTTGCGTCCATGGGTGAATCAGTCATGACTTTGTCTCCTGGCAGAAATCGTTGCAGTCGGCGTGCATGGTAGGCCACTCGCGCGCGGATTTCAGACATGCGAATGCCAATACGAATAGACCGCATCTGGAGAGAACCGCGCTGCTGATGCGAGGCATTCTCAGTTGGCGCGCCGCATCGGTGGCCTAGCTACCGCTGCGTCAGCGGTATCAGCAGCAACGAAACGCCCTGGCGCGGCAATACGAACGAAATCCGCAGCGAATCCCCGGATTTCTGCACCTGCGTCGCACCGTCTTCGAGCCGGCCGAGCTGCCCCGCGGCGCGCAACGTGTCGTAAGTCGCCTTGTCGGGCGCGATCGGCGAACCGAGACGCTGCCACGCCGTATAGGAATTGCTGTGGCGCTCGTCGATTCGATAGTGCGTGACCGCTGTTCCCGCGCGGCGCGCACCGGCGATCGTAAGGCTGACCGCGGCACCCGGGCCGGCCACATCGTCGTCGTGGTAATGCCAGACCATGATCGCGAGCGATTCGTCGTTGCGGCTGGCCATCACACCCACGTCGGGATTGCCACCCACTCCGTTTGCGAGGATGTCGTCGAGCGACACCTGCTGCGAGCTCTTTGCGGGCAGTTGCTTGCCTTGCAGATGCGCGAACATGCGAAACACGTTGAGGACGGGCATGTCGAGCCCGTTGCTCGCGAGCTGGCGGAAGCCCGCGAAATACGGCTGGTCCTCGAACTCGAACGCCCAGGTCACGGCACCTTGCAGATCGACATGATGCCGCGCCGCGAGTTCGTGTTTGCGCGCAAAGCTCGCCGCCGTGTAGCTCGAATACATCGTGCCATTGCGATAGCCGAAGCGCGGTCCCTGGCAGGCCGCGCAGCCCTCCGGATCGGACTCGCCAATGATGATGGGCTTGCCCGCAAGTGCGGGGCGCGCGGCGATCATCCTGAACCCGGTATCGATGGTGTCGAGCTGCGCCTTGATGCCCATTCGCACGTGCCCGTCGACGAAGTTGGGCGCGCCTTTGGCGTGGAACGCGAGGAAATCCGTGGGCGTACCCAGCTCACCCGTCGCGTAGTTCTTTTCTTTCGTGATGTGATCGAGAAACCCTTCCATGTACGCGCCACCATGGCCCGCGGTGTGCGGTCCGCCGACGCGCGCAGCCGGCAACGCACGTCGCACTCCCGCGACCGCGAAGTCGTGCAGCTTGTAGAATTCCTGCGCCGTCGATTTCCAGTACGCCGGTCCGTTGGGTTCGTTCCAGGTCTCGAACCACCAGCGCCGCACCTCGGCCTCGCCGTAACGCGCCACGAGATGCTTCGTCAGTTCAAAGCACAGGTCGGACCAGCGTTGATAGTCGCGCGGCGGATAACCCCAGCCGCCACTGATGAGGTTGTAGTCGAAGCCGGGGCGCCAGGAGTGTTTGTAAGGCATTGAGGCCGGCGCCGTGCTCAGAGATTGGGGCATGAACCCCAGCTGCACGTACGGGCGCACGCCGTTCGATAGATAGGCGTCGAAGATACCGTCGACGATGCGCCAGTCATACACCGGATTGCCGGCGGCATCTTCGCTGTACGCGTTGCTGCTGCCCCACTTGAGCGCGGGCGTGCCGTCGCCCGACGACAGCAGGTTGTGGGCGCGGAAGTAGATGTCGTCCTGCTTCAGCGCACCGAGCTCGCCCAACAACTGCCGCCCGTCCTTCATGGTGGCGTAGTTAGGCTCGTCGGCGCCGAAGAAACGCCAGATTGGCGTGAGCGCAGCTCCGCCGCGGGACGCGTCGACCTCGATGGTCACCGCGAACGCATCGGCCGCTTCCAGCGATGTACTGAGCAGCAGTGCCGTGAGCGCCGCCAGGCATCCCGATTTGTGCATGCATCCTCCCTCAGACGTATCTTTGCACGGACGATCAACTTTGTGCATATTCGATCATGCTCCGGCGAGCGCCTGATCGGAATGTCATCTGGCACCGCGAGCGATAACACGGGGGAATCGATCATGCGACTCACGCTCCTCTCGCGATCTCTCGCGTTGACGCTGCTGTCCGGCTTCGCGGTAGCTGCCGCTGCCGCGGAAATTCCCAGCGACTGGGTCGATCCCGCCACGGGCCATCGAGTCATCCGTCTGTCGACAGAACCCGGCACACGCTCGTTGTATTTCCACCAGAACAGCATCACGCCCGATGGGCGTTTCGTCATCGTCGAGCGCACGGCGGGTATCGGCACGATCGAGATCGTGACGCGCAGGAACAAGGTGATCGTGCCGGGCAAGGCAAAGGCGCTGTTCGTCGGCCGCAAGTCGGGCCTGGTCTACTTCTCTCGCAGCGAGGGCGCTGGCAACTCCGAGCAGCAGACAGCGACGACGATCTATTCGATTCCGGTCACCGGCGGAAAGCCGAAACGCATCGCGCAGATCGAGCGCGGCTTCATCGGTTCGATCAATGCCGACGAAACTTTGTTACTCGGCGTGTACGCGGAGCGCGCGTACCAGCTCGAGCAGGGCCCGCGCGATCCACGCTTCGATGCCAACTATGCGGCGACCGGAAAGGACGGCAGGCCGCTGTCCTTCGCCGAGGCCAAGGAAGTGCGGCTGTTGCAACGTGAGCAGGCGCACATTCCGATGGCCATGTTCACCGTGAATACGGCCACCGGCGAGCAGCAGATCATTCACCGCTCCACCGATTGGCTCAATCACCTGCAATTCTCGCCCACAGATTCCGCTGCGCTGATGTTCTGCCACGAAGGCCCATGGCATCGAGTCGATCGCATCTGGTCGATGCGGCTGGGCGAGGAACCCAAACTCGTACACCGGCGCACGATGAACATGGAAATCGCCGGCCACGAGTTTTTCGACGTGGATGGCAAGACGATCTGGTACGACCTGCAGACGCCGCGCGGCGAGGACTTCTGGTTGGCCGCCGCGGAACCCGATGGCAGCAATCGCCGCTGGTATCACGTCGACCGCGATCAGTGGTCCGTGCACTACGCGATTTCGCCCGATGGCAAATTCTTCGCCGGCGATGGTGGCGACGAGGAGATGGTCGCGCATGCAAAGGACGGCAAGTGGTTATACGTGTTCCGGCCGCACGCGATCCCGGACGTGGCCGGCATCTCGGCACCGGACGCCGAACACCTCATCCACCCCGGCACGCTCCAATCCGAGAGGCTGGTGGACATGAAGACGCACGACTATCGACTCGAACCGAACATCATCTTCACGCGCGATGCGAAATGGATCATTTTCCGATCCAACATGCATGGCGACGTACACACCTACATGGTCGAGGTGGCGAAGGCCGGTGCTTAGTCCGGACTTCTCGCGCGGTCCCAGCGCCACACCTTGCCCACCTCGTCGTTCGGCAGCTCTTCCACGAACTGAAATCCGGCCTTGATCAACACCGCGTTGGAAGCGTTCTTGTGCGCCAGGGTGTGCGCGACCACGCGGCGTACGCGCGTGTCCGCGAATGCAAACTCAGCGAGACCGCGCACGGCTTCGGTGGCATAGCCGCGATTCTGGAATTCCGGCGCGATCTCGTAGCCAAATTCGGTCTCACCGGCATCGTTCGGCGGTGCATGAAAGCCGCCATTTCCGACCAGAGCAGCCACCCCCGCGTCGAGGAAGAAGTAGCCGCACCACTGCGACGGCGGCAACTCGGGAGCATCCGGCGAAGGCGTGAACGCCTCGGGAAACCGCGGCCAGCCGCGTGGAATCTGCACGCCTAACAACTCTCCGAGTGTGGCAGCACCGGCAGCCAGCGCGCGCTTGTGCCGCTGCTCGACGGCAACGAACTGCAGTCGCGGGGTTGCGATCATGTCCGCTGTTCGAGGCGGTGGCGCCAGTTCGTCTGGTATTCGGGCAGGCCTGGAATACGCAGCGGCGCGACAGTCTGCAGCGCGCCGACCGCGGCCGCCGGCAGTCCCGCGAGGTGGGCGGCGACCCGCGTGCCACCTCCTTCGGCGTAGCTGCGAACGGTGCCGACCGGCACGCACGCGGCCAGCAACCCTGCGAAGAGCGCGTTACGCGCGAGCGGCCCGTCGACGAAGATCTCGCCGCCCGCGCCCAGCGATTCGATCAGCTGGGCGGTCATCAACGCCGAGTACACCGTGGCGAGCGCGGCGTGCTGCGCGCCGTCGAGCCCTGCAGCGTTCTCCAGCCGGCCCTTTCTGCCGGCGTACGGTCCGGCGCTCGCAAAGGATGGCAGCGCGATCGCACCGCGTTGCAGGACAACTTGCAATGCCGCGACGTCCGGTTGCCCGGCGCCCGGCGCGACCGCCTCGTACTCTCGTCCGCCCATGTAGCGCGCCGTAGCCACCGGCGCGCCGAAGGCGTTGACGTTGGCCAGCATGTCGCGTTCTTCGCGCAGGCGGCGCAGATCGCCGCGGTTCGCCATCACGATGGTCCACGTCCCGCTCGACACCACGGTGAACGCCTCGCGCTCGCGATCCAGGAGAAACCGCAGGTACGAAGCATTCGAATCGTGAATGCCGCAGGCCACTTCGCAGGTCCCGCGTAGTCCGGTAGCCGCAGCGAGGCTGGCACGAATTGCGCCGAGGCGCTCCGGCGCGGAACGCATCGATGGCATGAGCCGCGCCCAGCCCTGCTTGCGCGCCAGCGCTGAATAGACCTGCTCGTGTGGCCGCCACAGATCGGTATGGGTTCCGAGGGAGGTGACCTCGGTGGCCATGACACCCGACAGCCGCCACGACCAATACTGCGGGTACATCAATATGTGCGCGACGCGCCGGAACTCGCCGGCGCGGCGCTGTTGCAGGAAGTACAGCTGGCGGCCGAGATTGAGCCCCTGCGGCAGGTGCGGCGAGAAGGTCAGCGAATAGGAGTCGCGCAGCGCGCAGTAATCGTCGGCGACTTCATCGAAACGCGCGTCTTCGTAATCGGGCGCCGCAATCACCTCACCCGCGTGGTCGATCAGCACCGCCGCGGCGCCATGGGCGATCGGCACGATCACCGCAACGCGCTCGCGTTCCGGGGCGCTGCGCAGCGCCTCTAACAACCACGTTTCGATCGCGACGACGTCGAGTTGCGGCCCGGCAGGGCTCTCCACGATCTCGTTGGCGCGGCGCACGCTCCAGATTTCCTGGCCGAGCGCCGGATCGACGAGCGTCAGCTTGGCATTGGTCTTGCCGACATCGAAGACCGCGATCAACGGCGGCTTGCTCATCGGCGACCCAGCAACGCGGGAACGGCGACCACGAGAATCAACAGCAGGCCGATGAAGATCGACATGACGATGCCGGGAATATTCATGAGCCCCAGGCCGAAAGTCACGAGACCGAACACCAGCGCCGCGAGCACCACGCCCAGGATGCTGCCCTTTCCGCCCCACACCGAAACTCCCCCGAGAATGACGATACTTATGATCTCGAGCTCCCAGCCCTGCGCGATCGACGGCCGGGTCGAGCCGAGCCGCGACGTGAGCAGCACCGCGGCGAGCCCGCTGAATAGTCCCGTCAGCGCGAACAATGCGAAGCGATACCGATTCACCGCAACACCGGCGAACCGGCTCGCAACCGGATTCGCGCCGATGGCGTAGATGGCCCGGCCCCAGCGGGTGTGATGCAGGAAGACGGCGAACAGCAGCGCGAACATCACGAACAATCCGAGTTCGATCGAGATCGGTCCCGCGAGATACCCCTGGCCGAATGCGGCGAACGACTCCGGATATTGCTTGAGCACGCGATCGCCGAGCACCGCGTACGCGGCACCGCGAAAGAGAGTCATCGTCCCGATCGTCGCGACGATGGACGGCACACGACCGATCGTGACCAGTGCGCCGTTGATCGAACCCGCCAACAATCCGGTACCGAGGCCGATGAGCGCGAGACCCGGCGTGCCGACGCCCTGCGCGGCGCCCAGACCCATGGCGACCGACGCCAGTGCGATGATTGCGGCCACCGAGATATCGATCTCGCCGGCGATGATCAGCAGCGCCAGCGGCAGCGCGACCAGCGCACGTTCGGTGAAGTTGAAGCTGGCATCGGACAGCGTGTCGACACTGAAGAAATACGGCGAGACGCTCGAGAACAACACGAACTCGAGCACCACCACCACGGCCAGCATCGACTCCCAGCGTAGGAACGACGTGGTCTTCACGGGCGCGGCGTCTCGAGGATTGAGCGTGGATGCACGCGTGAACGCGCACTCAGCAACACGGCGATCAGGATGACCGCTCCATTGATGAACATCTGCCAGAACGCCGAGATGCCGACCAGCGGCAAACTACTGCGGATGATGCCGAGAAACAGGCAGCCGATCAGCACTCCGATCGCAGAACCTTTCCCGCCCGCAATGGCGACGCCGCCGATGAGGCACGCGGCGATCACCTGCAGTTCGAAACCGAGCGCGATGTCGGTATACGCCACGGCGAAGCGCGCCACCCACAGGTAGCCGCAGAGGCCCGCGATTGCGCCGCAGATCGTGTAGGCGATGAACTGCATGCGGCCGGCGTCGATGCCGGCGTAGGCGGCGGCCTCGGGATTGCCGCCCGCAGCGTACATGTCGCGCGCCACGCGCAAACGACGCAAAGCGAATATGAATGCGGCCGCGAAGCCCAGCGCCAGCCATGACAAGGTGCTCAAGCCCAGAAAGCTCGCGCGCGTGAAGGCGAGGAAGCCGCGCGTCATTTCATTCTCGTTCACCCACGCGCCCTTCGACAGTAGATAGATGGCGCCGCGATAAATCGACATCGTTCCGAGCGTCACTACTATGGGTGGCAGCCTGAGCTTCCATACCAACAGGCCATTGAAGGCGCCGAGAATTGCACCGCTCGCCAGCGACAACGCCAATACGGGCACCACCCCGGCCCCCGGCAGCGCACGATTGAACAGCGCCGCCAGCATGCCGCACAGCGCGAGATTCGCGGCGATCGACAGGTCGATGCCGCGCACCAGGATTACCAGCATCTGCCCGAGCGCGAGCATGATGAGGATGGCGGTATCGTCCAGCAGGCCGGCGAGATTGCCCGGCGCGGCGAAACCGGGAAACGCGCAGGTGACGGCGCCGAACAGCACGAGTGCCAGGGCGGCAAGCGTAAGGTCGCGACGCGCGCTCTCGGACCATCGTCTCGCCGTGGCGCTCATGCTTCGCTGGCCGCGCGCAGCAGCAGTTCGCTGGTGGCTGCCGCGCGCGAAAACTCGCCGCGCAGGCGTCCGCGTCGCATCACCAGCACACGATCCGACATGCCCAGAATCTCGGGCAGATCGGAAGAAATCATGATGACTCCGTTCCCGGCCTTCACGTACTCGCTCGTGACGGCATGCACCGCCGCCTTCGCGCCGACGTCGATGCCCTTGGTCGGCTCGTCGAGGATGAGCACCGCGGGCTTGCGCGCCAGCCACTTGGCGATCACCACTTTTTGCTGGTTGCCGCCGGAGAGATTCTGCACGGTCTGCGCGGGCCCCTGCGCCTTGATCTCGAGCCTGTCTATCCATTGGCGCGCGAGGTCGGCCTCCGCGCGATGGCTGCAGAGACCGCGCGGCGCGAGCGTGGCGAGGTTCGGCAGCGCGATGTTGGCGGCAACAGAGAACGCGAGGATGCCGCCCTGCGATTGCCGATCCTCGGGCACCAGCGCGATTCCCGCGGCCGCAGCATCCGCGGCCAGCGTAAAGGTGCCCGCATCGGCACGATTGATTCCGAACAGCACCTGCGCGAGCTCCGTGCGTCCCGCGCCCACGAGCCCATAAATGCCGACGATCTCTCCACGCCGCAGGCTGAACGAAATGTCCGCGAACTCGCCCGTGCGACTCAAGTGGTCCACGCGCAGCAATTCGCTGCCGACCGTGGTCGCGACTTTCGGAAACAGCTGCGCGACCGGGCGCCCGACCATGAGCCGGATCAGTTCGTCGTGATTCACGTCGGCGAGCACTCCGGCGCCGACCGAACTACCGTCCCGGAACACCGCATAGCGATCCGCGATCTCGAAGATCTCGTCGAACTTGTGACTGATGAACAGCAGCGCACACCCGGCAGCGCGCAACTTGCGCACGATGCGGAACAGCTCGGTGCACTCGCGCCTGGACAGCGATGCGGTCGGTTCATCGAGAATGAGCACGCGCGTCTGGTCGACCAGCGCGCGCGCGATCTGTACCACGTGTTTCTGCGCGATGCTCAAGGCTCCGGCCGGCGTACCGGCGTCGAAGTCTGCATCGAGATCGCGCAATACGACGCTCGCGCGCTCGCGCATTTCGCGCGCGCGCACGAAGCCGCGCGTCGCGGGTTGCGCATTGACGAACAGGTTCTCCGCGACGCTGAGATTGTCGAACACCAGGCACTCCTGGTGGACCACGGCGATCCCGAGGCGCCGTGCATGGACTGGATCGGCGATCCGCACCGGCTTGCCGTCGAGCAGGATCTCGCCCTCATCGGGCTGGTGCACGCCCGACAGGATCTTCACGAGAGTGGATTTGCCGGCGCCGTTTTCGCCGATGAGCGCGGTGACCGCACCGCGATGCAGCTCGAGACCGGCGCATTCGAGCGCGCGCGCTCCGCCGAAGGATTTGCGGATGCCGGTCAGCGTCAGGTGTGGCGCTTGCACTTGGGTGGCCGAGAGCGGCTAGAAAACCTGCGCGAATTCCACCACGTTGCTGGCGTCGTAGACGAAGGGCTTGCTCATGGCGCCCACACCGTCGGCGCCGAAGCTCACGCTGCCCATGCGGCCGGTGGGCACGGGTAGTTTGGCGTCGGCGCCGCGCGCCAGGCGCACCGCAATCTGCGTGCTCGCATACCCCAAGTCGATGGGGTTCCAGATCGCGAACTTCGGCACCACGTCCTTTTGCACGTAACCCGCCAGTTCCGATGGCAGGCCCAGACCCGTGACCTTGACCTTGCCCGCGAGACCCTGGTCTTCGACGGCGCGCGCGGCCGCAACAATGCCCACGGAGCTGATGCTGACTACCACCGCCAGATCCGGATGCTGCTTAAGCAGCGCCACGGTTTCGCGGTACGACTTGTCGGAGACATCGTCGCCATAGACCACACTGACCATTTCGAGACCGGGATGCTGCGGCAGCGCAGCGCGCATCCGTTCGAGCCAGGAATTCTGATTGGTGGAGGTCGGCGTGGCCGAAACCACCGAGAACTTGCCCTTGCCGGAAGGCGCGAGCTCGGCGGTCAACGCCACCACCGTTTCGCCAATCAATTGATCCGACGACGGCGCCAGGTGCACGACGCGGCCCGCCGGCGCGACGGCTGAATCGTACGAGATCACCTTGATGCCGCGCGCCAGCGCCTTTTTGAGCGTTGGCACCAGCGCGTCCGGATCGTTGGCCGAGACGGCAATCGCATCGACGCGTTGCGCGATCAATGCGTTCAGCACTTCGATCTGACCCTCGGCGGTCGGTGTCGTGGGACCGGTGAATATCACGTCCGCGTCGAGTTCCTTTGCGGCTTCGTCAGCGCCCTTGTGGACCGCATCGAAGAATCCATTGCCGAGCGACTTCGCCACGACGCCCACGCGCGTACGCGCGGGCTTGGCCGGTTCGCTCTTGCCGCAGCCGGCCAGCCCGGCGGCGAACAAAGCGCATACGCCCGCGATCAGAAACTTTCTCACGCTGCTTCCCCCACGACCCCCGCGCTCAGGCGAGTTTCTTCAGCTCGTCTTCTTCAGTGACCTTCGCGACGATGACCTTGATGCCCGCGCTCTGGAATTCCTCGAGTTCCTCGGGCTTGGCGCCATCGTCGGTGACGATGATGTTGATGCGATCGAGGCCCGCGACGATCATCGCCGACTTGCGCCGCAACTTGGAACTGTCGGCCATCACGATCACGTGCTCGCTGCGCTTCAATAGTTTGGTCTGCGCCTGCACGACGAGCGGATCGGCTTCCATCATGCCGAAGCGATTCAGTCCGTAGCACCCGACGAAAAGCTTGTTGCCCCAGAAGCTTTCGATGGTGTCGTTCTCGAAGGGACTGAGAATGATGTTCTGCTCGCGGAAAATCGTCCCGCCCGGCAACGTGATGCGGTTGCGGCTGGTCGCGAAGAGCTTGGCGGCGATTGGAAACGAGTTGGTGAGGATGTCGAGGTCGGAATTTTCGAGGAATTCCACCAGCGCATAGGTCGTGGTGCCACCGTTGATGATGATGCTTTCACCGGGCGCGATGAGTTCGGCGGCGGCGCGCGCGATCGCGCGCTTCTGGGGCACACTCACGTCCTGGCTCATCGCGAACGGCATGCCGACCAGATGCGGCTGATGCCGCGGACGCACCGCCTCGGCTCCGCCCCGGATGCGCTTGACC
>DATHJZ010000012.1:0-18528 GCA_035286365.1 Steroidobacteraceae bacterium | reverse complement strand
AGATCATGACGGTCTGCACGCCGGCTTCGATGGCCGGCACGTAACCCGCGTTGTGGATGTCGCGCAGCGTGGTTTCCGGAATCTTCGCGTCACCCTGGTCGCGGCCGTTTTCCGTGCCGCCGTCGGCGAGGAAGTGTTTAGTCGACGAGATCACGTGGTGGCCGTTGAGCAAGTCTGGACTGCCCGGCTCGCGCTGCAAGCCCTTCACGAAGACGCCGGCGTATGAGGCGACCACGCCCGGATCTTCCGAATAGCCTTCATAGGCGCGGCCCCAGCGATCGTCCTGCGGCACGGTGACGGTCGGCGCGAAGGTCCATTCGAACCCGGTGGTGCGCACCTGTTCGGCGGTGACGCGCGCGATCTCGCCTAACAACTTCGGGTTGCGCGTGGCGCCGAGGCCGACGTTGTGCGGGAACAGCACCGAGCCGACGATGTTGCTGTGGCCGTGCATGGCATCGGTGCCCCAGATCATCGGGATGCCGACGCCCCCGTCGCTCGTATCGATCGATGCGGCGTAGAACTCATCCGCGAGCGCGAGCCACTTCTTCGGCGGCGCGAGTTCGTCGTTGCCCGGCGCGGATCCGCCGCCGTTCAACACCGAACCAAGGTGATACTTCTTCATGTCCGCGGGGGTGATGCTGGCGATATCGCCCTGGACCACCTGGCCCACCTTCTCTTCCACCGTCATCTTCTTCAGCAGCGCGGCAATCTTTTCTTCGATTGCAGCGTCTTTATCCAGCGGCCACTTGGGCGAGGGCCAGATTTCGGGATGAACGGCGGCGGGATCTTCCGCTTTTGCGGGCGTGGCCGGCTTGTCCTTGCCAGCGTCTTTGCAACCGAGGATCAACAGGAAAGGCACGAGCAGCAGCGCCGCGCCACATTTGCGGACATGGGACATGGAAGGGGACATCGAAAAACTCCTGTTTTTGAGCGCCGACAGCCTATGCTCTCTGCGGCAGAAATTCGAGCGCTTACGCGCGTTTCATTGACAGGTTTCAGGTTGCGCGGCTAGCCTCGCCGCCGCATCGGGCAGGGGGTTCGAAGGTAGTAATGGAACCGGATCGAAGAATCAGGCGGATCGCCGTCGTCGGTGGCGGCATAGCTGGCTGGATCGCGGCCGCCATTCTGGGACGCAAGCTAGGCGGGCAGTGCTCTATCCACGTGATCGAGACGCCGGAGCCGCCGCCCGCGGGACAGGCCGAGGCGACGCTGCCGCAGTTCCTCGAATCGCTGCGTTATCTCGGCATCGATCAGAACGACTTCATCGACAAGACGCAGTCCACCTACAGTCTGGGACAGCGCCTGTACGATTGGGCAGGACCTGCAACCTCGTTCTGGCATCCCTTCGGCGCGCTCGGCGCGCTCATCGAACGCCGGCCGTTCTATCACTTCTGGCACAAGGCCAAGGCACAGGGCCTGGCTCCCCGGCTCGATTATTTCAGCCAGGAAATCGCGATGGCCGCGGTGAATCGCTTCATTTTTCCGACCAACTCGCTGGGGGTGGCGCAACACATGCGCTACGCGCTCAACGTCGATGCGGGTCTGGCAACGCGTTACCTTCGCACCATCGCGGAGCGCTCGGGCACGATCCGGCTCGAGCGCAAGGTAGTTAGCGCCACGCGCGACGAGAACGGCAACCTCGACGAGCTGCAGTTCGAAGACGGCGGCAAGCTGCGCGCCGACCTCTTCATCGACTGCAGCGGACCGCGCGCGACGCTCATCGGCGAGATCCTGGGTTGTGGCTTCGAAAGCTGGCAGCAGTGGTTGCCCTGCGATCGGATCCTGGCCGCCCCGGCGCCGCTCGAAGACGCGCGCACGCCGTACTTCCGGATCGACGCGCGCACCGCCGGCTGGCAGTGGCGCGCGCCGTTGCAGCAGAACTTGAGCGTCGGGCACGTGTATTCGAGCGCGCACCAAAGCGACGAGGCGGCGTTGATCGAGCTGCGCGCTGCGACCGGTATCGACTTCTTCGCCGAACCGCGCCGCCTCGAGTTTTGTGCCGGTCGCCGCCAGAAGTTCTGGGACCGGAACGTCGTGGCGCTCGGCCCGGCTGCCGGAGTTCTCGAGCCGCTCGCCGGTACCGATCTGCATCTGCTCACCAATGCAGTGTTCAATCTGCTCGATCACTTTCCCGACAAGCAGTTTGACCCCGCCAATATTGCGAGCTACAACGCCGCCATCGGCGACGAACTCGAGCGCACCCGTGACTTCATCATCCTGCACTACTGCCTGCCGCGGCGCGACGATTCGCCGTTCTGGCAACAATGCGCTGCGATGGCGCTGCCCGACACGCTCGCGCAGCGCATCGCGATGTACCGGGCCACGGGACGCATCATCCAGACACGTCCGGAACTGTTCACCGATCTCGACTGGTTCTGGGTCTTCGAAGGCATGGGTATTACGCCGCGCGATTACGATCCGCTGGTGGATACCGTCGACTTCGAACAGGTCAAGCGCCTGATGCTCGCCATCAGCCAGAAAGTCTCGGCGGACGTCGCGGCGGCGCCCACGCACGACAGTTTCTTCGCCACGGCGAACGCGCGTCTGGCCGGCGCGCGCCGATCTGCCGCCGCGGCGCCAGTTCCTGGCTGATCCCTTGTCACCCGCAACCAAACTACTCGCCGGCGTCGAGTTGGGCGGCACCAAGTGTGTGTGCATTCTCGGCACCGGGCCCGACGACGTGCGCGCCCTCGAGCGCCTGCCGACCGGCGAGCGCGAGGAGACGATGCGGCAGATCGAAGCGGTGCTCGATCGCTGGCGTGGTCAATACGGCCTGCCGCGCGCCGTCGGCATCGCCTCCTTCGGCCCGGTCGACCTGCGTCCGGGCTCGGTTACGTACGGTTACATAACGTCGACGACCAAGCCCGGCTGGCGCAACACCGATGTCGCGCAGCGGCTCGCGCGGCGCTTCGCAGCGCCCGTGGGCTTCGATACCGACGTCAATGGCGCGGCGCTCGCCGAAGGGCGCTGGGGCGGTGCCAGGGGTCTGCTGAACTTCGCGTACGTGACGGTAGGCACCGGCATCGGCGTGGGTTCCATCGTGAACGGCCGCTCGGTGTTAGGCATGAACCATACCGAGCTCGGACACATCCGTGTGGCGCGCAAGGATGGCGACAAATTCGCCGGCGTCTGCCCGTTTCACGGCGACTGCATCGAAGGGCTCGCGTCGGGACCTGCGATCGAAGCGCGCGCCGGCATGCCGGCCTCGCAACTGCCGGCCGATCATCCGGCCTGGGAATACGTGGTGCACGGACTGGGCCAGCTGCTGCACACCATGGTGCTGACCACGGCACCATCGCGCATCTTTCTCGGCGGCGGCGTCATGGGCGCGCAGGCGCACCTGTTCGGGCGCATCCAGCAGGAATTGAAGCGCAGCCTCAATCGCTATGTCGAAGCGCCCGAACTCGAACAGGGGCTCGCGCAGTTCATCGTTCCGCCGGGACTCGGCACGATGGCAGGTCCCCTCGGTGCGCTGGCACTGGCGGCCGACGCTGATATCCGGGCGGCGGCGCTCGAGACACCTGCCGTCACCGCGGCCTCCCGATGAGCGCACGCTCCTCCGACAAACATATGCGCCTGTCGGGGACCAACCTCGAACGCGCCGGCGACCACAATCAGCGCGTCACCCTGCACGCGATCCGCGTCAGCGGTCCGATCACGCGCGCCGAACTCGCGAAGATCACCGGGCTCACCGCGCCGGCGATTGCGAACATCACCAAGCGGCTGCTCGTCGAGAGACTGATCCAGGACGCGGGACGCCGCCGCGGCGGTCGCGGCCAGCCGGCTACCAAGCTCGTCATCAATCCGGACAGCTGGTTCTCCATCGGCCTCAACGTCGACCGCGACCACATCACCATGCTGGTGCTCGATTTCGAAGGCCGCGTGCGCGCGCGGGAATCGCGCGAACAGAATTTCGCGCTGCCGAAGGACGTGGAACAGTTCTTCCGCATGGGCGTGGGCAAACTACTCACGAAGGTCGGCATCGAAAGCGACCGACTGGTCGGCGTCGGCGTGGCGCTGCCGGATGACATGGCGCGGGCCGCCTTGCCACAGCAGCCGGCCAACTACGGAGTGTGGAGCAGCACCGACGTGCCCGCGCTGCTCGGCGAAGTCCTGCGCGTTCCGGTGTTCGTCGAAAACGACGCGGCCGCCGCGACCATGGGCGAGATGCAGTTCGGACTCGGCAAGAAGTACCAGACGTTCTTCTACGTGCTGATCACCGCGGCACTCGGCGGCAGCCTCGTGATCGACGGCAACCATTTTCGCGGCGCGAGCGGGCGCAGCGGTGAGCTCGGCATGCTGCGCGGGCGCGACGCTTCCGGCCATGAACGGCAGATCCAGAACATCGTGTCCCTCTCGGCGCTGTACAGCCGGCTCGCCGCGCAGGGAATACGCGTGTCCGCGCCGCACGAATTGACCAGTCTCGACGAGAAGGGCCAGGCCATCATTGGCGCGTGGATCGAAATCGCGGTCGACACGCTGCTCGACACCGTGCTCGCGATCAATTGCCTGATGAACCCCGAAGCGGTGCTCATCGGCGGGCGCCTGCCCGCCGGCATCGTCGATCAGATCGCGACCCGGCTCAATCAACGGCTCGAAGCGTATACCGCGACCGTGCCGGCTATCGCGCCGGTAGCGCGCGCCGCGTTGTCCGACGACGCGCCGGCGGTCGGCGCCGCGATCCTGCCGTTCAGTCACCGCCTGCTTCCGTCACGCACCGCGCTCATGAAGGTCGCGGCGCTGTAAGATTTCCTTCCAACTCCGAAACCTTTCCGAGGGACCTGATGAACTCTAACTACAAAGGCATGCGCGCGGGTTTTGCGACGGTAACTACCCTGTTCTTCATGTGGGGGTTCATTACCGTCTCGATCGACCCGCTGATCGCCGCGCTCAAGGCCATCTTCAAGCTCAACTACGCCGAAGCGATGCTCGCGCAATTCGCGTTCTTCATGGCGTACTTCGTCGTGTCTCTGCCCGCCGCCGCTCTCATCGCCCGCCTCGGGAACAGCAAGTCCATCATCTTCGCTCTCGGCGTCATGGTCGCCGGTTGTCTCATCATTCCGACGGCGACCTACTTCGACACCTTCTCTATGGTGCTGGTCGCGCTGTTCGTCATCGCGAGCGGCATCACCATCCTGCAGGTGGTGGCGAATCCGCTGGCCGCGGCGCTTGGGCCGCCCGAACGCTCGCACTTCCGCCTCACGTTCTCGCAGACGTTCAATTCGCTCGGCACGTTCCTCGCGCCGTACCTGGTGTCGGGACTGCTGCTTGCGGGTGGCATCTTCGCGGTGAAGGAAGGCGTGGCCGTCACGGCCGAGCAACGCGCCGAGTCGCTGCGCAACATCGACCTGGCGTTCCTGGTCATCGCCGTTGCCATCGTGCTGCTGGCGATCTTCATCTGGGCGTTCCGCCGGCATCTCGATGTCGCCAAGCCGGTCGATGAAGGCCAGCAGCCTTCGATCATGACCGCGCTGCGGTCGCGCTGGGCGCTGTTCGGCGCCGCCGCAATCTTCCTGTACGTGGGCGCCGAGGTGTCCATCGGCAGCGCCATGACCAACTTCCTGCACGAGCCCGACATGCTAGGCGGCACGTTGGAGCAGGCCGGCAAGCTGGTGAGTTTCTACTGGGGTGGCGCGATGGTCGGCCGGTTGATCGGTACGGTGCTGCTCGCCGTGGTCAAGAATGCGTGGAAGCTGCTCGCGGTGTTCGCCGTGGGCGCCACGGTATTGTGCCTCGCAGTCTCCCAGATGCACGGCGAAACCGCCGCGTACCTGGCGCTGTCGATCGGGCTGTTCAACTCGATCATGTTCCCCGTGATCTTCACGCTGACGCTGGAACGCTCGAGCGCGGCGCCGGCGGCGACCTCCGGCCTGCTGTGCCTGGCGATTGTCGGCGGCGCGATCCTGCCGTACATCTACGGCATGATCGCCGACGCGTCGGGACTGCACGTGGCGTACTTCCTCCCGGCGGTGGCATACGCGATCATTGTCGTCTTCGCGATCGCCTCCGGCGGCGCGAAAAAGTACGTGCACGGCACGGCTACGGCCACCGCGGGTCACTGATCGGAGCTGAGGAGTCATGGACGACAAGGCGCGTATTCACGCTCAACACAGCCAGCTGTGCGGCTGGCTGCTCGACGCCGCCTATCCACTCTGGTCGACCCGCGGCGTGGATCCGACGGGCGGCTTTTTCGAACGCCTCGGCCAGGACGGCCGGCCGCTCGCGGAGCCGCGCCGTTGCCGCGTCACGCCGCGGCAGGCCTATTGCTTCGCAATGGGCCCATCACTGGGCTGGAAGGGTGATGCTGCGACGCTCGTGAAGCACGGCCTCGATTTTTGGTTCGCCAAATTCCAGCGTCCCGACGGGCTGTTTCGCACGTTGATCAACGCCGACGGCTCGGTCGCCGACGATCGCGCGGTGACCTACGACCAGGCGTTCGGCCTGCTCGCGTTCAATCTCGGCGCGACGCTCGGCGAGTGGCGCGCCGAACGCGAACGGCAGGCCCACACGCTCCTCCAGGCCGTTTTGAAGCACACCAAACGCGCCACCGGCGGATTCGAAAACGGCGTACCGACCAGCATGCCGCTGGAATCGAACCCGCACATGCACCTGTTCGAAGCCACGCTCGCAGGTTGTGAGGTGGGGTCCGAGTGCAACCTGTGGAAGCCGCTCGCGGCCGAGATCGCGGAATTCGCGCTGGCACATTTCTTCGACAGCAACGGCGTGCTGCACGAGTTCTTCGACGCAGATTGGAAGTTCGCGGCAGGCGTGCAGGGGCGCATCGTCGAGCCCGGTCATCAATACGAATGGGCCTGGCTGCTGCTGCGGTGGGCCGGCGACAAACATCCGAAGGCGCGCGCCGCCGCACTCAAGCTCATCGAGGTGACCGAAGCGAACTGCGTGAGCGACGGCCTCGCGCTCCAACAGCTGCTCGACGACTTCTCGCCGCACGACGCGAGCGCGCGGCTGTGGCCACAGACCGAGCGCCTCAAGGCCGGGGCGCTGGCCGCGCGACTCACGGGCGAAGCGAAGTACTTCGCGATCGCGGCGTCAGCCGCGGAGTCGCTGCAGCGCTACCTCGCCACGCCGATCCCGGGCCTGTGGTACGACCGCATCGACGTGAACGGCAAGATCGTCGAGGAGCCGGCGCCGGCCAGCACCTTCTATCACCTCGTCGTTGCCGTCGCGGAACTCAGCGCGCTCGCGCGTTTCGCATAAATCCCGCTGCGATTTCCCGCGCGATTCGTTACGAGCGTAGTTTGGTGCAGTGCCACAAACCCGTCGTTTTTAATGAATGCAAATATAAGTATTTATTGACAAGGCGAAATCGAGCGTCGCAAGATCGGTGGCGATACGAAATAACACGCGGGCATAGAAGGTCGATGCGGTTTATCACCGCCACCCGCGCGAAACTTTGTTAGTGGGGGGATTCCATGTCGCATCGGAAGGTCAAGCGCGCCCGTCGCGCTTCGCGTACTGCGTTCGTCACCGCCGTTTCATTCGATCTGCTCGCCATCGCGCTGCCCGCCGGCGCCCAGGATGCGCAGTCGAATGGCCCTGAAACTGTCGAGGAGATCACGGTCACCGGTATTCGCGCCGCGCAGCAGCGCGCGATCGACGTCAAGCGCGCAGCGGCGCAGATCCTCGATTCGATCAGCGCCGAAGACATCGGCAAGCTGCCCGACGTCACCATTTCCGATTCTCTGCAGCGCATCCCCGGCGTGCAGATTCGCCGCGAGGCGGGGGAAGGCAGCGCGGTCAACGTGCGCGGCCTGCCGCAGGTCACGACGCTGCTGAACGGAGAGCAGTATCTCGGTGCGAACTCGATCACCAACGTACAGCCGAACTTTGGCGACATTCCCTCGCAGCTGTTCGCCGGAGTCGACGTCATCAAGTCGCCCACCGCCGACCTGCTCAACGGCGGCACCACTGGTACGGTCAACCTCAAGACGCGTCATCCGCTCGATCTGGGCGAAGGTTTCACCAGCTCGATCGCGGCCGAAGCCGCGTACGGAGACGGCAAGGGCAAGACCGAACCGCAGGCGAATGGGCTCGTCGGCTGGCGCAACGACAAAGTCGGCGCGCTGTTGTCGGTGTCCTACGGCGACGTCACGCAAGCTAACTATTACAACGGGCTGCAGGGCAATTCCGGCTGGACCAGTCTGCCCGGCGAGAGCGGCAATTGGCCGAACGACACCGGCGGAGACGTAAACGGTGACGGCGATACCACGGACCAATTCATCTCGATGCAGGGTCACACGGCCTTCAACAAATTCACCGAGCGCGAGCGCTTGGGGCTCAATGCGTCCTTCCAGGCGGATATCACGGACAACGTGCGTCTGACGGCCGACGCGTTTTTCACCGACCAGACCCAGTTCGACCGCACCGCCGGATTCGCGGCCGAAGACAAGTGGCAGCGTTGGGAGTGGTGGACGCCCGAGCAGAGCACCCCGACCGGTTCGATGAACGGTACGAGCGAGATCAACACCACGCAGCAATACCTGCTCGACACGCGCCGGCTGAAGTCGTACTCGGATCTCGCACGCACGGAGTCGAATTCGCAGAACCTCAATCTGCAGCTTGATTTCGGCAGCTCGGAGGACAAGTTCTCCGGCTCGATCCGCGCACTCAAGGGCAAAGCGGAACAAAACCGCATGAACAGCTACGCGGACATCGATCTCGCGAACGGCACGCAGTGGGGCTTGACCACCAACTATTACCCGACCGGTACGGCGAATCCTTACCCGAACGGCTACGCGGGCTTTCCGCAGATCACCGCGGACTACACCGGCGAACACGCATCGTTCTCGGGTATTCCCGCGATCGTGGGTGACCTTGATGCTTACTCGATCGGCGCACTTTCCTCGGAGAACAACTACGACCGCGACGCCAACCTGACGGCGCTGCGTTTCGACACGAAGTTCCGCTTCGACGACGCCTGGTCGGTCGATGCTGGTATCCGCTTCAGCCAGCGCGATTCGAAGAATCTTGCGTACGACTATCTGGCGCCGTTCTACGGCGAGCAGGCGTCGAATGGCACCGGGTGTCTCGTGAAATGGAAGGCGACCGACGTGGTACTGAACGGCGGCGGTATCGACGGCGCCTGCAGTGCCGGCGACGCGAACAGCGGCACGATGCAGTACTACTCGGCGCTGCCGAACCTGCCGCTGGCGTCTTTCGGCAATGACGTCATCCAGATCACGGACTTCGGCGGCGTGTCGGGCGTGCCCGCCATGTACTCGCTCGATCCGGCGGCGATGGACAATCCCAAGAAGTTCCACGATGCGCTGTTCCCGGGCAATGTGAAGGTGGCGAACCCCGGATCGTCGTATGCGGTCGACGTTGACCAGCAAACCGCCTATCTACAGGGCCGCTACGCGGGCGGTGACAAGTTCAATGCGAACTTCGGCCTGCGCATCGTAAAGACGAACCTCGACGTCACACAGAACAATGTCGGTGCGCCACAGCCGTACGGCGCCGCCAATGTCGATGGTGGTGACACGGTCACCCGCCGCGAGTTCAACGACTACCTGCCGTCGGTCAACCTGGCGTACAACTTCACTGAACAGCTGAAACTGCGCGCGGCGTTCGCAAAGACCATGACCATGCTGGACCTCGAGCAGTGGGGCGGTGCATTGTCGCCGTCGTATGCGATCTCGAACGCGGAGGGCGGCCGCTTCATCGTGATCGGCGCCAATTCCAACGGCAATCCGGACTTGAATCCGTGGCGCTCGAAGAACTACGACCTGTCGCTCGAGTGGTATGCGGGCGAGCAGACGCTGGTGAGCGCGGCCTTGTTCTACGTGCAGATCGCGGCCTTCATCGAGCGCGGCCAAGTGCTGATGGCGTTGCCCGACCAGGATGGCGTCGTGCGTCGCTCGGTCCAGGTCAACACCAACGTCCAGGGGGAGGGTGGCAATCTCAAGGGCGTCGAACTCGGCCTGAAGCACGCGTTCACGAACTTCTCGGGCTTCCTGCACGATTTCGGTATCGACGCGAACTACACGTATTCGCCCAGCAGCTCCGGCAAGAAGGATCTCTCGGGCGACGACGTGCCGTTCCAGGACAACTCGGTGCACCAGGCAAATCTGGCGCTCTGGTACCAGGCCGAGAAGTTCCAGGCGCGCATCGCGCATAACTACCGCAGCAAGCGCGCGGTGGCGCTCGATCAGGTCGGGACGCCGGGTATGACGCTCTATCAACGCCCGACGAACTACGTTGATGCGTCGGTGAGCTATGACGTGACCCCGGGGCTCACCGTGTACCTGCAGGGCTCGAACCTCACGAACGAGTTCGAGGACTACTACTTCCAGTGGGGCAACGAATACGCCAACCAGAATATTTACGAACGTAGATTGCTGCTCGGGGTGCGTGCCCGCTTTGGCGCAGCGAAGCGCTAGGTTCCCCCAAGTACTGCTGGCGCTGATGCCGCGGGAAGAATATTTTCTTCCCGCGGCATGTTTTCCTGTCTGATCGCAACATGACCGACCATCGCATACGCAAACTCGTGATCGTCGGCGGCGGCACGGCCGGATGGATGGCCGCCGCGAGCTTCGCGCACTACTTTGCGAACAACGGCGTCGACATCACGATGGTCGAGTCCTCCGAGATCGGCACCGTTGGCGTGGGAGAAGCCACGGTGCCCGCCATCCGCGACTTCTTCCGCTCTCTCGGCCTGGATGATTTCGAAGTCATGCGAGCGACGCAGGGAACCTGCAAGCTCGGCATCGAGTTCAGGGACTGGTCGAGAGCAGGCGAGTCGTTCGTTCATCCATTCGGCGTATTCGGTACTCCGGCGCGCGACGTGGCCTTTCATCAGTACTGGCTCCGGCTGCGAAAGTCGGGCGATCCCACTCCTTTCGCAGCATATTCGCTGGCCATCGAACTATGCCGCCAGAATCGCTTCACGCGGCCGCATCCGAATCCGACCTCGGGCCTCTCGGTTTTCGACTGGGCGGTGCACTTCGATGCGGGGTTGTTCGCCCGGCTGCTGCGCGACTATGCACTCGAGCGCGGCGTCAGGCGCATCGATGCGCGCGTCGTCGACGTGAATCTGCGCACCGATGATGGCTTCATCGAATCGGTCACGCTCGAGGGCGGCACGCGCGTGGCGGGCGACCTGTTCATCGACTGCACCGGCTTTCGCGGCCTGCTGATAGAGGGCGCGCTCGCGAGCGGGTACGAGGACTGGAGCCGCTGGCTGCCCTGCGATCGCGCCGTGGCGATTCCGTGCGCATCCGCCGGCGCGTTGACTCCTTACACGCGCGCCACCGCCCGCGCGGCCGGATGGCAATGGCGAATCCCGCTTCAGCACCGGATTGGCAACGGCTACGTCTACTGCAGCCGGCACCTGGGCGACGACGAGGCCGCCGCGGTTCTCATCGCCAATCTCGAAGGCGAGCGCCTCGCCGACCCCAACTTTCTGCGGTTCGTTACCGGCCATCGCCGGCAGTTCTGGAATCGTAACTGCGTGGCCCTGGGCCTGGCGGCCGGATTTCTCGAGCCACTGGAATCGACCGGCATCCAGCTGATCGAGACCGGTATCGAAAAGCTGCGCCGGCTGTTCCCCGATACGAGATTCGATCCGGTGCTCGCCGCGGAGTACAACCGCACCAGCCGCCTCGAATACGAACGGCTGCGCGACTTCCTGGTATTCCACTATAAGGCCACGTCGCGTGACGATGCGCCGCTGTGGCGCGAGTGTCGCGCGATGTCCGTGCCCGAACCGCTCGACCACAAGCTGCGCCTGTTCAAGGCGCGCGGCGTCCTGGTGCGCTACGAGTGGGAGACCTTCCACGATCCGAGCTGGCTCGCGCTATACACCGGTTTCAACTATCTACCACAGGACTACGATCCGCTCGCCGACTGCTTCAGCGCGGATGAACTGCGCGAACAGTTATGCCGCATGCGCGAGAACATCGCGCGCATCGCCGGGCAGACGCCTACGCACGCGGAATTTATCACGCGCCATTGCGTTGCGCCGGCGGACGTTCCACTGCGCGCGCAACGCACCTCGTGAGCGGCGCGCCGCCGGTCGAACAGGTGGTGATCGTCGGCGGCGGCACCGCGGGCTGGATGACCGCCGCGGCGCTCGCGCATTTCTGGCGCCAACAGCCGCACAAGCGCATCACGCTGGTCGAGTCGACCGACATCGGAACGGTGGGCGTCGGGGAGGCCACGTTGCCGACCATCCGTGCTTTCAATGCCGGTCTCGGCATCGACGAGATCGACTTCATTCGCAAGACCCAGGCGACGTTCAAGCTCGGCATCGAATTCGTCGACTGGCATCGGTGCCGCCAGACCTTTTTCCACCCGTTCGCGCCGTATGGCGTGAAAGTGCAGGGCGCGTCGTTCCATCATGCGTGGCGGCGCTTACGCGAGGCCGGTGACCAGACAGAAATCGGCGAATACTCACTTCCGGCCGTCATGGCCGCTGAAAACCGCTTCGCGCAGCCCGCGCAGCGCGCGGTCGCTCCATTCGCCAACTTCGCGTATGCCTATCACTTCGATGCCGCGCTCTATGCGCGCTACCTGCGCGACTATGCCCTGGCGCGGGGCGTGCGCCGTATCGACGCACGCGTGCTCGACGTGCGGCTGCGCGGCACAGACGGCTTCATCGAAGCCATCGCGCTCGACGGCGGCGAGCTCGTAGTCGGTGACCTGTTCGTTGACTGTTCGGGATTTCGCGGGCTGTTGATCGAGAGCGCACTCGCCACCGGCTACGAAGACTGGACGCACTGGCTGCCCTGCGATCGCGCTGTGGCGATGCCTTGCGCCAGAGCCGGCGCGCTCACGCCTTACACACGCGCCAGCGCGCTCGAGGCAGGTTGGCGCTGGCGCATCCCACTGCAACACCGCACCGGCAATGGTTACGTCTACTGCAGCAATTTCATCAGCGATGATCGCGCCGTGGCCGCGCTGCGCGCGAATCTCGATGGCGCGGCGCTGGCCGAACCGAATCTGCTGCGCTTCACGACCGGGCGTCGCAAGGCCTTCTGGAGCCGCAATTGCGTCGCCATCGGCCTTGCCAGCGGGTTCATAGAGCCGCTGGAATCCACCAGTATCGCGTTGATCCAATCCGGGATAGCCAAGCTGCTGGCGTTCTTTCCCGACCGCGATTTTTTCGCCGCGGACATCGGCGAAGCCAACCGCGTGATGCGCGAAGAATATGAGCGAATCCGGGATTTCATCGTCCTGCACTACAAGGGCAGCGCGCGCGTCGACTCGCAGCTATGGCGCATGACGCGCGCAATGTCGGTACCCGACACGTTGCAGCACAAGATCGATCTCTTCCGCAGTCGAGGTCACGTCGTCGCTTATGCCGAGGAGTCGTTCGAAGAGGCGAGCTGGGTGACGATGTTCCTGGGGTTCGGCATGGTCCCCGCGAGGCACGATCCGCGCGTTGATGATCCGGGTCTGGATGAATTGAGGAATCAGCTGCGGCGGTTGCGCCAGGCGATTGCGGCCGGTGTACGTGCGGCGCCCGTGCATGCGGACTACGTCGCGCAGCACTGCTCAGCCACCGACGGGCCATCACCTAACTAAAAACCCCTTGCTACCCGGGGAGCGCTGGTTCTAGTTCGCCGGACGGGGCCCGGTCGATTCGCGACACACCATGCGATAGGGGATCTCGACGCTCTTCGGCGGCGCTTCGTCCCCTAACGAGCGGAACAGCATGTCCGCGGCCTGGTGCGCCATCTCGTACGTGGGCTGATGCACGGTCGTCAGGCGCGGCCAGATGACCTGCGCGACATAGCTGTCGTCGAAGCCCGCGACCGACAGCCGATTCGGAATCGACAGCCCCATTTCGTGTGCCGCCATGATGGTACCGGCGGCCATGTCGTCGTTGCTGGCGAACACGGCGGTCGGCCTTGTCGCGCGAGACAACAGGCGCCGCGCGGCGGCCAACCCTGAGTCAAACGTGAACTCGCCACGATCGACCAGCTGCGGATCGACATCGAGCCCATGCGAACGCAGCGCCAGCGTGTAACCCAGGTAACGCTGCTCGGTCACCGGATGTCCCGACGGGCCATTGATGAAGCCAATGCGTTCGTGGCCGAGCGCGATGAGGTATTCGGTCATCTCGCGCGCGGCGGCGACGTCGTTCATGAACACACATGAATACGCGTCGAGATCGACGGTGGGCGCGATGCGCACGAAGCGGATGCGATGCTTTTGCAGCTCGGCCAGCACTTCGGTCGAATCCGATAGCGGCGGCGCGAGTATCACGCCATCGAGGTGCGATTCGAGCACGAGCCCCGCTAGATCGCGCACGCTCGAGACATCCGTGCCTTCGCAGGGATGCACCAGCAAGCGGTATCCGCGCGTGTGGCAGCGCTCGAGGGCGCCTTTCTGCAAATCGACGACGTAGTTAGCGCTCGGGTTCTGGTAGATGAGGCCGATGAGATTGGAGCTGCGGCCCGCGAGGCTGCGCGCGGACAGGCTCGGGTGATAGTTGAGTTCCTCGACTAGTTTGAGAACGCGCGCGCGTGTCTCGCTGCGCACATTCGGCTCGCTGTTGAGCACGCGCGAGACAGTCTTGATCGAGACCCCGGCGGCCTTCGAGACATCGTGAATGGTTATGCGGCTCATAGCGGGAAGGAATTGTCCTGTTGTCTGACAGCGCTGTCAAACCAGCAAAATGTGTGCAAAGCCCGTTCCACAGTTAGGTTAATTACTCGATAGAATCCGCTGTCTCGTCGGTTGACAGCGTTGTCTTTGGTGGCGCAATCTTTGCAGCCTTTTCGGAGCGATGTGGTGACAGGAAATACGACGCTTCCCAGTGGCGCAGATTCAGATCGTGAGAATTTCGACCGCTCGGCGGTCCTTGGCCTGGTGGCGGACGTCGGCGGAACGCACATCCGCTTCGGTATCGCGGTCGGCGGCCCTGCAGGCACACCGGTCAATGTCCACTGCGTGCGTCGTTACGCGGTTCGCGCCCATCAATCCATCGCCGATGCCGCGCAGCACTATCGCAGCGACACGCCCGGTGTCCCGGCGGGCTTGAATCGCGCGGCGGTCGCCGTTGCGGGCCGCGTCGATCAGGATCGCGTGCAGCTCACCAACAGCGCCTGGTCTTTCTCCGCGCGCGCGTTGAGCGAATCGCAGCGCTTCGACGACTTGCACGTCATCAACGATTTCGAAGCCGTGGGCCACGCCGTTGGTGCACTGCGTTGCGCGGATCTCACGCCCATCGGACCGCAGCGGCTGGGTTTGCCGCTGGTCCAAGGTGTCTGCGCCATCCTCGGTGTGGGTACAGGCCTCGGGGTTGGCGGCGTGATCGCGAACGCCGGAGCATTCACCGTGCTCGCCACCGAGGGCGGTCACGCCACCTTCGCGCCAACCAACGAACGCTCGATCGAAGTATTACGCTGGCTGCGCAAGAAATATGGCCGGGTGTCGGCCGAACGGGTGTTGAGCGGTGCCGGCCTCGCCAATCTCTACCTGGCACTGTGCGAAGCTCAGGGCCTCAACGTGCCAGAATTGTCGGCGGCTGAAGTCACGACGCGCGCCGCCACGGGCAGCGACGCCAACTGCGTCGAAGCCGTGGGCCTGTTCTGCGAGTTGTTAGGTGCATTCGCCGGCGACCTCGCGCTCACGCTTGGCGCCTGGCAGGGCGTGCTCATTTCCGGGGCGATGCTGCGGCACTTCGACCGGGCGATGCTCGAGCGCCGCGTGCGTGCCGGCTTCGAATACAAGGGTCGTTTCACGCCCACGATGCGCAAGATTCCGCTCGAAACCATCTCTCATCCGCATGTAGAACTGCTCGGCGCAGCGCGCCTGCTCAACTCATGAAAACTTCAATCACGAAATTCGTCCTGTTCGGAGCGACCGGCGATCTCTCGCAACGAATGATATGGCCGTCGCTGTATCACCTGTGCCGCGAGAGGTTGGTGCCTCCCACGCTTACCTTTGTCGGGTCCGCGCGCAATCCAATGCCCAATGAGGAATTCCGCAAGATCGTCGAAGGCGCGTTGCGCAAGTACGTTCCCGCCGAATACCTCAAGGACGACGCGATCTCGGACTTGCTGACGCGCATCACGTACGTGCCGTTCGAAGCCGCTGATGGCAGCGCGAAGGGCACGGAGGCACTGCAGAAGGCGCTCGCGGGCAACAACCGCATTCTCTATTTCATGGCGACGTCGCCCAAGTTCTACGGGCCGACGTGCCTGAGTCTTAGCGCAGCGAACCTCGCCTGCGAACACTGCCGCGTCGTGTTGGAAAAGCCCATCGGGCAGGACTACGCCTCGAGCGTCGAGATCAACGAGGCCGTGGGGCAGGTTTTCCACGAGGACCGCATCTTCCGCATCGATCACTACCTCGGGAAGGAGGCGGTGCAGAACCTGCTCGCACTGCGCTTCGCAAACTCGCTGTTCGAGCCTTTGTGGAACGCTTCGTCGATCGATAACGTACAAATTACGGTCGCTGAAACCGTCGGGCTCGAAGGCCGAACGGGTTACTACGACGAATCCGGCGCGCTGCGCGACATGGTGCAGAACCACATGCTGCAGTTGGTCGCCCTCGTCGCGATGGAGCCGCCGCACCTGTTCGAGCCGAACGAGGTGCGCAACGAGAAGACCAAAGTCATTCGCAGCCTGCGCCCGATCACTGCCGCGAACGTCGCTGCGAGCTCGGTGCGTGGTCAGTACTCGGCGGGCAGTGCGGGCGGCGTCGCCGCGCCGGGCTACAACGAAGAAAAAGGGGCGAAGGGCGGCAGCGACACGGAGACGTTCGTCGCCATCCGCGCCGAGATCGACAACTGGCGCTGGGCGGGCGTGCCGTTCTACCTGCGCACCGGCAAGCGCATGCAATCGCGCCGTACCGACATCGCGATCCAGTTCAAGACGGTGCCGCACAACATCTTCGCGGCGGACGAACCCAATCTGCAGGCCAACCGGCTCGTCATCAAGCTGCAACCCGAAGAGAGCGTGACGCTCGAGATCCTGAGCAAACAACCTGGATTGGAAGGCGTGCGCCTGCGGGAAGTGCCGCTCGAGCTGTCGCTGCCGAAAGACGAGAGCGGCGGGCGTACGCGCATCGCTTACGAGCGCCTGCTGCTCGACGCGCTGAAAGGCAACACCACGCTGTTCGTGCGCCGCGACGAAGTGGAAGCGGCCTGGAGCTGGATCGACGGCATCCAGTCGAGCTGGCGCTCGACGCGCCAGATGGTGAAGCCGTATCCTGCCGGCACCTGGGGGCCCACGGCCGCGATCGCTCTGACCGAGCGGCACGGTCACAGCTGGTATGAATAGGCATGTCCACCCCGGAGCTCAACAGCGTCGTCGTCGAGGTCACTGAGCGTATTGGCGGCCGTTCCGCGGCGGCACGCGGCGAATATCTCGAACGCACGCGCAAACGAAAACTGATCGAACCGGCGCGCGGCAAATTGGCCTGTGCCAATCTTGCACACGTCATGGCTGCGTCCGGCGTTGACAAAGCGAACCTGCAGCAGTCGGTCATCCCGAACATCGGCATCGTCACGTCGTACAACGACATGCTGTCGGCGCATCGGCCCTACGAGCCCTATCCCGAAGTGATCCGCGCCGCAGCGCGCGTCGTCGGCGCCACCGCGCAGGTGGCCGGCGGCGTGCCGGCCATGTGCGACGGCGTCACGCAGGGCCGCGCGGGCATGGAGCTGTCGCTGTTCAGCCGCGACGTGATCGCGCTGGCGACTGCATTGGCGTTGTCGCACGAGGCGTTCGACGCCTCGTTGTTGTTAGGCATCTGCGACAAGATCGTCCCGGGGCTGTTCATCGGTGCGGCAGCATTCGGCCAGATGCCGATCGTGTTCGTTCCGGGCGGCCCGATGCCGA
The DNA here is from genome assembly GCA_035286365.1 of Steroidobacteraceae bacterium. GTDB lineage: Bacteria > Pseudomonadota > Gammaproteobacteria > Steroidobacterales > Steroidobacteraceae > CADEED01. Next base: position 715 of record DATHJZ010000012.1, on the reverse strand, counting down.
GCGGCATCGCCAACAAGGCCAAGGCGGAAGTGCGCCAGCGCTATGCGGAAGGTCTCGCGACACGCGACGAATTGCTCGCCGCGGAAATGGGCTCCTACCACGACGCCGGCACTTGCACGTTCTACGGGACCGCCAATTCCAACCAGATGCTGATGGAGCTGATGGGACTGCACGTGCCGGGCGCCGCGTTCGTGGCGCCGAACACGCCGCTGCGCCATGCGCTCACGGTGGCCGCCACGCAGCGCGTGGCCGAAACCACCGCGCTCGGCGCCAACTACCTGCCGTTCGTCGAGGTCATCGACGAGCGTTCGTTCGTGAACGCGATTGTGGGCTTGATGGCCACTGGCGGATCGACCAATCACGTAATCCATCTGGTGGCGATGGCACGTGCGGTTGGCTTGAGTGTGTCCTGGGACGACATGGCGGACCTGTCGCGCGTGACGCCGCTGATCGCGCGCGTGTATCCGAACGGCGAGGCGGACGTGAACCAGTTCCACGCCGCGGGCGGGATGGCGTTCGTGGTGCGCGAGCTCATGAATGCCGGCCTCGTGCATGGAGACGCGATGACGATCTGGGGCCCGGGGCTGGCCGCGTATGCGCGCGATCCTTTCCTCGTCGACAACAAGCTCGAGCCCGGCATTCATGAGTTCGCGCACCACGAATGCCATACCGCCCGCGGCGTGGAATTGATTCACGTCGGCCTCGCCGTTCGGAT
>DATHJZ010000011.1:0-3321 GCA_035286365.1 Steroidobacteraceae bacterium | reverse complement strand
GTTTGCATGGGTGGACACCGAGAAGTGCTTGCCGTCGTCCGGCCAGGGCGCGGGCCCGAAGTAGCGCTGGTCGAGCGCGATGTAGCGGTACTTTCGTGCGGTCGGATCGCGCTGCGCGTCCCAGGTCCGATGGTCGGCGATCGAGCCGTGCACGAAGATTACCGGCGCTCCAGTCCCTTGCTCGAGGTAGCGCAGCGCGACGCCGTCCACTGTCGCTTGTTTGAGGGCCGGTGCACGAATCGATCCCGTTTCCGATGTTTTGCATCCGGTCGACGCTATCGCGACTCCGATGAGGATGAAGCCTTGCAGCAGCTTGGTCATGAGACGCCTCCTTTCCGATGTGGCAGCCCACGATCAGAACAAGGGGAGAACAGAGCGCACGCCGGCCCTCGGCGCTCAGGCTGCGGGCTGGACGTTGTTGTTGAGCCGGAACAAATTGCGCGGATCGTATTGCGCCTTGACCTTCTGTAGCCGCCGATACGCCGGGCCATAGCTGCCCGCCTCAGCATTCGGCCGTTCGTACTCGATGTTGCTGTAGTAGCCGCCGGTGTGCGGCTCGAGCGCGTGGAACCAGGTGCGCGTTGCCTCGATGACGGTGTCGTCCTCGGCCGGGTTGTTCCAGAAGCTGGCGACGATGACCATCGTCTCCGCATTCCGATGTGGGAACGCGGTCGCCAGTTCATCAACGCGCTTGACCGCCCCGCCGGCCGTGTGCGTGAAGAACGCGAGCCGCGGATCGGGACGGAAGGAATTAATCATCGCGTCGATCAGCGCGGGCGTGACCTTCGCGACCATGCCGTTTTTCACGTAGGAGCGGATGCCGGGCGCTAACGTGCCATCTTCCTGCGTCTGCATAACCATGTAGTCCTGAACCTTGATGCCGTCGTCGGCCGGCTTGCCGATCTTCCGCAGCGGCGCCAGCTCCTTCTCGCCCGCCGCCGGGTCGCCGTTGTAAACGACCTCCATCGCGAGCACGCTCGTCTTGTCCGGCATCGTCAGCATGGCGGGACCCACATACAACTCGTCGGAGAGGCCCTCGTACCAGCCGCCGTAAAACTCGAGCACTTGGCGAGCTTGCTCGATCGGCCACACGATCATGCCGGACAGCACGTTGCGGTTGAACGGGTGCAGTTGGTACTCGAAGCGCGTCACAACGCCGAAATTTCCGCCGCCCCCGCGCAGGGCCCAGAAAAGATCAGGTTCCTGTTGTTCGCTCGCCGTGCGGATCGTACCGTCCGCCGTAACGACTTCAGCGGACATCAGGTTGTCGATGGTGAGGCCGTACTTGCGATTGAGGCGGCCGAATCCACCGCCCAGGGTGAGTCCGCCCACGCCGGTGTGTGAAACGACACCCGCAGTCGTAATCAGGCCGTGATCAAGGGAGCGCGAGTCCAGCGTGTAAAGGAGCGCGCCGCCGCCCGCGAAGGCGCGGCGCGGGCCCGGCTCGACGCGGACTTCGTTCATCGGCGACAGGTCGATCATGAGGCCGCGATCGCAGACGGACTTGCCCGGCCAACTGTGTCCGCCGCCCCGGACGGCCACGAGCAGATCGCGCTCACGCGCAAATGTGACGGCATGCCGAACATCTTCGGTCGATCGGCATTGCGCGATCAGCGCGGGCCGCTTGTCGTGCATCCCATTCCAGATTGCGCGCGCTTTGTCGTAGTCGGCATGGTCCGAGAGGAGCAGCCGGCCTGGGAACCGGCCTGCGAGCTCATCAACCGCCCGGCGCTCTAGCTCGATCTCCTTGCCGTCGAGCGTCAAGGCCGGGATGCCGGGTCCCGCACGCCCCGACCGATCGCAGGCCTCGAGAAGGGGATAAGAGAGGGCCGCGCCGGCGGCGAGCGTGGAACGGCAGAATTTGCGCCTGTCCATCGTGAACCTCCCTTCCTCACGTTGGTAAAAACAGCGTAGCAGGCAAATCGCGGAGCGCAATACGGGATCGCCGCTATGCCAACACAGGAAACTGCCGGGGGCTTTTCTTTTGGGCGCGGAAGCGTGCTCAGAAATTACATGCAGTCGGTATCGTTCGGCGTCTTCGGCGAGTCTGGGACACCGACAAAATGTGCCTGGTACGTGTCACGTGCCCACTCGTCACCGCGCTGGTCAGAGCCCGAGCAAGAGGAGCACGTGCATCTTGTAGACCGTCTCGGGAGCGTCACGGCCGATGGGATAGGCCGGGGCGAGCAATCCGTCGCCCAAGCCTGTTCTTACTCTTCCAAGATAGCGAACTACTCGCCAATCCCCCGTCAATTTCATTCGTTGCACAGTCGCCCTCGCCACCGTCCTCACTGGGAGCGCGTGAGTCGGGCCACGAAGCCGCCGCCGGGAGCAAGTTCGATGAGGAGTGAAGCGCGCGGGCCGACGGTGCGCGACTCGAACTTGTAATCAGCGGCGTAGCGGTCGGCGTTCATGCCGTCGGCCACGACAGTCGCGGTGTACTCGCTTAGGCCCAGGAACGACAGCGGCACCTCTATTTTCCGCGCGGTCCAATCGGTCATCGCCGCGACATACCAGGTCTCGCCTTTGCGGCGCGCCACAACGATGTAGTCGCCGATCGCGCCCTGCAGGGGACGCGTCTCGTCCCACGTGGTTGGGATGCCGCCCAGGAAGCGGGTGAACTCGGGCTCGGCACGATAGTCAGACGGCGTGCCCGCCAGATACTGCAGCGGGCTGTCGTAGACGACGTACTGCGCCAGCTGCTGCGTGCGTGTGCCCTGGCTCATCGGCTGTTCGCCGACAACGCGAAAGGTCTTCTGCGTGCCGTTGAGCATTGCGCCTCCCTCCCAGTCCATCGGACCCGCGAGCATGCGCACGAACGGTACGGTCAGCGCGTGATCGGGAGTCGCGCGCTCGCTCCACATGTTGTACTCGTGCCCGAGCACGGCCTCGCGCGTGAGCAAGTTCGGGTAGGCACGTTGCAGGCCGGTCGGCTTGGCAACACCATGCAGATTGACGACCAAGCGTCGCTTCGCCGTTTCACGCGCTACGCGCTCCTGAAAGCGCAGCATCGGTTGGTCGTCGCGATCCATGAAGTCGACCATGATTCCGCGCGCGCCCCACGCAGCGTAGCGGTCAAGCGCCTGCTCGAGGTTGCCCGCCAGCGCGTGCGCCTCGTTCCACAACAACACGCCCACGCCCTTGCCGTTCGCGTACGCGATCAGGCTGGGCACATCTATTGCGGGATTGAGCTTGGTGTTGTCGTCCGCGTCCGACCAGCCGGCATCGAACATCATGTACTCGACGCCGTACTCGGCGGCGAAGTCGATGTAGTAACGGTAGGTCGCGGTGTTGAGTCCGCTCGTGAAGTTGACGCCGTGC
>DATHJZ010000010.1:0-17808 GCA_035286365.1 Steroidobacteraceae bacterium | reverse complement strand
CGTCGCGCCGTTGAACACGCCAAGCGTCGCGGTCGAGCCATCGGGAATGGAGAAGCGGACCACGGCCGTGTTCGTGCTCGCCCGGGTCGTCCACTGCACGGACGATCCATTGGTCGGCAGACGCACGGCCCGACGGCCCGAGGCCTCGCCGGCGATGTCGCCGATGGTGCGGTTTGGACCGACGACTACCGCGCCGCTACCCGGCGTGCCGTCTTCGGCTTCGTACATGTCGTACGGCATGTTGGCGCCGAGGCCAACGACCAATGTCGCAGTAGTGGTGTTGTTAGTCTGCTTGACCGGCGCCTCGTTGGCCTGATCCGGCGCTACGGTCGTGGTGACCGTGTATCTGCCGTTGGCCGCCACCCAGGTGCCGGCGGTGACCGTCACGCTGCCGCCGTTCGCATTGATGACACCCGACGGCTGGCTGGCGGGACTGAGGGTGCTAACTAGCGTTCCCGCCTGGTTCCTGATCTGGACGGTAATGGTGTGCGGGGTCGCGCTCGAGGCCTGGTTGCCCTGGTTGACAATGGTCGTTGCGAACGTAACGGTCTGGCCGCCGGACGGCGACGAAGGCGACCAGGTCGTCGACGGCACGAGATCCGCGCTGGTTATTGGCGCGATGCTCATGTTGCCGCCGGACGCGGTGTTGTTGTTCTCGTTCTGTTCGACGACGAGGCTCGGGTCATCGACTCGTGCCGTCAGCGCGCAGGTACTGGCGGGCTGCGTGCCGATGTTGACCGATACGGGCGTCGATACACCCGCATTGAGCGTACTCACGTTCGCGGATCCACCAACCTGCGTCGTGCCGCAGAAGAATTTCGCGGTCGTGGCAACGGGCGTGGCCGAGATGCCGATGTTGTTCACCATCGCGCTCAGCGTGATGGGCGTGATCTCGGTCGGCGAGGATGGCGAGAACGTCACACCCGAGATGGTCAGATCCGGATTCGGACCTGGCACACCCATGATGATGACTTCCGCCACCTGGCCGCCAGGCGCACCGGTGTTGGCAGTGAATGTCAGCCGCACATCCGCCGCGAGCGGAGCGCTGGCGGGCACGTCCAACGACACCGTATTGTTGTTGCCGGGCGCCGTCGTGCCGGGGGTGAACACCCGTCCGCCGGAACCGACCAGCGAGTTGAAGTTGCCACCGGCCTGATCGCGGCCTTCGATGGAATAAGTCTGCGTGCGCTGGCCCCAGGCCGGATCCGGATTCAGGCGCACGGTCACCGAGCAGATGCGGTAGTTAGTACCCAGCGGCGCGGTGAGCGTCACGTTCGGGAACGGACCTTCCCAGTACGAGGTCAGGTTGTTGTCGTTGGAGTTCGTGGCCGGGAATCCGCCGGTGGTGCCTGAGGCCACTGGCGTCTTTCCCGCCGCGACATTGGTCGCCTGCTCGCATCCGACGACCACCGGGTTGGTGGCGTTACCCGAGAGCGACACCGCCAGCGACGGATTGCTGGCGTTGGAGTTCACCGTCAACGTACCGCTCTTGGCGCCGAGAGGGTTCGCCGAAGCGAAGGTCACGGTTACGGTGCAGTTGGCGCCCGCGGCCAGCGCGTTGCAGTTGTTGGTCTGCGTGAAGGGCCCTGTGACGCTGACACCAGAGACCGTGCCCGCGCCCGTCCCGCTGTTCGTGATGGTCACGGTGCGCGACGAAGAAGTGTTGATCACCTGATCGCCGTAGGCGACCGGACTCGGGCTTGCCGAAAGCGTCGCCGTGCCGGGCGGCACGCCGGTGCCGCTGAGCGGCACGGTCAACGAGGGATTGCTCGCGTTGGAGCTCACCGTCAACGTACCCATCTGCGAGGTCGCCGAGGTCGGCGCGAATGTGACCGTCACCGTGCAGGTGGCATTGGCCGCCAGAGTGCCGCAGTTGTTAGTCTGGGTGAACTGACCCCCGCCGCTGATGCTCACCCCGGTGACATTGCCCGAAGCGCTGCCCGTGTTGGTGATGGTCACCGCACGCGTCGAGGAAGTGTTGGTCGCCTGGTTGCCGAAGGCCACCGGACTCGGGCTCGCCGAGAGTGTCGCCGTGCCGGGTGGCACGCCGGTGCCCGAGAGCGGCACGGTCAATGAGGGATTGCTCGCGTTTGACGCCACCGTCAACGTGCCCGTCTGTGAGATCGCCGTGGTCGGCGCGAACCTGACTGTCACCGTACAGGTGGCACTCGCCGCCAGCGCACCGCAATTGTTGGTCTGCGTGAACTGGCCCGTACCGCTGATGGTCACACCGCTGACATTGGCCGAAGCACTCCCGGTGTTGGTGATGGTCACCGCGCGCGTCGAAAAAGTGTTGGTCGTCTGGTTACCGAAGGCCACCGGGCTTGGGCTCGCCGACAACGTCGCCGGCGCTGACGCCGCATAAACCTCGAGCTCGGAGATCTGGCCTGCCTGCCAGCCGGTATTGGCCGTGATGCTCAACCGCACGAAGCGAGCTTGAGCGGGCGTTGCGAAGGTGATGTTGACGACGTTCGTGCCGCCGACGAACTGGTACGGCTGCGAGGACGCGAAGGTAATCGGGAAGTTAGTGCCGTCGGTGCCGCCCAGGATGGACATGGTCTGGGTACGGCTGCCCCAGGCAGGCGGCAGCTTCAGCACCACGCGGCCGACCAACGTCGGGTTCGCGAGCTCCACGGTCAGCGTTTGCGCCTGCGGGAAGAGATTGTTGACGCTCTCCCAATAGCTGTTCACGTTGCCGTCCGTGGCATTGCCCGGCGGGAATCCACTGTTCGTGGTGCTGGCAGTTGCCGGTCGACCGGCTGCCAGGTTGGTGTTCGGAGGCACAGTCGTGCCGGACAGCGCGACCGTGGTGGGGCTGTTGGTGGCGTCACTGCTCACCGTCAGCGTGCCGGTGCGATTGCCGGTGACCGTCGGCGTGAAAGTGACGTTCACCGTGCACGAGGCACTGACGGCAAGCGAGGCGCCGCAGTTGTTGGTCTGCGCGAAGTCGCCGCTCGCGAGGATCGAGCCAATGGCGGCCGAGAGTGTGCCCGTGTTGGTCAGCTGCACGGCCTGTGCCGGGCTCGTGCTACCCACCGCTGGGCTCGTGAAGGTCAGACTGGTCGGATTCCCCGAGATTGACGCCCCGGCCGCGGCGCCGGTGCCGCTGAGTGCGACTGAAGCGTTTCCCGCGCTGCTATTGATGCTCAGCGAGCCGCTGCGAGTTCCTGCGACCGTCGGCCTGAACACCACGTTCACCGTGCATGAGCCGTTCGCCGGCACGCTCGTGCCGCAGTTGTTCGTTTGCGTGTAATCCCCGCTGGCCGCGATCGAGCTGATCGGCGCGGCGCTGGATCCGGTATTGGAAACACTGACGGCGCGCGCGGCGCTGTTCGTATTCACCGCCTGTGAACCGAAATCGAGGGCCGTGGGACTAGCCAGTAGGCCACCCACCGGCGGCGGGAAGACCGGCGTCGGGTGGGTACCCTGGCACAACGGGGAGTTGATCCACGTGTCGTTGCCGCCGTTGTTGATGACGTTGAACTGGCCCGCCCCCAGGCAATTCCAGATGCCGGCGCGACCGATGTTGCTGGCCACCACGTTCTGGAAGCTCGCCGAGCCGCCGACCTGCAGTTGCAGCACGTAGGTGCCGACGCCCTGCACCGTCACGTCATTGAAGTTCACGTTGGTGATGCTGGGACCGGAGACGAACATGATCGCCGAATAAGGCGCCTGCTGGATGAGCAGGTTGGTGACGTTGATGGTGCCGTTCATGGCGCCATCGCGCGCATCGAACCAGATGGAGCCGACACCGAACTGCCAGTTGGTGTCGAGGTTGCCGCTGCGAATCAGGGTATTGCGCGCAATCGTTGTTATGCCCGATAACGCCGGCGCACCGAAGCGATTGCCGACGTGGATACCGCCGCCTTGATTCAGGCCCGTGTCGATGACGCGGTTGTCGGTCACCGAGTTGTTGGCGCCGCCGTAGATCGCGATGCCGTTGGCGAGCAGTGTCGTCTCGACCGTATTGAACGTGAAGCTGTTGTTCTGGTTGACCTGCAGCGACCACATCGCCAGGCCGTCGTCACCGTTGTTGCGGAAGTGACTTTGCGTCACCAACGAATTGGTGAAGCCACCATTGAAGTTGATGCCGTCCGCGTTGGTATTGCGGAAGCGCACCCCGGTGAAGGTGAGCCCGGTGGCCGGACCGAACATCCACGCACCGACCTTGAAGTGCTCGGTCCAGACGCCGGTGATGCTCGAGTTCGACAGCCCACCGCCGAAGGAGTTGGTTTGCTGATCGTCATTGCGCTGTTGAATGTTGCCATTCATGCGCAAATTGGAGATGTGGACGTTCGTGCTCGGGTTCGGCGGCATGTTGCCGTGAAAACCGGTGTTGTCACTGTTCGCCGAGAAATTCAGCACGGTGTGCCACATGCCCGCGCCGCGAATGGTCACGTTGTTGACCATGATGCGGCTGTTGACGAGATAGCGGCCCGCCGGAATCCAGACGATCCGGCCCGCCGCCTGCGCGATCGCCGAATTGATCGCGGGCGCCGCATCGCTCCCACCGGTGGTATCGGCGACCACGGTGATGGAATTCGCGGGAGCACTCGCCGCGGGAGTGACCTGTTCGAAATCTGCGAAGTCGATCGTAACCGAGGAAGCCGCGCCGGAGAGCATCTGCAGTCTAACTAATGTCCCCGCAGCCAGGTTCGGCAGCAGCGCCGACACTTCATCGTAGTAGTGATGGTGGTTGGTCCCGGGGGAATTCGTGAACGGATAAGAACCGTAGTAGTGGCTGTAGGCGTTTGTCAGCGTCAGATTCGGCTGGGCGACATTGGCGGAGCCACCGGGAGAACTGCCGGTGAACAGCGCCAGTGGTGCGGTGTAGACTGCGCCGTTGCCCGAATCCGGGATGCTGAAGCGCACGACGATGGAGTTTGCCGCCGAGGGCAGCGTGAACTCGACGAACTGGCCAGGCGCAGTCAGCGTGACGGCACGGCGTCCCGAAGCTTCTCCGCCGAGCGTATTGTATGTGTAGGTCACCGGCAGAACCGTGCCATTCGTCGCTGCGTTTTCCGCCTGCACCTCGGAGTACGGCAGCGATGCGCCGCTGCCGCCCGTGGCGGCCACCGCACCCTGCGCACCTAACAAGGTGACCGCAAGAATTGCGCAGGCCATTTGCAGCCAGCCTGAAAACCGAATTCCGTTTCGAAGTGTCGACATAAAACCCCTGCAATACCCGGCTTGAGCCGGGCGCAATGAAGCCAAGACCGTTGATTGGGTATTCAAAACTTGAAGTAATAAGTCCGCGGCGCCTTAAGTCCGCTGGACTGGCGGCCGCCCTATTTCGGGCGGATTGCCGGAATCGAATCGCCGATAGTTTGCGAGCTCATCATTTTTCCCCCTGCTACTCGCGGCGGTTTCTTGACCGCCTAACTTCACTGACGAACTGGACTGAAGTTTTCCTCAGTTCAACGACGAAGATTTTTTTGATCGGACGAACATAATCAACACTTTGTCGGACTCCGCCTGCACGCGCGCCGACGACAAAGGTGAATCGCCGAGTCGAAGGCTCACTCGCTTTCGGACCAGGTCAGAAGAAACAAGCTGGCTTTCGCGATGTGCTTCTCCACCGCGCTCACGGTGATCCCCAGGCGTGCGGCGATGTCGCGATGTTTCAGCCCGCTGATTCGATGCATCAGGAATATCTCGCGCGTGCGGGCGCCGAGCGACTCGAGACCCGCCAATACATTCTCCAGACGTTCTTCGGCAGCCAGCATCTCGCTCTGCATGGGCTGCTCGTCGGCGACTTCCATCAACTCGATCAGCGTCGAAGGAATCTCGCGCCGCAGGCGGCGCCGGCGCTCATCGACCGCGAGGTTCGCCGCGGTACGCACCAGGAATGCTGCAGGGTTCGCGACCGTCTCACGATCACGATATTCAGCGAGGCGAATGAATGCGCTATGCAACAGGTCTTCCGCATCGTTCGTGCCGTGCAGAACACGCCGCAAAGTGCGCAATACGGCATGCCACCCCTGAGGGGTTTGCAGAGATGCGCCCGTGCGCTCTGCGAAGTCGCATCGCGCCGGGGCCACTTCCTTGCGGATTTCGCTCATGGATTTGCCGCTGTTGTTACGCGCGGCGAGGAAGGACACCTCGGCGTTTTTCTCGCCTGACGTTCATGAGCGCGGAGTTCATCGGCCGCGATAGCTGTGCTGTACGGCAAAAGCAGCGAGTTTCCATGAATCCCCCTGAAGCGGTTTTGCGTAAATTTGCGCTTGTCAGTCGCAGGCGCTTTCGGCGAAACGGCGGGCATACACTACGCGCGTTGCAAAAAATTGCGCAATAGCCGGAGAGCGTTTTGCGTAAATTTGCGTTGATTTATGTGGTGACGCGCTGCGATAGCCGGGGTCTGAAGCGATGTCTCCGTCGCAGTTACCGGTACCAAACTACTGAGACTTTCAAACGGTGCCGAAACTCCGCGCCGCACCGGCACGATCTGCCGAAGCGCTCGTTCGACAACAGAATCCGCCGCGTGGATGCGGCGAAGATGAGGAGCACATTGGCGAGACAAGGAGCAGCGCCGCGTGCCCGACTAACTACTCGGCGGCGCGCAGGCGCCCTGAACCGCACTTGACCTTGCGCCGTCTGTTAGCGCGACCATTTGCTTTTCGCCGGGAGCTTGCGTAATCATTCGAATGACACCGGTGACATTGACACGGGTCAATTTGCGACGGCGGAACAGACGAGGGGACTAACAATGATCAAGAAAGATGCTCTTTGCACGGGAATGACCGTTTGTGCGCTTTTCACTTCGGCGCCGCTGTGTGCGCAAGCTTCGCCCGAGCCGCCGCCGAGCCCGCCCGCGGCGGCGCCGCAGGCCGAAGAACAAACCGTAGACATCGTTGTCACCGGTTTCCGCCAGTCGTACATCGACGCGCTCAACACCAAGCGGTCGTCACCCCAGATCACCGACTCGATCTCGTCGGACGGTCTCGGCCGTTTCCCCGACCTCAACGTCGGCGAGGCGGTCCAGCGCATCCCAGGCATCCAGATCAACCGTGAGGCCGACGCCCGCAACGCGACAATCAGCCTGCGCGGCCTGCCCGGCACCTTCGCGCGCACGACGATGAATGGCATCGGGTTCGCCGATCCGGTGCTGAACGGATCGACTCCGCTCGGCGCGTTCAACTCGGACATCTTCACGTCGATTACAGTCATCAAGTCGCCGTCCGCGGCCGACCTCGCGGGCGGCCTGTCGGGCAACATCGACCTGCGCATTGCGCCGGCGCTGTCGCGACGCGACGGCGGCTATGTCAAGGCGTCGTACGAGTACGATGACCTCGCCGACCTCGGCAGTCCGCAGGCGTCGGTCGGCTACAACTTCCATGTGTCGGACGATTTTGCGCTCTTCGGCGTGCTCGCCTACAAGGACGAGAAATTCCGCCGCGACTCGATCACCGTCAATAGCTGGGGCAACCGCCTCGGCGCGATCCAGCTCGGCAACCAGGCGGCAGCCGGCTCGAATCCGGTGTACGACTCCCTGATCGCCCAGTATCCGGGCGGCGTCTACTATCCCAGCCAGACGCGCCAGCTCGTGCGCAACAACCTCGGCAGCCTGTGGACCGGCGCCGGCGGCTTCGAGTGGCAGGCGTCGGACACCTTCAAGCTCGGTGCGACCGGTTTCTACACCGAGCGCAAGCTCGACAAGTCGCTGAACCACCTGCTCTACATCGACGCGGGGCCGGGCACCAACACCAACACCGGCCTCAACGCCACTTCGGCGGTCGCGCACATCACCAGCATCGGCACGCCCTATGTGGTCGATACGCCGACCGGTGAGCGCGCCTACATCAGCGAGTTCTCGGCCGAGAACATCAACACTTTCGACTCGCTTCGCTCGGAGCCGGGCACGCAGGGCACCTGGGCGATCATGCCGCGCGCCGACTTCGAGAACGACACGTGGCGCGCCAGCCTGCAGGGCACCGTCTCTCGCGCCAAGGTCGTCTCGAACCAGATCGAGCTCGACATTGTCCAGAACCCATATCGCAACCTGGGCTCAGCCGGACTCAACGGGATCACGACGTCGGTGTTTACCGGCGGCGACGATCTGTCTGACTTCGGCGTGACGCTCAACACGCCGCGAGTGGAGCACGTGCCGGTGGGCGGCTATCCGCTGCCGCCGACCGCCAACGCGGCGACACAGGCCGGCGCGCAGATGCCCGGCGCTCCCGCCGGGACGGCCGGCGACCGCTTCGGTGCCACCGGTACCAATGGTGCGAGCCGCAATATTCTCGACGCGGGTCAATTCGACATCGAGCGGCTCTTTGACGAGAACTCGTTCCTGTCGGGCATCCAGGCCGGCGTGGGCTACGAGCACCGAAAATATACCTCGTCAGGCTCGCGCAACACGGCGCTCGGCGCCAACACCAGCGCGATCACGCCGGCGCTCTCGGTCCAGAATCCGTACGCCTCGGAATTCTTCGGCGGCAACGCGCCCGGCTTCACGACCAACTGGCGCAACCTCAACATCGAAGAGACTTTGGCGATGATCACGCCCGTCAACGTCGACCCCCGCAGCGTGACCAATCCGAATGGCCTGCCGGACCAGTTCACGGGCGGTGCCGAGACCGGTGTGTTCCTCACGCCATACGGCTTGGTGAACAATTATTGGGACGTCAACTACTACAACAACAACTTCAGCAATCAGAACGACGTCATCTCGGGCTACGTCATGGCCAAGCTCGACTTCGAACTCGCCGGCATCCGCATTCGCGGCAACGGTGGCGTTCGCTACGAGCACACAAAGAACGAAGTCGTCGCGCTCGACTGCGTGAATTGCGCTACGGCGCTCTCGACGCGGCCGTTGCCGATCAACCATTCGACGATCACGCGCGACTACGATCAGACATACGACAACTGGCTTCCGTCGGCGATGCTCTCAGCCGACCTGACCGAACAGCTCGTGCTGCGCGTCGCTTACTACCAGACCTACGTCCGTCCACAGCCGCGCGACACGGCGCCGATCACTTCTGTCCAGGTGCCGCAGGATCTCGTTCCGCCGGTCGATCCGGTTTACACGATCGCGATCGGTGCCACCGACCTCAAGCCCTACACTTCTGAGTCGTACGATATGTCTCTTGAATGGTACAACCGTCCCGGCGGCCTGTTCGCCGTAGCGGCCTACCAGAAGAACGTGGACGACTATATCGGGCCGATCACCGACCAGAACACGCTGTGCCCGGCGAACGGCATCATCAACGGAGTCGACTACGGTCTCGGCACGCTCTCAATCGTCGGCACCAACTGCTTCAGCTCGAATACCTTCATCGGCGCCGGAGGCGCTCCCGTGAATGCCCGCGTGACGGTCTCCGGCCAGACCAACCAGAGCCCGATCCGGGTCCGCGGCCTGGAACTCTCGGTCCAGCAGAACTTCGACTTCCTGCCGGGCTTCCTCAGCCACCTCGGTGGCGCCGCGAACTACTCGCGCGTCAGCATCAAAGGCAACGATGCGGCCGGCAACGCGATCACGTTGCCGAGCGTGTCGAAGAACAACCTGAACCTCATCGGCTACTACGAGACCAAGCGCTTCGGCGTCCGCGTCGTCTACAACCGCCGCGGCATATACGATCTCGCCGCCGGCAACAGCTTCGTCGGTGATGCGCGTCAGGTCAAAGAGCGCAGCCAGGTCGACGCTTCGGCCTCGGTCAACATCACCGACAACATCTCGTTCTCGGTCGATGCGTTCAATCTGACCGACGCCATGCGCGCCGAGTTCGAGAACGATCCGTCGCTGCCGCGTCGTCTCGACTACGACGGGCGGACCTATCAGGCCACCCTGCGGGCCAGCTTCTAAGGCCAGGGGATCGACCTTTCATGTAAGCAACGCTGGCAGCACTTGGGAGTGCCATACCACCAATGACGATATGAATCTCGAGATCCTTCAGCGCCAGCCATGAACTAGTCCACGACGAAGTCCCGCTAATGACTCGTGGGATTACGACTACTTCCCCGGGGCGGTCTAACCCTTGCGCATCGGGCGACGTCTGATATTCACGTGTGGCCACGCAGTCCTATGTTGGCCTCATAGCTACAATTTTCTGGGTTTGGGGAGGCGAAGCGGCGCGGCGCACGCTCCCTCGCAATGGGTCATTTTTCTGATCAGTGTCCGCATCCAGGTGCCACCCTTTGTGCCCGCCAGGCCGAGCCAACGATGGAAAAGCAGCCTGCCGAATGAACGCCGCACCATCGCCGAAAACCGTCGTTGCCACTCCGCTCGACAATCTGGTTCTTCGTGCCCTGCCTGAAGTGGAACGTGCGCGCCTATTCCCGCATTTGAAACTCGTTCATATGCCGCTGGGCACGGTGCTGAGTGAATCCGGCGCAACTCTTCGTCACATCTACTTCCCGGCGAATTCCATTGTGTCGTTGCTGTATGTCATGCAAAACGGTGCTTCCGCAGAGATCGCTGTTGTAGGCAACGAGGGGGCCGTCGGCGTGTCTCTGTTCATGGGCGGTGAAACCACTCCCAGTCGCTCAATCGTGCAAAGTGCCGGTTATGGGTTCTGCCTGTCGAAGCACCGGCTCAAGGAGGAATTCGCCCGGCATGGAGAAATGCTCCATGTGCTGTTGCGCTATACACAATCTTTGATCACGCAGATGGCGCAAACCGCAGTCTGCAATCGACATCACTCGCTCGACCAACAGCTTTGCCGCTGGCTGCTGTTGTCGCTCGATCGCCTGAACGGAAATGAACTTAAGCTGACGCAAGAGCTCATCGCGAACATGCTAGGTGTGCGGCGAGAAAGCGTAACGGAGGCGGCAGGCAAGCTGCAGAACCGCGGCGCCATCCGCTATGCACGAGGCAAGATTACCGTGCTTGATCGGGGGCAGCTCGAGCGCTGTTCGTGCGAATGCTATGCGGTCGTGAAGAGGGAAACTGAGCGCTTACGGAGTTCACAGCAAGCTTCCTCCCACACCCACCCCACGTCAGGTTAGCTCCGCTGGATGAGCGGTAGATATCTGCTCAGAATCAACACGAAAAATTGGCGCGCCCGGAGAGATTCGAGCTCCCGACCACCTGGTTCGTAGTTCGAGGGCGTGAAAAGCTCGGGAGAATCCGACCACTGGTTGCCGTCGGCGACGCGCGTCAGGTCAAAGAGCGCAGCCAGGTCGACGCTTCAGCCTCGGTCAACATTACCGACAACATCTCGTTCTCGGTCGATGCGTTCAATCTGACCGACGCCATGCGCGCCGAGTTCGAGAACGATCCGTCGCTGCCGCGTCGACTCGACTACGACGGGAGGACCTATCAGGCCACCCTGCGAGCCAGCTTCTGAGGCGCGCCGCTCATCTCAGCGTTCCGTACGCGTCCTGCTGAAATTCCTGAAAGAGCGGGTGGCCGATCGCAGAGGCGAACTCGCGCTGGGTATGCAGAATCATCGTCAGATCCGCTGCGGGGTCGCTGATCCAGAAGCTGCCGTAGCCTCCATTCCAGCCAAACGAACCTGGCGCCGGTTGACCTGGAATGGGCTCCACCACGACTGACATGCCATAGCCCCAGCCTCGGCCGCCAAAGAGGATCTCTCTGCTACCGGCACGCTGCTGTGCGGTCAGGTGGTTAGTCGTCATTGCCTTGACCGAGCTGCGTGCAAGCAGAGCTCGTCCGCGATGCTGTCCACCGGCGAGTAACAAGCGCGCAAAGGCGAGGAAGTCATCCGCTGTCGACGCCAGTCCCGCATCGCCCTGCTCGAACCTGGGCGGCCGGCTCCACTTTCCGGTCGCCGGCACGTCGGAGATCACGAGTCGCTTCTCTTGTTCGCGATAGGCGGTCACCAGCCTGTCTACCTTGGCAGGCGGTACGAAGAACGCAGTGTCCTTCATCGCGAGCGGCCCGAAGATGCGTTCCTCGAAAAAGCGTGGCAATGGCTTGCCCGTCGCCCTCGCCACGAGGACGCCCTGAATGTTCGAGCCTGCCGTGTACAAGAAATCCGCGCCTGGTTGCGCGAGGAGCGGGAGCGCGCCGAGCTTCTGCAGCCACTCGTCGCCGTTCAACTGCAACCCAGGGTCCGGAGGACCGAATCCGACGTTGCCAAATTCGGCGACCGCTTTCTGGATCGGATAGCGTCCGGGCGGCCCGAGAATGATCCCGAGTCCGCAGCGAAAGGTCAGCAGATCCTCGACGGTGATCGGCCGTTTCGCCGGCACCGTATCATCGAGTTCGGCGTCGATCCGCCGCAACACCCGGCGGTTGGCGAGTTCGGGGAGCAACCGGTCGACCGGCTCATCTAGCTTCAGCTTGCCCTCCTCGACGAGCATCATGACCGCGGCTGCGGTGACCGCCTTGGTCATCGAGGCAATCCGGAAGATCGAGTCGCGGCGCATGTCTGCGCCATCGCCGAATGCCATCTTGCCGAGTACGAAAGTCTCGACATCGGGTCCGTGCGCGACGAGGCCGACCAGACCCGGCGCGAATCCGGCTTCAACCTGGCGCGCAAGGCGCGAGCGAAGTTGCTTCAAACCATCAGCGCCAAAGTGCCCGGTTGCTGCCCGGGAGAGGTCTGTCAGGAGCAGTGCTCCAAATGCAGCGCCGCCCGCGAGCACGGTGCGACGGTCGACGGGTTGAAGGACAGTTTGGCTTGGCATCTCGGATTCAACCTCCATCTTTGCACTCGTCCCGCATCACGCCGAATAGACCAATGCGATGACGCCCGACGGGAAGGATTTGGCGCTACCCAATTTCAGAGCTCTGCGTTCGATCACTTCGGAGAACATTGATACGCCGCGACCGACAATCGTGGGGCTGACCTTCAGCCAGTACTCGTCAGCAAGATTGGCAGCCACGAGCGAGCACAGAGTTCGCACGCCTTCGAATGCCACCAGGGCTCGACCTGAAGATTTCTTGAGTCGACGGATGTGCTCCACGCCGTCGCCGACTGCCACGCTCGAATTCTTCCATGCGCCAACGTCGAAGTTGCGATCGGTAGATAGCAGGAGTTTCGGCGTGTTGTTCAGCCAGGCCATCTTGCTATCGACAGCGGGCCAGTAGGCAGCCATGTCGAGGAACGTCTGGCGACCCACGACTAATGAGTGGCTTCATTGTTCTTCTGCTCCGATTGTCTGAGGCCGCATCTCCAAATCGGTCGCAGCATAGGCACGGAAGAGGACTAGCCGAAGAGCCAATTACGGTGGAATCGATTGGTCCAATTGTTCAGGGGACTCCAATGCCGCCGGGCCTAACTTCCCGCGGAAGATGCGGACGAAAGTCCAAATCGCTTCCGCGTCAGGTTCGGCTGCTTGACGGCGTGGGGGCATGGACGGACTCAGACATGCAGGGTTGGCCGGTAGATGAGTTCTTGGATGTTGCCGTCGAGCGTCCGGCTCTCGATCAACTCGAGGTCGAAGTCGGCCGCATCCTGGAAGATCGGTTCCTGTCCGGTCTGACCGGTGATCACGGGAAAGAGCGTCATCTGGACGCGGTCGACCAGACCAGCGGCCATCAGCGCCCGGTTCATCGATAGGCTGCCGTGGGAGCGCAACGGCACCTCGGACTCCTCCTTGAGCCGGGCGACGACGTCGACGGCGTCACCGCTCACGACGGTCGCGTTCGGCCAGTTGAGGGGGCCTTTCAGCGTCGTGGACACGACCGATGCCGGCAGACTTCTCATCCGAGTGACCCATGGGTCGTTCACGTCGGACTCCTTGGTGCTCGAAGCCAGCATCCGCGCGAATGCGCGGTACGTGTTGGCCCCGAAGACCATTCGCTGCTCCGTGCCGTACAAGGCTAGGCGGTGGTCGAGCAACTCGGGGCCTTGCTTACCCCAGTAGCCGCCCCAGTTGCCGTTGTGGGAGCCAAAGCCGTCGAGGCTGGTAAAGACGTCGAAAGTGTAGATAGCGGTCATGATGCTCTCCTCGAGTGCGGTTGTTCCGCAGGTGGCGAACAGGCTGCAAAATTCACCAGCAAAGCGCTGAGCACTGCGGCGTGCAGGAGCTGTGGGAACTTGCTGGAAAGGACAGACCACGTGCGGCCTAGCCCTCGCGCTTCATCCGCTCTCGGCGTGCTTCCTCAGCCTTGCTGGGCTTATCGAGCGCGGTGTCGCCGATCTTGATCTCGCCGGCGCGCTCGTAGTGGCCGATAAGGACGCCGGTGGACGAAACGCGCGAGCTCGTCAGCTTGAACGCATGCGGCGCCGAGCCGTCCGCGAACAATTTCTTGCCGCCGCCGAGAATGACCGGCACTGTGAAGATGCTCATCGCGTCGACCAGATCTTTGGCGAGCAGTGCATGCACGAGTTCGGTACTGCCCTGCGTGACGAGGTTAGGGCCGTCGTCTTGCTTCAGACGCTTCACGTCGGCGATGTCGTGGAGGAGCACCGAGCCCTGCCAGCTCGTATCGACCTCGCCTGAGCGCGAAACCGCATACTTCTTGATCTCGTTGAACCGTTTGGCGATGCCGCCATCTGCGCCGCCGTCGTCATAGTAGGGCCAGTACCCGGCGAAAATCTCGTAGGTCTTGCGGCCCAGCAGGAGGTCAAAATTCTTGAAGATGCGGTCGAGCTCTTCGCCGAACTCCTGATCGTAATAGGGCATCTCCCAGCCGCCGAACTTGAAGCCCCTGGTCGGATCCTCGGTTGGCCCGCCGGGCGCCTGCATGACGCCGTCCATGGAAACCATTGCACCGACGATGATCTTCCGCATGGGTCACTCTCCTTGTTTGGCCCCAGGTCATTGGCGACGGGATTTGCACGCGTTCGGCGTGAGTCGTGCCCAGCATAGGCACGGAAGAGGACTAGCCGAAGAGCCAATTACGGTGGAATCTATTGGTCCAATTGTTCAGGGGACTCAATGGACCTTCACGTCAACCTCGTCGATCGGAAGGACTTGAGCGGCGAAATCTATCGCCAGATTCGGCGCGCAATGGCTGAAGGGCTCCTTCGTCCGGGCGAGGTCCTTCCGCCAACCCGCCACTTGGCCCGCAGGCTCATGGTTTCGCGGACGACAGTCACCATCGCCTATGAGCGACTCGCTGCCGGAGGATTTGTGACGTCGCGTATCGGGGCCGGGACGTTCGTTAGCGACGACGCAGCGCGTCCCAGCGCTTTACATCGATTTCCTGCGGATGGCGTTCTTCGCGCGCGAACCGTCTGGGATTCCATCCGCCTGCCGACGACCTTCGACAGGCCTGCCCGCTATGACTTCCGCACCGGTTTGCCGAGCTTGGAGCTATTTCCACACCGGGCATGGCAACGTCTCGTCCGACATGCGCTGCGCCCGGGGCTCTTTGCGGCTGGCGTCTACCAGGAACCGGCGGGACATCGCGGGCTTCGAGAGGCGATAGCCCGGCACGTGGGAATGTCACGGGGCGTCTCGGCGGTGGCCGAGAACATCACGATCACGAATGGCGCTCAGCAGGCACTGGATATTCTGGCGCGCACGCTCCTGGCTCCAGGTGATCGAATCGCCGTCGAGGATCCGGGATATCAGCTCCCCAGGCGCTTGTTTGAGTCTCTCGGCCTCGAGACCGTGGGCGTCCGCGTCGACCGCGACGGGCTCGTTGTTGAAGCTATCCCCTCTGGCGTTCGAGCGGTGTATGTGACGCCCTCGCACCAATACCCGCTCGGCGTCACCATGTCGCTCGCACGCCGCCAGTCCCTCCTCTCCTGGGCGGAGAGAACCAACGCGGCAATTATCGAGGACGACTACGATGGCGAATTCCGCTTTGGCGGCCGCCCGGTCGATGCGCTGCAGGCGCTCGATTCCTCAGGTCGCGTTGTCTACGTAGGATCCTTCTCGAAAGTAATGCTCCCCACGTTGCGACTGGGGTTCCTCATTACGCCGCCGTCAATCAGCCGGGCTGCGCAGGCGGCCAAATACGTAACTGACTGGAATACTTCGTTGCTCACGCAGGTGGCGCTCGCGAGTTTCATTGAAGAAGGGGATTTTGCCAGGCACTTGCGGCGCGTCGGGGCGGCCTATCAAGAGCGCCACGACATCATCGCCGACTCCTTGCGCCGCGACTTCGCCGACCACTTGGAATTGCTTCCTTCCAACGCCGGCCTCCACCTGACGGCCCTCGCCAAAGGTGCGACGGCCCCGGAGATCATCGCCATCACCCAAAACGCAGCCAGGCGAGGCCTCGCCTTTCATCCATTGTCGATGTTCACGGTCGAGAACGCGCCGTTGGCTGGCGTAGCGCTCGGCTATGGCGCCATCGCGACAGACGATATCGAGGAAGGATTACGTCTGTTGCAGGTTTGCTTCTAGGAGAGGACTTGCTAGGCCACAAGAGTTCTCCGATGGACTCCTGGTTCACCGCCTTTGAGTATTCTGAGGGCCCGATACCTCCTTCGATTCAAACAGGAAGCGAGATGCGAAACGGAACTCTGCGCCTTCTGCTGACTGTCCAATTTGCCTTCTGGATTCCGATATCCGCGACGTCTCAGTCGTCGACGACGCAAGTCGCGGCTGCGCCAAGGCAAGACCTCGCCGAATTCGAGGGGCGCTATGAATACCGGGACGGGTTGACGCTCTTCATGGTGACGAGCGGCGAGCAGCTGATTGCGATCATCGACCAGTCGAAATATTTGCTGCGTGTTGCGGGTACCGACACTTTCCTGAATCCGGCTGGAGATTTGATCCCATTCGTCCGTGACGAGAACGGGCGCATCGTGGCGTTCAAAGAGTACGGCGACACGTTTGCGCGACTCTCGCTGAACGTCCCTGCATCCGCACGATTGCTTCTCGAGCCGCGAGCCAAAGGTCCGAAGGGAGCGCCTGCGGTCTATCGCTATGAGTCTCCTCCACGCCTTGCAGATGGGATTCGGGTTGGCAAGGCCAGCCCGACCACGCTTCCGCCCAAGGTGGCGGAGCAGCTCGTGAATGGCGTCATCGACAAGACCTATGCCGATGTCCATTCGATCCTCATCTATCACAAGGGCGCACTGCTGCTGGAGGAATACTTTTACGGCTTCGACCGGAACCGCCCGCATGAAATGCGCTCCTTCACCAAGAGTGTGATCTCGCTGCTCGCTGGCGCGGCCATCGATCGAGGATTGCTGCGTGCCAACGAACCGGTCCTTGCACGGCTGCCTTACTCGTCCTTCGGCAATCCAGACCCGCGGAAGGCCAAGGTAACGCTGACCCACTTGTTGAGTAATCAATCCGGATTCGACTGCAACGAATACGATCGCAGCTCGCTTGGTAACGAGGTGAACCTGTTCGAGACTCAGGATTGGGTCAAGACGTTCGTCGATCTGCCGATGGTGTCCGATCCAGGCACGGCCGCTCGCTACTGTTCGGGCGGGTTTTACACCGCTGGGAAAATTGTCGAACGCGCGTCCGGCAAGCCGTTGCCTGAGTTTGCGGACAAGGTGCTGTTCAGGCCCTTGGGCATCGAGCGATCCGATTGGAAATGGAACTTCGCGCTCGATCTCAGCCAGCGCAACGAATTCGGGCAGATCTTTCTCCGACCGCGCGACATGTTGAAGCTGGGAATTCTCATCCACGACCGCGGTAAGTGGAAGGACCGACGCGTCGTATCTGCGTCATGGATCGATGCGGCCGTTGCGCGTCAATCGCGCATCGACGAGAGCGACTACGGTCTGGGCATCTGGCACCGCTGGTACAACGTGCAGAGCCCCGCGGGCGACCGCCGAGTCGACACGATCATGCTTTCGGGCAACGGCGGCCAGAAGGTGTACGTCGTTCCATCGCTCGAGCTGATCGTGGTCTCGACAGGGACCGCCTTCTTCGTGGACTCACCGGTGAACGAAATGATGACGCAGGTTCTGCTGCCTGCGCTGATGAAGAACGAGCAGAACTAGTCGCAAGAGACAATTCAGCGACAACTACTGCGCATCCGGG
>DATHJZ010000009.1:0-13028 GCA_035286365.1 Steroidobacteraceae bacterium | reverse complement strand
GCGGTGCCGGTCGGGGTACTGCACGCGCAGGGTGTCGAGCAGGTGGGGCGCGAGATCCGGCAGGTCGTGCGGTTCGGCCGCCAGCGGCTCACTCAGGGCGAGGTCGAGATCGAGGGCGGTCAGCGCGCCGTCCGCGTGCAGGCGGCGCAGCAGTCGATCGCGCTTGTCCTGCAGGCGCGCGCGATTGCGCTGCACGTGCACCAGCGCCGGGTTGTTAGGGAGGACTGCAAGCGTCGCCGCCTCCGCCCAGGAAAGGTCGGCGGGGCTGCGTCCGAAGTAACGCCAGGCGGCAGCTTCGAGTCCGACCACATTGCCGCCGAACGGCGCGTTGCCAGCATACAGCGCGAGAATTGCGGGCTTGCCGTAGCGCAACTCGAGGCGCAGTGCGAGCAGCGCTTCGACTGCCTTCTCTCGAAGCCCGCGTCCCTCGCGGCCGCGCGACAGCCGTGCCACCTGCATGGTGAGCGTGCTGCCGCCGCTCACCACGCGCCCGGCGCCGACGTTGAGGCGCACGGCTCTCGCCAATGCCAGCGGATCGACGCCGACGTGCCGGTCGAAGCGCTTGTCCTCGAAGAGCAGCAGCGCCCGGCGGAACTTGTCAGGTACGTCAGCCGCCGGCGGAAACCGCCACTGTCCATCGCTGGCGATGCGCGCGCTCAGCAGCGTGCCATCGCGCGCTTCGACGACATACGACAGCGGCGCCGCGAACAGCGGATCCGGCAACATGCGCCAGAAGGCGACGCCTGTGCCGAGCACCGCGGCGCCTGCCATCGCGAGCACGCGGCGGCGGGTGAACGCGGTGAGGAATTTGGGCCAACCGCTCATTTTCCCGGCGCCACCACTTCCACCCACCGGCCGCGCTGCCGGGCGTGCTGGGTGGCGTCGTACATGGCCTCGACACCCGTTCCGGGTAGATAGAACCGGCCGAGGTAGGCGGCGTTCAGCCGGGTCTCGAAGAAAATGGATTCTCCCGCGCCCAGTGAGAAGAAGCGGTCAACCCGATCGTCGCGAATGTCGAGGTATTCGGCACTGCGCATCGACTGGCGCGAACCCGGCGGCACCCACCAGAACTGTGCGCGCGGCGCAGGGCCAGTCGAGCGCTCGCCGCTCGTGTCTGCGCCTTCGAGGCGGTCATTGCGGATCTCCCAACCCGCGGGCACCAGCTGCGACAACGCAAGGTTGTCGAGCGTGCGCCGCCCGACATTCTTGACGGTGATCTGCGCGATCAGATCGCTGCCCTGCAGGACCCTTCCGGTATCGACCGGCTTGCCGTCGGCGTTGCTGTAGCCGATGTCGATGGACAGGCCGTTGGCCGAGGCATCCTCCTCGCCGCTGCGGGGCGTCGCGCGCATCGCGATCGTTGCATACAGCTTGCGGTCCGAGGTGTTGGTGAAGGACAGCGGCGCCGCACCGCTGGCCGGTGCCGGCAGCTTGATGTTGGAGAGCGGCGATTCTCCCTCGACCGCGACGGGGCGGGCCTGGCCAACGGTGTAGTCGAAGCTGAATCCCCTGAAGGGCTTCGCGCCGGTGTTCTGCGCCACCGCCACCAGCGCGAACGCCACGGATTGCGTGCTGTACCAGCTGCCGTCGGCGAGCTGCGCGGAGACATCCTCGAGCAGGGGGCCTGTTTCGGCGTCCCGGCCTAACAGCGTAAGGCCCATGAGCACGACGGCCCGATCGCGCAGCAGCGAACCGAAGGTGTACGGATTGCTGTCTGCGAACACGAAAGCCTGCACGCGCTGATTGTCCACCAATGCCTTCGCGACATCCGGCTTGCCGGCGAGCTGGTACGTCGAGGCCAGCAACCAGCGTTCGGCCAGCGACAGGCTCTGCGTCTCGCGCAGGCGATTCATCGCGCCGATTTCAGGCGCGCCAGCCAACGCCAGCGTGTAGAGGCGATACGCCTGCGCGGTGCGCTGCGCTTCGACCCACGAGGCGCTGTAGTTGCCCGGATCGCGCAGGTCGCGCGGATTCCACTGCTGCGCGGCGGATTTCTGATAACGCACCCAGGACGCCTTCATGTCGCCCGGCAGCGTGTAGCCGGCCTTCTCCGCTTCGAGGAAGAAGTGCCCGGCGTACGTGGTGCCCCAGTCGTTGCGCCAATCCCATTGCGGATCCGAGTTCCAGATGCCCGGCCAGTACGCGAAGCCGCCGGCCGGATGTTGCAGGCTGCGTAGGCGCGCGAGGCCGGCGCGCACGTTGTTCTCGATTTCCAGGCGCCGGTTCTGATCCATCTTGATGAGCGCCGGTAGATAGAGCTGCGGGAACACGCTCGAGGTCGTCTGCTCGAGGCAGCCGTACGGGTAGTGAATGAGGTACTCCATGCGGCCATCGATGTTGATGGGCGGCAACGCCGACACCTCGAGCGTCGCGCTCTGGGTGCCTTCCAGGCCGAACGCGGCGAGTTGGCCCTTCCAGGTTTCCCCGGGTGCGAGTACGGCGCGCTGAATGCGCGAGGAGGGCACATTCGGCGTGCGCACCTCGAGCCAGACCTCGCTCTCGGCGCGGTATTTGCCGCTGGTCGCGATCACCTTGATCCTGCCCTTGCCGAGCCGCTTCCCGGCGCGCAACGAAAGAAAGCCGAGCTTCTCTTCCGGGCGCGTGAACGCGATGGTTGTTCCGGGCGTGCCGACCGCGCTGAAGCGCGCATCGGTCTGCACTTCGAGCTTGACCTCCTTGATGGATGCTTCGCTCGTGAACACCGACACCGGCAACTGGAATTGCTCGTCGGGGCCGATCACGCGCGGCAGGGTCGGCAGGATCATCAGCTCCTGGCGCACGAACACGGACTTGTCCGCCGAACCATAGGCGTGACCGTCTCCGGCTACCACCATGACGCGCACGGCACCGACGTATTGCGGCAGTTCCACGCTGTGGGTGCGCTTCTCGCCAGCCTTGAGTGCGAATGGACCAAAGAACCGCACCACGGGCGGGAAGCGCGACTTGCCATCGTCCGGGTTGGTCGCCGCGGCGGCGTCGCTGCCGCCGAGCGCGAGCAACCGGTCGAGCTCGCCGCCATAGGCACCGGCGACTTCATCGAACAGGTCCCAGGTGGAAATGCCGAGTGCCTCGCGCTGATAGAACTCGCCGTACAGATTCGGTGTCCTGAAATTGGTCAGGCCTAACAAGCCTTCGTCGACCACCGCCAGCGTGTAGTTCATCGCACGGCCGGAGGTTTCGCTGACCGTCACGCTGGCTTTCGATTGCGGCGCCCACTCGGCGGCGGTCGTCACGACGGGTGTCAACCTGGTCTGCGGGTCGGTGACCTTCAACGGAATCACGCCGTATAGACGGATGGGCCGGTCGTTGGTCTTGCCTGCGTGCGGCTGCACCATCGTGACTGCGACATACACGTTGGGAGCCATCTGCGCGGTGATGGGAATCGACACGCGTCTGGCCGGTGCGTCGATCCAGCGGTGTTCGAGGATCGCGCTACCGTTCTCGAGCGTGAGCAGCGCGCGGCCCTGGGCAGCCTCGGGCAGCTGGATCACTGCGGTTTCGCCGACCTTGTATTCCTGCTGGTCGGACGTGAGTGTGAGGATGTTGGCGGCAGGTCCTGATTGATCGCGCGCCGCACCGGCCCAGGAAGGCCAGTCGATGTAGAACACGCGGCCCGTGCAATGGCCACCGTCGAGATCGCAGGCGCGCACGAGATAGCGACCCCACTCGGGGTACTTGATCTCGAAGGTCCACTGGCCGCGGCCGTCGCGCGTCGCGATCGTCTCCTGCTTGATCATGGCGGTGCTTTCCCCCTGCGCGTATTGCGCGAGCGAGTCGCCGCTTTGATCCCACCACCAGCGCCACTGGACCTTGTACAAGGAAACCTGCAGGCGCGGCAGCGACACCGGTGCGCCGTCGAGATCGACCGTGGCGAGCTCGACCACGTGTTTGGTATCGGTCAGCAGCATGTCGCGGGCCGCGTCGCCCTTCGGCAGCTTCAATCCCACGTAGCGGTCGAATGCGGCCACCGTGCGCGCTTCGCGATTGATGCTGAACGCGCCGCCACGCTCGAACACGCGCGTGACGAACGTGGCATTCAACATGCCGGGCACGTCGCGCGGCAGATCGAGATTTTTCTCGAATTTGACCGTGCCCTTGTCGTCGAGCTGGCCGTCGAACAAGGTGATGGGTGCGCCGTTGAACGAGCGCGCCGGATCGTCGAAGACGTAGTCTGCATTGCGCGAGAAACTGGTCGGGGCGGGCGAGAGGCGCACCTCGATGGCCGCGCGCAGCGCGGCAGCGGTTGCGCCGCTCAGCCACTGCGCATTGATCGCGCCGCGCAGCGGAGTGCTCTCGAGGACCTCCTTGTCGCCGAGATCGAGGTCGATCTTGAGCCGGTTGGGCATCACCGTCTCGACCTTGAGCTGCTTGCCGAAGCTCGCGCCGCCGATGAGTGCGATGGCGTTCCAGTCGCCGGTGGGCGCGTCCGCGGCCGTCTTGAGCTCGAAGGCGTAGAACTGGCCGACCGGCGCGGAATTGGTCAGCGTCTGCACCAGCTGGCCGCGCGGATTGCGCAGCTCGAGCGTCACGGGGTGGTTGGGGGGCAGGGTGCCGTCCTTGTCCTGCAGCGCGAAGGTCAGGTAGATAGTGTCGCCGGGCCGCCAGACGCCGCGGTCGCCGTAGAGAAATCCCTTGATGCCGTTTACGACGGTTTCGCCGCCGACGTCGAAATGACTGACGGGCAGAGCGACACCGGGCGCAACCCGCAGGTAGCCCTTGCGGCCCGCATCGTCCGCGATCAGCGCGAAGGGCTGGCCGCGCAGGTCGAGTTCGACCGATCCGCTGCCGTCGGTGCGGCCGCTGGCCAGCACCTGGTTCTGGAAACTGATGGCGTCGATCTTCACGCCCGGCATGGGCTTGGCGGAATCGAGCGCCGTCGCCACCGCCAGTAGTTTGCCGCGCTGCGCGCGCTTGGCGATCAGGCCGATGTTGGAGGCGAGCAGGTTGCGCGCCGCGCGGATGTTGGGCGCGTAGCGGAAGTACGCCGGCTTGCAGGGATCGTCGCGCTCGTTCCAGTTGATCTCGCCGTCGTAACCTTCCTCCTGGTACGGATCCCAGTAGGACGGCTCATAACTGTCGCCGTCTTCCTGGTTGTCCTGCACGGGATCTTCCATCGCCGTGGTTTCCGTCGCTCCCGGGCAGTCGTACAGCGCATCTTTTGGCGCCAGCGAGATCGTCAACTGGAACAAGCCGCCGGGGTGTTTGCGCATGAGCTCTGTGACGTCGAGGTTGTAACGCGTCCACTTGCCGGGCACCGGGGATGCGAGCGGAATGGTCTTGCGCCACAGAACCCGACCCACGCGACCCAGCTCCTGCGAGCCGTCGAGCCGGTTCACCTGCAGGAACTGCGGGATGTTGTCCTGGAAAACCTGCAGCGCGGTCACGCGCACGGCACGCGCACTCACGGCTTCAAAGGGCACGGTGAGCGTCGTCGCATCGGGCAGCACGACGCCCTTGCCAACGAACCGCACCTGCGGCTTGGTGTTGGCGAATTCCACCTTGAACTCGCGCTCGCCGACGAGGGTCACCCCCTCGCGGCTGTGAATCTGCGGCTCGAGCGTGAGCGTGACTTCACCCGTGATCGCGTCGTTGACGTACAGCGTGAGCTTGTTGTTGTTGATCGCCGTCGTGAACTCGCCCTGCGAGAGGCGAATCAGGCCCTTCAGATCCTGGCGCGCATCGAGCGCATCGGAGAACTGCACCTGGATCTGCCGCTGGTCGTTGACCTGCATTGCCTGCGCGCGCGTGACGGCGAATTCATCGAGCGCCGGAATGCGCCAGGACTGTTCGCCGGAATTCTTCAGGTTGAGGGGCGCGCCCTCCCAGCGCAGCACCAGTTCCTGTTCCTCCTTCGTGCGCACGATGTTGTTGATGGCGAACGGGTATTGCCTGTCGCCGGCCGTCCAGTTGATGCTCACGGGCTTGCCGTTCAACGTGGCGCTCAGGACCTTTTCGACGCGCTCGCGATTTTCGCTGTCGGTGGTGAGGATCGCGCCGCTCAGCACCATCAGTTCATTGCGGTCCGATTCGACTCCGAGGCCCCAGGTCTTCACGTCGAAATTGACGCCGAGCGTCTGCACGGCGAATTCGAACGGCTTGGTGTTCCGCGGCACGCCCTCGAGACCCCTGGCCGAGACACTGACGCGATAGTCGGTGCCGGCCGCGAACTCGGTTTCCGGTCGCAGCACGATTTCGCGGCGGCTCGCGAAGACTGCGCGAGTCTTCACGGCCGGCGTGATGGAAATGTTCGCGGATGCGTCGCCGCCCACGCGCGCCGCGGGGATCACATCGCCGGTGAACAGCACGCGCACGGGCGAGTGGCGCGAGATGGCACCGTTGCTGTGCAGGCTGATTGCCGTGACCCACTGAGGGTCGGGCGGACCGATTCTCGGCTTCGTCGTGGGCGGCGCTCCGCCGCCGCAGTTCACACATAGAAAGAGAACCGCCGGGATCGTGAGGGCGGAAACGAGTTTGCGAAACATGGAAGCTCCGGCACGAGAGAGTGGATCGACGCAGAGTCAGTTGACCTCTGGATCGTGTCGAACACGTGCCGCAATTGTGGCAATAAGCGGGGTGCCGAAGCCTCGGGAGTGCGCGGATTACCCCGGATTGGTTCGCGCTGGCAGCGCTAACTGCTTGGGAGTCCGGTGTTGTCTGGAAGGAAAGCGACTGTGGGGCGGTGACTGGCATACCGCCGGCGCGAGACCTTAGGGGCGAACTGGGCGCCGCTGCCCGCTAACTACTGACCCGCCGCCTTGGACTTCTCGATGCACACATCGGGCGGCGGCCCGGCCGGATCCAGTCAAGGATCCGGCCGGTGTCGCGGTTTCGCTATTTGATCGAAGCCAGCGCGGCGTTCGACAGGCCCAGCTGATCCTTCAGCTTCTCGGCCTTCACCTGAACTGTGCGGCCCTTGTCGGTCGCCTTCAGGGTATCGCCCGCGGTGGCCGCGGCGGTCGCTTCGGCCCACGTGGCCTTCATGCCATCGAGTTCAGTCTTGGCCGCGGCGAGAGTTTCCTTGGTGATTTCCTTCGGCAGCTTGCCGGCGGAAAGGGTTTCGACGCGTGTCTCGATTTCCTGAACTGTCTTCGGCACTTCCTGGTTGAGTGTTTGCCACTCATTCTGGGCAGCCGCCGTGAGCGTCTTCATGGAAACCGCGGCCTCCTGCATCGCCTTCACGTCTTCATTGATTTTCGGAATGGCCGCCAGTACCGCCTTGTAGTCTTCCTTCGCGAGATCGGCTTTCATCTTCGCGAGCGTGGCATCGGCGACTTTCGTTTCCGCGGGGGCGAACTGGGTCCCCTCGGCACGGTCCCGCTCCATCGCCGCATCGGCTTGCGATACGGCGCTTGTGGCAGGCCCTTTGTTGCCGCAACCGGCGATGAACAACGTCGCAGCGACGAGTGGCAGGAAAGCATGGGACATACGCATGTGAAACTCCTCGACCTTGTTAGTGCAGGTACAAGGTAGCGAGCCCCGCGGAAAAGCCTTGTAAGACAAGCGGCGGCTTTCCGTATGATTACGCCTGAATGAACGTGAGGATCGTCGCAAGCTGGCGACGATTGAGGTCAGAGGCAGCGCGAACGGCGGATCTACTTCCCCGCGACCTTTGCTTCCTTGATCCACACGCCTTGCTGCAGTGTCGTGGCGTAAGCCGCACCCACGATGCCGGCATCGGCGCGCAGCGCGCCGAGTTTGATCGCGGTAGGGACCGTCAGGTCCTCACACAGATCCGGATGATCCGCCGTGATTCCTCCGCACAGGACGAACAGATCCGGCCAGAACAGCGCATGGGTTCGATTCAACACGTAATTGAGCTCGGCGATGTACGCCGGCCAGTCGAGCTTGCGCTCGATGCGGGCGCGACCCGAGGCGCGCGCTTCGGCCTCCATGCCATCGAATTCGAGATGTCCGAGCTCGGTGTTAGGCACGAGTTTGCCGTCGACGAACAATGCGCTGCCGATGCCGGTGCCGAGGCTCAGCACGAGCACGGTACCCATGACATCGCGTGCGGCGCCGAAATTGACCTCGGCGAGGCCGGCCGCGTCGGCATCATTGATGGCGACGACCTTGCGCTTGAGTTTCGCCGCCGCGGGCTCTGCGAGCGGCTGTCCGATCCACGACTTCGCTACGTTGGCCGCGCTGTACACGGTGCCCGCGACGACGACGCCGGGAAACGTGACGCCGGCGGGAAGATTCGCGGTGTCTTCGGGTACGGCCGCGGCCATGGCGTGCAGCATCTCGCTGACCGCGGACATGGCGGGCGAGGGCACCGAGTGGCGTTCTCCGATCAGGCAACCCCTGGTCAGGTCAACCACGGCTGCCTTGATCGACGAGCCCCCGATATCAATACCAATTGCTTGTCGATGCATTCCGCGTTAACTCGAAGCCAATGTGGTGCAGCGCGAAGAACGGGCGGCGGTCAGATTCACTTTCTGCGCCCCCAACTTCGCGAGGTGCCTATGATACCGGTCTCACGCCTCCGACATAGAACTTGCACTAACTTGCGTGCAATGTCGGTGGCGTCATGAAGAATTGTCCTGAAATGTCTCGTCGAAGAGTGAAAGGTATTTCGAGTGCTGAATGATCCGACGCAGGTAGCAGGCGCGATCCTGCGACGCGGCAGCTTGCGCGCCGCGATTTACGACCGCCTGACGCGCTCGCTGGGCAAAGAACCCGACACTGCGACGCCGCGCGACATATACGACGCGTTATCGCTCGCGATCCGGGAGGAATTGTCCGCGCGTTGGCTCGCCACGCAGCGCCGCGTGGCGCGTGCCCGGGTCAAGCGCCTGTGCTACTTGTCGGTGGAATTCCTGCCGGGCCGGTCGTTGGTCAATTCATTGTCGAGCCTCGACTCCGAGTTGATCGACGAAGCTCGCACCGCGATCGCCAGCATGGGACACGATTTCGACGCGGTCATCGCGCTTGAAGTGGACCCGGGCCTCGGCAACGGTGGTCTCGGCCGTCTGGCGGCCTGCTTCCTGGATTCACTGGCCACGCTGCAGTATCCGGCCACGGGCTACGGCATCCGGTATGACTACGGCATCTTTACCCAGTCCATCGACACCGACGGCGCGCAGCGCGAGTCCGCCAGCACCTGGCTGCGCCTCCATAATGTCTGGGAGACCCCGCGATCGGACGCGCGCTACATCGTGCGCTTCGGTGGCAAGGTGCTGAACACGCACGACGTCGGCGGCGGTCAGCGCTCGCGCTGGGTCGAAACCACCGATGTGCTGGCCGTCGGGTTCGATCAGCTCGTGCCCGGCAATCGCAGCCCGACGGTGAATCACCTGCGCCTGTGGTCGGCGCGCGCGCTGCAGCCGTTCCACATCGAAGATTTCAACGCCGGCAATTATCCGGCGGCAGTCGAAGACCAGGTCGAGGCGAAGAACCTGTCGCGCGTGCTGTATCCGGACGATTCCACGCCGCAGGGCAAGGAGCTGCGCTTCAAGCAGCAGTACTTCTTCGTCAGCGCCAGCATCCAGGACATCCTCGCCACGCACCTGGCCGAAGAGCGCGTGCTCGAAGATCTGCCGAGCGCGCTCGCCGTGCAGATGAACGATACGCATCCGACGTTGGCGATCCCCGAGCTGATGCGGCTGCTCATCGATCAATACGACATGCCGTGGGCCCAGGCGTGGGAGATCTGCCGCAGCGTGTTTGGTTACACCAATCACACGCTGCTGCCGGAAGCGCTAGAAACCTGGCCGGTACATTTCTTCGAGCAGTTCCTGCCGCGACACCTCGAGATCATCTACCGCATCAACGAAGAATTCCTGATCGAGGTCGAGAAGCGCTTCAGAGGTGACGGCGCGGCCAAGACCACGCTATCCATCATCGGAGAATCGAACGGGCGCCGGGTGCGCATGGCGCACCTCGCGGTGGTCGGCTCCCACAAGGTGAACGGGGTCGCGAAGCTGCATTCCGAGCTCATGCAGAAGACGATCTTCGCAGGGTTCGCGCGGATGTTTCCCGATCGCTTCACGAACGTCACCAACGGCATCACGGTGCGCCGCTGGCTGAAGCAGTCGAATCCACTCTTGTCGCGCCTGCTGACGGAGCGGCTGGGTTCGGCCTGGGAGAACGATCTGGAGGAAATCGAACGGCTGCGCTGGGCCGCCGACGATCCGGGCTTTCGCGCGCTGTTCCGCGACATCAAGCGGGCCAACAAGGTGGCGCTGGCGGAAGAAGTGGATAGGCGCACCGGCATCGACGTCAGCGTCGACTCGCTGTTCGACGTGCAGGTGAAGCGCATCCACGAGTACAAGCGCCAGCTGCTCAACATTCTCTACGTCATCACGCGTTACAACCGGATCAAGGCTGCGCCTGCGGAGAACTGGGTGCCGCGCACCGTGTTCTTCGCCGGCAAGGCGGCGCCAGGCTACGTGCTGGCGAAGGCCATCATCCGGCTCATCAACAATGTATCGACGACGATCAACCAGGACCCGGTCACGCTGACCAAGCTCAAATGCGTGTTCCTGCCGGACTACGACGTATCGCTGGCGCAGACCATCATGCCGGCGGCGGATCTCTCGCAGCAGATTTCGACGGCGGGCATGGAGGCCTCGGGCACGGGCAACATGAAGCTCGCGCTGAACGGTGCGCTCACGATCGGCACACTCGACGGGGCGAACATTGAAATACGCGATTGCGTCGGGGCCGACAACATTTTCATCTTTGGCATGACCGCCGATGAGGTTTCGCAGCGGCGCGCCGATGGCTATCGGCCGGGCGAAATCGTCGCGGCGAATCCCGAGCTCAAGGTTGCGATCGACATGATCCGCAGCGGCGCCTTCAGCCGCGGTGGCACGGACGACGCGCGGCTGGTGGCCGATCGCCTGACTTCCGATGGCGAGCCCTTCCTGGTGTTGGCCGATTTCGCCGCGTACAGCGCCGCCCAGGATCGCGTCGATGCGTTGTACCGCAAACCCGAGGAATGGAGCCGCTGCGCGGTGCTGAACACGGTCGGCATGGGGCCGTTCTCGAGCGATCGCAGCGTGCGCGAGTACGCGGAGCGCATCTGGAATATCAGGTCGGTTATATGAATGGGGTCAGGCCCCAATTCCAGGAAATGGGGCCAGACTTCCCGCCACACATGCCTGCCCCGACTCCTCGCACAGGTCCGGCCCCGTTTCCAGGAATTGGGGCCTGACCCCATACTTCTGAATGGCCAACAAGACTCCCAAACTCACGAAAGCGGAAATCGGCGCATTGATCAGCGCCACTCATCACGAGCCGCGCTCCTTGCTCGGCTATCACGAATTTGCGCGCGCCGACGCCACTCCGTTGTGCATGGTGCGCGTGCTGGAACCCGGCGCGGAATCCGTCGCGGTGTTCTGGGAGGACGACCAGGCCGACGAGGCGCACGAGCTCAAGCGCATTCATGAGACCGGGCTCTTCGAAGGCAGCATCGCGTATCGCCGCCCGGTGATGCCGTACCGGCTGCGCGTGCGCTTCCCGGGCGGTCAAGAGGTCGTCAGGCACGACACGTATTTCTTCTCGCACGAGCTGTCGGACTTCGACCTCTATCTATTCGGCCAGGGCCGCCACTACGCGCTGTACAACAAGTTCGGCGCGCAGCTGCGCGTGCGCGACGGCGTGGCCGGCACGCAGTTCGCGGTGTGGGCGCCGAATGCCAGGCGCGTGAGCGTGGTCGGCAGTTTCAATTTCTGGGACGGCCGCAAGCACCCGATGCAGGCGCGCGGCGGGTCGGGAGTCTGGGAGTTGTTCGTTCCGGGCGTTGGCGAGGGCGTCGAATACAAGTTTGAAATCCGCACGCAGAACGATGCGATCGTGCTCAAGGCCGATCCGTTCGGTTTTCAGATGCAGCGCCGGCCGGAGACCGCATCCATCGTCGCCTCGCTCGACGGCTACGAATGGGGTGACGAAACCTGGATGCGCGAACGCGCGCAGCGCGACTGGCGTCGCACGCCCATCAATGTTTACGAAGTGCACCTGCCGAGCTGGCAGCACTCCTGGGATCGCCAGCCGCCGTTTTTCACCTGGGCGGAGGCGGCCGAGCGGCTGATTCCCTACGTCGTCGACATGGGCTACACGCACATCGAGTTGATGGGCGTCGCCGAGCACCCGTTCGACGGATCGTGGGGCTACCAGGTGGTGGGGTACTTCGCGCCGACCTCGCGGCACGGCTCGCCCAAGGACTTCATGGCCTTCGTCGACGAGTGCCACCAGGCCGGAATCGGCGTGATCCTCGACTGGGTTCCGGCGCACTTTCCGAAGGACGCGCACGGTCTCGCGGAGTTCGACGGCTCGGCGCTCTACGAACATGCGGACAAGCGCCTGGGCGAGCACGTCGAGTGGGGCACCAAGGTGTTCAACTTCGGCCGTCACGAGGTGAAGAACTTCCTGGTGGCGAACGGCCTGTACTGGTTCGAGCGTTACCACGTCGACGGATTGCGCGTGGATGCCGTCGCGTCGATGCTGTACCTCGATTACAGCCGCAACGCGGGCGAATGGCTGCCTAACAAGTATGGCGGCCGTGAAAATCTCGAAGCGCTCGAGTTCCTGCGCGAGTTCAACACCGTGGCGCATCGCGAGCATCCGGGCATCCTCACGATCGCCGAGGAATCCACCGCATTTCCCGGCGTGTCGCGTCCCGTGCACCTGGGCGGCGTCGGCTTCTCGTTCAAGTGGAACATGGGGTGGATGAACGACTCGCTCGAATACTTCACCAAGGACCCGGTTTACCGCCGCCACGAGCACAACAAGATCACGTTCTCGTTCGTGTACGCGTGGACGGAAAATTTCGTGTTGCCGATCTCGCATGACGAAGTCGTGCACGGCAAGAAGTCCCTGCTCGACAAGATGCCGGGAGACGAGTGGCAGAAGCGCGCCAACTACCGCCTGTTCCTGAGCTACATGACGGCGCACCCAGGCAAAAAACTCATGTTCATGGGTTCGGAGTTCGGGCAGTGGCACGAATGGCGCGAGCACCAGCAGCTCGACTGGCCGCTGCTGCAGGATCCGAAGCACCGCGGCCTGCAGGATCTCAATCGCGAGCTGGC
>DATHJZ010000008.1:0-5800 GCA_035286365.1 Steroidobacteraceae bacterium | reverse complement strand
TTGAGCACGGCGAACAGGTGCAGCGTCTCTTCGTCGAGGAAAATCGAATAGTCGTAGATGCCCGCGGTGTGAAGCAGCTGTGAGAGCTCGGGCCAGATTTCGTCGTGGCGCCGCTGGTATTCGCCGGTGTTGCCGGGCTTGAGCTTCATGCGAAACGCGTGGTTCATGGTCTGCTCAGGGCGAGGGTGGTGTCGGGTGCGCAAGGTCGTACGGCCCGGCGTCGCACACGGGATGAGTGGCGGCGTTGCCGTTCGGCGCGAAGGCGATAGCGGCAGGAGCGGCACAGAGCATGGCCGGCAGCAGTGGGCAGATGAATGCCCGGGGAACGGGGTGAGCCGGCAAAACGTACGTGGTGGCGCTGCAGGCCGGTGCCTCCGGCCGGTCGACGAAACTGCGCAAACGGCCCCCCACCCCAGCTGAGTGTACTTCGATCGAGTTTGATTGCTTTCTATCGTAAATGATCGAATTCCGCCAGCCTGCCGCGCTCTTATATATGTCCAGCGGGAACCCCGCCGCAGCCCGGACAAGGGGCGACCCGACCCGTTCGCAGCCCGCGGAAGTGCGTGCGCGGGTTCGGAAATTTCGCTCGCTGCGCGCTGAAAATAATTCTTTCGTGGCGCGTAGGTTTCCGCTTTTCGCTCTGATAGAGTGCCGCCCCCGCGACGGGCCGTTAGCTCAGTTGGTAGAGCAGCTGACTCTTAATCAGTAGGTCGTAGGTTCAACCCCTACACGGCCCACCACTTTCCCGGTGATCCCTTCGCAGCCGCGCTCCTGCGCGCACGCGCCGCGCGCAAACGTCCGCGCGCTTTCATCGAATTGGCAAGCGCCGGTAACAATCAGCGGGCGCGAATGTTGCGCGAATCGACGGACTGGCAGGTAAATTCCGTCGATGGCAAGGCAACCTTCCCGCGACGATCCGTCCAAGCCCAAGGCGCATGGCTACGCGTACAAGAAGCAGTTCTATCAAAGCGCCGACGTCGCCGCGGACTACGACGAACATCGCTTCCGCACGCCCAAGCGGCAGCGGCGCAACGCGCGCAAGTGGAATGCAATCCAGAAAGCACTGGCGCTGACCAGCGGAGTGAAGTCCATCGTCGATCTGCCATGCGGCACGGGGCGCTTTACCGGCAACCTGGCGCGCGCGGGTTATGAAGTCGTCGGCAGCGACATCTCGCTCGAGATGATGCAGCAGGCCGCCAAACTACCATCCGTGCAACACGCGAACATCGCGGGCTACGTGCGCGCCGATGCCGAGGCCCTGCCATTCGGCGCGAAGTCGGCCGATTGCGTGATGAGCATCCGCTTCCTCTTTCACGTCGACGCCGAGACGCGCCGCCGCATGCTGCGCGAGTTCGGTCGCGTCTCACGTCGCTGGATCATCGCCGATTACCGCCACAAGTATTCCTTCCGCTACGGCGTGTGGAAGATCTCGCGCGCACTCGGGCTCACGCGGCGGCCATTCGAACGCGTGTCGGTGAAGAGCATGAAGTCGGAATTCGAAGATGCGGGATTGCGCGTCGCGAAGATCATCGCGGTGCGGCGCTGGCTCTCCGATAAATGGGTAGTGTTGGCCGAGGCGGGGCATGTCGATCCGGACTCTCTCAAGATCAAGTTGCAGGACACCGCGTACGCGGACCTCGAAGTCACCGACAAGCTGGGCGAGGGCAAGCGTTCGGTGGTCTATCGGGCGCGCTGGCGCGGGCGCGAAGTGGGCCTGAAGGTCTACAAACCCGCGGCGATTGCCAATCACGCGCGCAAGCACAAGCTGCCGCTCGCCGAGTTCGAGCACCGGCGCAACAAGGCGTTCTTCGAAGCGCGCGGGTTGTCGAAGTACATCGCCGAACCGCTCGGCTTCGTGGTCGAACCCAGGTTCCAGATGTCGCTGCAGGAATGCCTCGACGGCGAGGTGTACTACTTCGCGCAGCGCGACCACGCGGATTTCATCTCACCGCGCTTCATGCAGGACCTGGCGGAGCTGGTGAGTCTCAGCCACGAGGCCAGTCTCTACGACATCGACCT
Source organism: Steroidobacteraceae bacterium (assembly GCA_035286365.1). GTDB lineage: Bacteria > Pseudomonadota > Gammaproteobacteria > Steroidobacterales > Steroidobacteraceae > CADEED01. The sequence continues at coordinate 3,781 of DATHJZ010000008.1, read as the reverse complement.
GCACGCGATGAACGTCATGGTCGATCGCAAGGCGGGTACGCCCAAGCTGTTCGACTTCAACCAGATTCCATTCACCGAGCGGCCGCAGAATCCGTTCGTCGGGCTGGCACTGAAGCTCGGGTTGTTAGGGCGGGGGTCGCGCGACATCCGCAAGCTCGCGAACTTCAACAATTTCGAGCGGGTCGAACGCAAGCTGCTCAAGTTCTACGGCAAGGCGCAGACCTCGGAGGCCTGAGCCGCGGCGGGCTCGTCAGCCCGATTTCAACAGCGGATCGCCGTCTTCGAGCTTGATGGCGTCCTCCGGCAGCATGGCCGGAATCCCATCCTTGATCGGGTAGGCGAGCTTGCTGGTCGGGCAGACAATCAGCTGCCGCGCTTCGGAGAAGAACACCGGCGCCTTCGAAACCGGGCAGGCAAGCATGTCGATGAGTCTGGAATCCATGAATTTCTCTGTTCAGCCCGCTGCGGCGCGGGTCGTCGTAATAAGCCAGCACAGGGCCACCGCCACCGCGAGGCCCACCACTTGCTGGGTTCGCGACCAAGTCAGCAGCGATCCGTCCATGGCAGCAATACCGACGGCGGTCACCACGAACCAGATGCCGCTTTGCAGCGCGACCCCCTGGATGCCCGCATTCTGCATGAACTTGATCGCCACGATGTACGCGGTGACGCCGCCTGCGAACGAGCCCAGGGACAGCAGGCCCACCTTGAGATCGAGCTGACCTCCGGGCCAGGCGCGCGCCGCATAGACGAAACCGCGCGCATCCAGCAGCCCTGAAACGATGGTGATCAATCCGACCACGAGAAGATTGGCGACCTGACCCATCTTATGTCCCTCTCCTGCAAGCGGCCGAAAGCATAGCCAAATCCCGTTTGGACCGCCTGCGTCGCTGGGCGCGTCCGCAGGGAGATGTTTCGCTATAATCCGCGCCCCTCGCGCGAGGCCACCGTCTGGAACGGATAGGGGCTCAAGCCTTAAGCGAAAGTGGCGGAACTGGTAGACGCGCTGGATTTAGGTTCCAGTGGGGTAACCCGTGAGAGTTCGAGTCTCTCCTTTCGCACCATTCGCCGGCGCCAGGATCGGAACAGAACGATGAAGGAATTGATATGCAGGTTCAATTGACCGCCACCGGCGGATTGGAACGCCGCCTCGAAGTGGCGATCCCCGCGGCGCAAGTCGACGGCGAAGTGGCGCAGCGCCTGAACAAGATCTCGCGCACCGCACGCCTCAAGGGCTTTCGCCCGGGCAAAGCACCGATCGCGGTGATTCGCCAGCAGTACGGCGAGCAGGTGCATGGCGAGGTCATCAACGATCTCATGCGCACCTCGTTCTCCGAAGCCGTTGCGCGCGAGAAGTTGAACCCCGCGGGCGGTCCGCGCATCGAGCCCATTGCGATGGGGCCGGGTGCCGATCTCAAGTACGCGGCAGTATTCGAAGTGCTGCCCGAAGTGAAATTGCAGCCGCTGTCCGAGCTGACGCTCGAGAAGCCGGTTGCCAGCGTCAGCGACAAAGACCTCGAGGCCATGATCGACACGCTGCGCCAACAGCGCCCGGTGTTCAACGAGGTGACGCGCGCGGCCGCGGCCAACGATCGCGTGACCGTGGACTTCGTCGGCAGGATCGACGGCGAAGAATTCGAAGGCGGCGCGGGGCAGGAAGTGCCCATCATCATCGGTGCCGGCCGTGTCATGAAGGAATTCGAAGACGCACTGGTGGGCGCGAGCGCGGGCGACGCGCGCACCTTCACCGCGTCGTTCGCGGCGGACCACACGAACAAGAAGCTGTCGGGAAAGCAGGCTTCCTTCGAGGTCAAGGTCGGCAAGGTCGAAGAGCAATTGCCGGCACCGCTCGACGAGGCGTTCGCCAAGAGCTTCGGGATTGCCGACGGCAACCTCGAATCCCTGCGCAGCGAAGTGCGCGCCAACATGGAGCGCGAGCTCGCGGAAGCAATTCGCCAGAAGATGCGCACGCAGGTGCTCGAGGGGCTGTACCAGCGCAATCCGCTGGAACTGCCGCGTCAGCTGGTCGAGGAACAGATCCAGGAATTGCAGATCGAGATGCTGCGGCGCGCCGGCGTGCGCGATGCCAAACAAATGCCGCCGCGCGAGCCGTTCGAAGAGCCGGCCCGCCGTCGCGTGGCGCTCGGCCTGCTCATGAGCGAGCTGGTGCGCAACGCGAGCCTCAAGGTGAGCCGCGAAGCCGTGTCGGAGAAATTGAACGAACTGTCGGCCTCGTATTCAAATCCCGAGGAAGTGCGACGCAACTACTTGCAAAACCCGGACGCGATGCGACAAATAGAGGCCCAGGTTCTCGAAGGCCAGGCGATGGATTGGGTGGTCGGTCAGGCGAAAGTCACCGAGAAGCCCGCGACCTTCGGCGAGCTCACGCAGTTCGGCCAAGCAGATGCTTGATAGAGGAGTGTTTCGATGAACGAGCGCGGACTGAATCTCATACCGATCGTCGTGGAGCAGACCGCCCGCGGTGAGCGGTCGTATGACATCTACTCGCGCCTGCTCAAGGAGCGCGTGGTGTTTGCCGTCGGTCCCGTCGAGGACTACATGGCCAACGTCATCGTGGCGCAGCTGCTGTTCCTCGAATCCGAAAATCCGGACAAGGACATCGCCCTCTACATCAACTCGCCGGGCGGTTCGGTGAGCGCGGGTCTTGCGATCTACGACACCATGCAGTTCGTCAAACCGGACGTGAGCACCATTTGCGTCGGAATGGCCGCCTCGATGGGCGCCGTGCTGATGGCCGGTGGCGCCAAGGGCAAGCGATTCATGCTGCCAAACTCGCGCGCGATGATTCACCAGCCCTCGGGCGGGTATCAGGGCCAGGCCAGCGACATTCACATCCAGGCCCAGGAAATCTTGAAGATCCGCGAGCGATTGAACGAAATCCTCGCCCACCACACGGGGCAGACTGTCGACAAGATCCGCCTGGATTCGGAACGCGACAATTTCATGAGCCCGACCGAGGCCATCGCCTACGGACTCGTGGACAAATTACTCGACAAACGAGTCGCACCTGCGACTTCTGCCACTCCCGCTTAGTTCCAGCTCTGCCGGCGTCAAGCCGCCGGCAGTGCGAAGCCACTCGCAGTTCTCGACAAATCCCGTATAAACAACGGCTTCCGCTCGCGTGCCCCTTGGGTTCCGCGGAACAGCCGTGATATATAGATTCCCAGCAGGTGGGCACGTGCCCTCCCGCGCCACACGGAGCGACGATGACCGAGGACACTCGCGGACGGCATGACGACGGCAAGTTGTTGTACTGCTCCTTCTGCGGCAAAAGTCAGCACGAAGTCCGCAAGCTGATTGCCGGTCCGTCGGTCTTTGTCTGCGACGAATGCGTCGAGCTCTGCAACGACATCATTCGCGAAGAACTCGAAGATCGCGCCGAGCGCGCCCGCGACAAACTGCCGAAGCCTTCCGAGATCAAGAAAGTTCTCGACGAATACGTGATCGGCCAGGAGCGCGCGAAGAAGACCCTGTCGGTCGCCGTCTACAACCACTACAAGCGTCTGCAGACGCGCGGCGGCACCGCCGGCCGTGGCAAGGACGACGTCGAGATTTCCAAGAGCAACATCCTGCTGATCGGTCCCACGGGCTGCGGCAAGACCTTGTTAGCCGAAACGCTGGCGCGTCTGCTCAACGTGCCGTTCACGATTGCCGATGCCACGACGCTGACCGAAGCCGGTTACGTCGGTGAAGACGTCGAGAACATCATCCAGAAGCTGCTGCAGAAGTGCGACTACGACGTCGAGAAGGCGCAGACCGG
>DATHJZ010000007.1:0-6468 GCA_035286365.1 Steroidobacteraceae bacterium | reverse complement strand
AGCACTGGAATCAAAGGAGTAACGTAAGAAAACAACAGGTAGTTGGCGCCAAGCCCCGGCTGGAGTGCCGGAGCGAACATTGGATCATGCGCGTCACCCCAAGCGGCCAGCAGAAGCACGAGGCCCAGCAAGGCCGGAAGCACTGACAACCAATGACGCCAGATGCCGAGACCTAGAGCCAGCACTCCCAAGAAGATGCCCTGCCCCCAAAGCCACGACTGAGAAGCCATTTTGTCTGCAATTTCAGCAGACGCAGAGATCGGCAAAGAGAGCCCGACTATGGATGCGGCAACCAAGCGATGATGTTTCATTGCCGCCTAACTCTTAATTAGACGGCCAAACGACGGGATATTTCTCGACAAATGCATAGATAACGTTCTCACACTTTGACCACGTCATTGATTTAACTAGAGCACGCCCCCCGCGCTGTCGTCAAACGAGTCCGCGTGCTTATACAACATGTTCAATAAACCACGGCTTCTGGACCAAGTCCGGGAAGAGATTCGCAAACGCCACTACAGCTACCGCACCGAGAAGCAGTACGTTGGCTGGATTCGGCGCTTTATTCTTTTCCACGGCAAGCAACACCCGGCACGAATGAGCGGCCCGGAAATCGAGGCCTTTCTCTCAAACCTCGCAACGCAACGCAATGTGGCGTCGGCAACCCAGGCTCAAGCGCTCGCCGCATTGCTATTCCTCTATCGGCGCGTACTTGCGTTAGATCTCCCCTGGCTCGACAACATCACTCGTGCGCGTCGTCCGAAGCGCCTGCCCGTCGTACTTTCGCGCGCGGAAGTTGCAGCCGTGTTGGCGGAGTTGCACGGCGACCACAGGCTCGTGGTCAGCTTGCTCTATGGCAGCGGGCTGCGCCTGCTCGAAGCATTGCGCCTGCGCGTGAAGGACGTCGACCTGGAACGCAGGCGCATCCTGGTTCGCGACGGTAAAGGCGCAAAAGATCGAGTGACCATGTTGCCCGAGCTGCTGGTTTCGCCGCTCCGCACCCGACTGCAGTTGCTACGCGCAGCGCACGAGGCCGCCTCTGCGGCCGGTTACGGTGGCGTTGAACTTCCCTACGCGCTCGCGCGGAAGTATCCCGGCGCGCATCGTGAGTGGCCCTGGCAATACATATTTCCGGCCGCCTCGCCTGCCCGCGACCCGCGCTCCGGCGCCTGGCGGCGTCATCACCTGCACGAGCAATCGGTGCAACGCGTCGTGCGCGAAGCAATCCGCAGGTGCAAGCTCAATCAGCCGGCCTCCTGCCATACATTTCGCCATTGCTTCGCAACCCATCTGCTCGAGTCCGGCAGCGACATCCGCACGGTGCAGGAACTGATGGGACACGCGAGCGTGAAGACCACGCAGATCTACACTCACGTGCTCAACCGGGGAGGAATCGCCGCGCGCAGTCCACTCGACTGACGCGCGCACCTGCGATCAGTGCGCCACGATCTCGCGCGAACTGCGAAGCCGATATCGAACTAGCCCAACCGCGTACGCGACGTAATATCCCGCCAGCAGCCCGAATATCGCCAACGTGAGTGGACTGCGCGCAATGTCCATTGACGCAGGCTGCGCGCCCGGATCGAGCGTATACAACTCGAACATCCGATAAAGCACCCGCCCGGCGAACACGACCGAAAGCGCGATGCCCAGATGTGCGTTCGGTGTGTAGAACATGCCTTGTGGCGTGTTCTCGAAGGCTGTCTTGCCGAGCCCATAGATGCCCAGCGCCGCGCCGATCAGAACGCCACCCGCGAGCCAGACCAGACTCAATGGGTGCGCGAACGCCGCAAATCCGATCAGCAGGATCAGCAGCGGAAAAACCGCGAGCGTGATCCACGGGCGGACCTTCGAGAGCTTCTGGCGGCCGATCGAATTGCGCACACGCCGATAGAGGCGCCAGCCGATGAGCGGCAGAATGATGAGAAACGGCAGGACGGTGGTGCCGGGATGTGCCATCTGACTACCTACGCTGCGGAATGGCCGGTTGCAGCCTGCCGCCCAAACCACTGCAGCTCGGCGGCGCTGGCGGCAACGTTGCCTATGATGAGCATGGCGGGCGCCTTGATCTTCTGCATCACGGCGTCGCGGTGCATGCCTTCGACGCTGGTTACGAGCACGCGTTGATCGGCGCGGCTGGCATTTTCGATGATCGCGACGGGCATGCCCCCCTCAACGCGCGACGACAATAGTTTGTCGCGCAGGCCGACCAGCCTTCCGACGCTCATGTAGAACGCCAACGTCTCGCGACCCGCGGCGAGATCCGAATAGTTGAACTGCGCCAACTGCTCGTCGCTGTTGCCGGTCAGCAGGCGCACGGCCTGTGCGTGCCGGCGATCGGTCAGGGGCACACCGGAATACGCGCCCGCGGCCAGCGCCGCGGTAATGCCGGGAATCACCTCGAACGAAACACGATGCTGTCGCAGGAAATCGATTTCTTCGCCGCCACGGCCGAACACGAAAGGATCGCCGCCCTTGAGGCGCACGACGAATTCTCCGCGCTGCGCATGCTCGACCAGCAGCTTGTTGATCTCATCCTGGGTTGCACCACCGCCGCCGACGAATTTGCCAACGTCGAAACGAGTGGCGTCGCGTCGCGCCAGGTCGAGCACTTCGGCCGACACGAGGCGGTCGTGCACGATCACATCCGCTTCCTGTAGCGCGCGCAATCCGTTCAGCGTCATCAATCCGGAATTTCCAGGGCCGGCGCCCACGAGAACCACGTGTCCGTTGGGGATGCCCTCGGCGGAGTCGAGCGCCTTGCGGGTGAACTCGTCAGCCTGGTGCTCCCGGCCGGCGCGCAAGCTGGCTGCCACGGGACCCGTGAGCATCCACGACAGGAACTGACGCCGTGCGCCGATATCGGCAAACTTCGCCTTGATCGCGGTGCGCCACCGATCGGCGAATGCGGCCAGGGGCCCGAGCGAGCTGTCTAACAAGGTCTCGAGGCGCTCGCGAATCAGCCGTGCCAGTACCGGTGACGCGCCGCCGGTCGACACGGCAATCTGCACGGGAGAACGGTCGATGATCGCCGGCATGATGAAGCTCGACAGTTCCCGATCGTCCACCACGTTGCAGGGAACACGCGCGGCGCTGGCCGCCGCGGCCACGGCGGCATTCACGGCGCGATCGTCAGTCGCGGCGACCACCAGCCACACACCGGCTACGTCGGCGTCCGAAAATTCGCGCGCCAGGTGCGTGAGCGCGCCGCGCGCCAGGCCTTGAGTGAGTTCCACGCCAAGCTGGGGCGCGACTAGCGTGATGCTGGCACCCGCCTCGGCTAACAAGGAAAATTTGCGCGCCGCCACTTCGCCGCCGCCCACCAGCAGCACGGGCTTGTCCTTCAGATCGAGGAACAGCGGGAAGTAGCGCATCAGGGAGGGAATCCCAGTCCCTTCGCGAGACGCGCGCCGTAGGTGATGATGTACGCAGCGCCCGCACGGCGCAGGTTGTGCCAGCTCTCGATGAGCGCGGCATCGAAGTTCACGAATTTCTCGCGCGCCAGCAACACCAGCGAGGTGTACTCGCCACTGACTTGGTAGGCGCCGACGGGCAGCCCGGTCTGTTCGTTGATGGGCCGTATGAGATCGGCGGCGGGCTGGCCGGGCTTCACCATCAAGAGGTCCGCGCCTTCTTCGGCGCAGCGGCGACTGGACGCCAGCGCATCGCTGCGGTTGCGCACATCCAGCTGATAACTCTTGCGGTCGCCATACTGCGGCGCGGAGTCGGCGGCTTCACGGAACGGGCCGTAGAAATTGCTGGCGAACTTGGTGCTGTAACTCATGATCGGCGCGAGATCGAAGCCGGCGCCGTCCAGCGCGGCACGCAGGTGCGCCACGCGGCCGTCGTTCATGTCCGAGGGCGAGATGCCGTCGGCCCCGGCCTTCACATACGCCACGCCTAACAAGGCGAGCGCGGCGAGCGTCGCGTTGAGGTCCTGCTTGCCGCGCGCGTCGTGCACGTGGCAATGACCGCTCTCGGTGAAGCTGCACAGGCAGGTGTCGACCCAGATCGCAGCGTCGGAGCCGGCGCGTTGACGCATTTGCTGAAGCGCGGTGCTGGTGAAATCCGCCCCGAAGTTGCGATTGGATTTCTGCGCGGGCACCGGAAACAGCAGGAACTGCCGCACCCCCGCGCCCAGGTCTTTCTCGAATTGTGCGAGCAGCGACGACAGTGTGTGCCGCGAGGTACCGGGCAGGCCGCTGATGGGCTCCTCGCTGGTGGCGCCCTCGCCGAGAAACAGCGGCTGGATCAGCTGGCTCTGGCCGAAGCCGATCTCCGCCACCATGTCGCGCAGCGCTGGCGTGGCGCGCAATCTCTGCAGTCTCTTCATTGCACTTCTTCCTGGCGAAACCCATCTGCCGTCAGAAAGGCGCGGACGCGCTCTTCACCGATGGCGGCGCGGATCATGCTGAATGTATTGCCAGGTCCGCAACCGTGCCAGGCGCCACGAATTTCAGGATTCGCCTGCAGATAGTCGTAAAACTGGGCCCCACGACGCCTCAAATCGGCCAGCGGGGCACGGCGTTCGAGCCGGTAGGTGGCAATTCGTTTACTGAACGCCCCGGCCGGCAACTGCCTATCCCTCTAGCCCGTGGATGCCACACTCTCTTTTGAGGCCTGCGAACCGCAGTTCTTCGGCCGATTCCACTTCGTGCAGCGCCTTGGTGGAGTGCCAATCGCCAATGGACACGTATCCCTTGTCCCACAGCGGGTGATACGGCAGCGAGTGCGCCTTGAGATACAGGTAAACATCGCGATCGGACCAGTCGAAGATCGGATGCAGTTTGAAGCGGCCATCGCGCACTTCGAGCGGATTCAACGCGGCGCGGCTCGCCGCCTGGCTGCGGCGCAGGCCGGCAAACCATGCCGCCGTGCCGAGCGTCGCCAGCGCGCGGCGCATCGGCTCGACCTTGCGCAGCTCGAGATACTGGTCGAGCCCCTCGCGACCCTGCTCCCAGAGTTTGCCGTACTGGGCTTCGAATTCGGCCACGGTGTGACGGCCCGCAAACGTTTTGATGTTCAGCGACAGCTGCTGCTGCAACTGCCCGATGAACTGATAGGTCTCGGGGAATAGATAGCCCGTGTCGATCACGATCACGGGAATCGTGGGAGCGGCGCGCGTGACCAGGTGCAGCATCACCGCCGCCTGCGCACCGAAGCTCGACGACACCGCATGCGGACCGGGAAGATTGTCGAGTGCCCAGCGCACGCGCGTCGGTGCATCGACGGACGCCAGCCATTCATTGATCGCACTCGCAGCTGCCGTGTCCGCACCAAACTGCTTCGCGGTCAGCGCCAGGCGCGGTGCATCGCTGGCTTGCGTCAGTTCGATTGCCGCGCTCACGCGCGCAGCTCCTTGGTGAGAACGTTCACGCGCCACAGGAAGTCGCCGAAGCGTTCGCCTTGGCTCCGCTCTTCGCGATAACGCCCGAACAATTCGTCCAGCGCCGCAAGGATCGACGGCTCGTCGATGTTGTCGCGGTAGATCACGTTCAACCGCTCACCGGTGGCGTCGCCGCCGAGGCGCAGCGTGTAGCGTCCGGGTGCGCGTCCGATCAGCGCGATCTCGGCCAGGTACGGCCGCGCACAGCCGTTCGGGCAGCCGGTGATGCGCACCGTCAGCGGAATGTTCTTGAGGTTCTGCTTCACCAGCAGCTCTTCGATGCGATCGATGAAGTCCGGCAGATAGCGCTCGGCTTCGGCCATCGCGAGCGCGCAGGTGGGCAACGCGACGCAGGCGAGCGCATCGCGCCGTACCGGCGTGGTGTGCAACGCCTTGCCCAGCCCGTAGTCGGCCACGATCTGGTCGATCTTCATGCACTCGTCGGCCGGCACATTGGCGATGATCAGGTTCTGATTGCCGGTGAGCCGGAAGTCGCCCTGGTGAATCTGCGCGATCTTCTCGAGACCGGTGCGCAGCATCGCGCCCGGCTTGTCGCCGACGCGGCCCGATTCGATGCGCAGCGTCAGGTGCCAGCGACCATCGTGCCCGCGCAGCCAGCCGAAGCGATCGCCCTGGGTGGTGAACTTGAACGGTCGCGCCGGCGCCAGTTCGTATCCGAGCCGCTTGAACAGTTCAGCCTTGAACCAATCGACGCCGCGATCGGCAATGGTGTACTTCAATCGCGCGTGTTTGCGATCGCTGCGATCGCCGTAGTCGCGCTGGATCATCAGCACGGTCTCGGCAACTTTCAGCGTCTGATCCGGGGTGAGGAAACCGATGAGATCGGCCAGTCTTGGAAAAGTCTGCGGTTCGCCGTGCGTGGCCCCGAGGCCGCCGCCCACCGTGAGGTTGAAGCCGAGGAGCTTTCCCTCCTCGAGCCCTTCGTTATCGAGGATGGCGGTGAAACCGAGGTCCTGCGAGAAGATGTCGACGTCGTTGTGCGGCGGCACCACGACGGCCGTCTTGAACTTGCGCGGTAGATAGACGGGGCCGTACAGCGGCTCGTCCTCCGGCGGCCCGAC
>DATHJZ010000006.1:0-31480 GCA_035286365.1 Steroidobacteraceae bacterium | reverse complement strand
CGACACGCAGGTCGCCGCGGGCGTACACGAGCTTCCCGCCACTCACCGTGTGCGACGCGCCGCCTTTCACGGTCATGCCTTCGAAGATGTTGAAGTCGACCTTCTGATGATGCGTCTTCGCGGAGATGGTTTTGCTCGCGGACGGATCCCAAACGACCAGGTCCGCATCGGCGCCGACGCTGATGCTCCCCTTGCGCGGATAGATGTTGAAGATCTGCGCCGCGTTCGTGGACGTGACGCGCACGAACTCGTTCATGGTCAGGCGTCCGGTGTTGACCCCGTGATGCCACAGCACTTCCATGCGGTTCTCGATGCCAGCCGTGCCGTTCGGTATCTTGCGGAAGTCATCCTTGCCGGCGGCTTTCTGATCCGCGCAAAACGTGCAGTGATCCGTGGCGGTGGTTTGCAGGTTGCCGGACTGCAGGCCGCGCCACAGCGCGGTCTGATGTTCGGGCGCGCGAAACGGCGGGCTCATCACGTGGGCCGCGGCGCGGGTAAAGTCGGGGTCACGGTACACGGAATCGTCCAGCAACAAGTGTCCCGCCAGCACTTCGCCGAACACGCGCTGTCCTTCGTTACGCGCGCGCGCGATCGCCTCGAGTGCCTGGCGCGAAGAGACGTGCACGAGGTAGATAGGCACCTTGAGGACTTCGGCGATGCGGATCGCGCGATTGGCGGCTTCGCCCTCGACTTCCGGAGGGCGCGACAGCGGATGGCCCTCGGGCCCGGTGATACCTTTCTTATAGATGTCGTCCTGGAGGCGGAAGACCAGCTCGCCGTTCTCCGCGTGCACGGTGACGATGGCGCCGAGGGTGAGCGCCGTGGAGAAGCTGTTCACGAGCGTCTCGTCGTCGCACATGATGGCGTTCTTGTACGCCATGAAATGCTTGAAGCTGTTGACGCCGTGCTCGCGCACCAGCGTCGCCATGTCCGCGCGTACGCTTTCGTCCCACCAGGTGATGGCAACATGGAAGGAATAGTCCGCCACGGACTTCCCGGCCCATTCGCGCCACTGCCGGTGCGCATCGAGAATGCGCTGCTTCGGATTCGGGATCACGAAGTCGATGATCATCGTGGTGCCGCCGGCGAGGCCGGCCGCGGTGCCCGAGTAAAAGTCGTCGCTGGCCACCGTGCCCATGAAGGGCAGCTGCATGTGCGTGTGCGGGTCGATGCCGCCCGGCATCACGTACTGGCCGCCGGCATCGACGACTTCGCAGCGCGCTGGCGTCGCGATGCCTGCTCCGATCTCGACGATCTTGCCATCCGCGCACAACACGTCAGCCCGGAAGCTCTGATCGGCCGTGACGATGGTGCCGCCCTTGATGAGAACCGACATGCGACTACCTCAAGTTTGCCCGCTACGGCCGACTCTGCATGGCCCTGCGGCTGCCAATGTAATAGATGAGTCCGCCGAGGATCGAGCCCGTGAACCAGCCGTAAGTGTAGAACCACTTGAGCGCGCCCGTGGTAATCGCGATGAGCGTCAACGCCACGGGAATGAGCAATGCCACGAAGCCCGAAAGGTTCCACGCGGGGTAGGGGCCCGTGTCCAGATAGAGTCCGGGCAGATCGAAGTGCTGTTTTCGCACCACGAAATAGTCCACGACCATGATGCCGGCGATCGGGCCGAGCAGGCTCGAGTAGCCGATGAGCCAGTTCGAATACAGGCTGTCGAGACTGACGTTCGATTCGAGCCAGCCCATCCGCTTGAGCAGTTCCCAGCTCATCAGCACGATGCCGATGAGGCCGGTCAGCAGCACGCCCTTCTTTCGGTCGATAAATTTTGGCGCCACGTTCTGAAAATCGTTCGTGGGCGAGACGACGTTCGCTGCCGTATTGGTCGCCATGGTCGCAAGGATGATGATGATCATCGAGAGGATCACCCACATCGGGCTGTCGATGCGGCCGATCAAGGTGATCGGATCGGAAATCGTCTCGCCGACCAGCTGCGCGGAGGCGGACGTCATGACGACCCCTAAGCCTGCGAACATGAGCATCGTGAACGGCAGGCCGATGACCTGGCCGACGATCTGGCTCTTCTGTGACTTGGCGAAGCGACTGAAGTCCGGAATGTTGAGCGACAACGTCGCCCAGAAGCCCACCATCGCGGTCAGACCCGCGAGGAAATAGGCGAAGAACGACGCATCCGCTGGACGCTTGGGTGGCCGCGCGAGCAATTCGCTGATGGAAGCCTGCGGCCATGCCCAGATCAGCAGTCCCGCGCCGACTAACAACAGCAGCGGCGCCGCAAAGGCCTCGAGTCGCTTGATCGACTCCGAGCCGCGGATCACCACGCTGACGTTCGCGATCCAGAAGATGAAGAAGCCCAGGACTTCGCCGATGCCGCCGAGTGCTTTCCAGGAGTCGAACAGCGCCGACAGCAGCAGGTGCACGGCGATCCCGCCGAACAGCGTCTGAATGCCGAACCATCCGCAGGCCACCAGCGCGCGAATCATCGCCGGGACGTTGGAACCGACGATCCCGAACGACGCGCGCAGCATCACCGGAAACGGAATGCCGAACTTCGTGCCGCCGAACGCATTGAGAATGAGCGGGACGAGCACGATGACATTGGCGATGAACACCGCCCACAGCGCCTCGCCGACCGAGAGCCCGAAGTATGTCGTCAGCACGCCGCCCAAGGTGTAGGTCGGCACGCACACCGACATGCCCAGCCACAGTGCGGCGATGTGCCAGGTGTTCCAGGTGCGCTGCGCTACTTTCGTCGGGGCAATGTCATCGTTGAAGCGCGAACTGGCAGCGACGTCCGCGCCCACCTCGAGCTCGTAGAATTCGCCGACCTGTACCGCGCGGCTTTGCGTGGACTGATTGGCCATCAGCCCTGCACCAGCGAGCCGTACGCATCCGGCCGGCGATCGCGGAAGAACTGCCACGTGTCGCGCACCTGCCGGATCATGTCGAGGTCGATCTCGTGCACGAGCAACTCGTCCTGGTCATAGCTCGCCTGGGCTTCGATCTGCCCGCGCGGATTGACGATGTAGCTAGACCCGTAGAACTCGCCCATCCTGGCGGCCCAGGGTTCTTCCTTGCCGACGCGATTGATCGCACCGATGAATACGCCGTTCGCGGCGGCCGAGGCCGGTTGCTCGAGCTCCCACAGATACTTGCTCAGGCCCGCGACCGTCGCGGAGGGATTGACGATGTATTCGGCGCCGTTCAGCGCGAGCGCGCGCCAGCCTTCCGGGAAATGGCGGTCGTAGCAGATGTAGACGCCGAGTTTCACGTAGGCGGTCTGGAACACCGGATACCCCAGGTCGCCCGGCTTGAAGAAGAACTTCTCATAGAACCCCGGATCGACCTGCGGAATGTGCGTCTTCCGGTATTTGCCGAGGTACTTCCCGTCCGCATCGATGACGGCCGCAGTGTTGTAATACACGCCGGTCATGGCTTCCTCGTAAACCGGGACGACCATGACCATGCGATATTTCTTTGCGTATTCCTGCATGAGCTTTACGGTGTAGCCATCGGGAACCGCTTCGGCCGCCGCGTACCATTTGCGGTCCTGGCTGGGGCAGAAATAGGGCTGCGTGAAGATCTCCTGGAAGCACAGCACCTGTACCCCGCTGGCGCCGGCCTTGTCGATGAGCGGCAGGTGCGCCACGATCATCCGGTCCCGGATTTTTTCGGGGCCCAGGGACACGTCCCCCTTCAACCCCATCTGGATCAACCCACACTTGAGCTTTGCCATTCCCGACTCCCGAGCGCCTTGAACTGTTCCGGTTATAGGAACACGAAGCGGTATCTTACGGAAATCGACAGTAGTTGGTCTGCGGTTGCATCTGCAGATTGATCCACATACCTTCGCCGCAGGAAGAGCCGCAGTCACAACGGCTTAATGGGGGATACGATGAACAATCTTGCGCTTGCCGGTGCCATGGCGACTGCTCCTTCGACGGCCTTCGCGGAATTACGCGAACGTCCGCGTTTCTGGTTTCCGCTGCTGTTGTTGACCCTGGCCACCGCCGCCATCGTCTATTGGTATTACAGCATCGTGGACATCGACTGGCTGAAGGACATCATGGCCAGTAACGATTCGAAGATGCAGAAAATGCCCGAGGCCGAGCGCGCCGCGGCGATGGGCATGATGAGTCGCGGTCTGCTGCTGTGGGGATCGGTGATCGGCACTCTCATCTTCCTGCCGGTCGTTTTTCTGGTGACGGCGTTGTATTTCCTGATAGCCGCCAAGGTCACGAAGCTCCCCCAAGGATTCAAACACTGGTTGGCACTGGCCTGTTGGGGGTCGCTGCCCATGCTGCTGGGTATCGTCGTGTCGGCAATCTTCCTTGCCACGAGTGACACGTCGCAATTGAGCCCGGGCGTGTTGCAGCCGCTCTCGCTCAACGAATTGCTGATCCACCGGCCGACGGGGAGCCCCGGACAGGCATTCCTCGATGCTGTGAATATCCCGGGCTTTCTGGCCTGGGCGCTGATGATCATCGGCGTGCGCACCTGGAGCCAGCGCTCCTGGGCCTTCAGCGCGATCCTGGTCCTGATCCCGGCCGTGCTGATCTTCGGCATCTGGGCCTTCATTGCTTTCAAGTAGGCGCGTGCGATGACCCGAAAACAATGGATCGTGGTCGGCGTCATCGTTGCGCTGATCGTGATCCCGGTGGTGCTGAAGCTCTCGCGTGACGACACTAACAAGGTTGTCGACCTCGAACGCGTCACCACGCGCGCGCTGACGCCCACGGTGCTCGCATCCGGCTCCCTGACCTACGAGAGCCAGGTGACGCTGGCGCCGGAAGTGACCGGGCGCGTCAAGGAAATACTGGTGAAGGAGGGCGACCAGGTCACCCGCGATCAACTGCTGATGCGGCTCGACCCGGCCGCGCCGCGCGCGGCCATCGAACAAAGCAAGGCGCAGGTTCGCCAGTCACGGCTCAGAATCGAGCGCAGCCAGGTGGACTTCGATGCGCAAGGCATCAAAGTGAAGCGTTACGAGTCGCTACAGGCGAAAGGCATGGTCGACGTCAACAGCCTCGCAGAGCTCGTTTCCGCGCGTAATCTCGCGGAGGTGGACCTGCGCACCAGCCGCGAACAACTCTCGCAGGCGCAGGCGCAATTGAGCCAGGCCGAGGAACAACTCGCGAAGACCGAGATTCGCTCGCCGCTCAATGGCAAGGTGACGGCTATCTACGTGAAGGTGGGCCAGACCGCGGTACCGAGCTTCTCCGGAATCGCGGGCTCGACCCTGGTCGACGTCGCCGACACGACCAGCATCGATGCCGAGATCAACGTCGATGAAACCGACATCGCGCGCGTGAAAGTGGGCCTGGAAGCGCGCGTGGTGCCGGCGGCTTTTCCCGACAAGGTCCTGATGGGAAAGGTGGACCAGGTGGCCATCGCACCGCGCTTCGTAGTCGGGCAGAACAAGAACTACCCGGTCCGAATACGCCTGACGAACACCGCAGGAGTGACCTTTCATCCCGGCATGAGTTGTCGCGCCGAGGTACTCACGGGTTCCGACAGCGACGCCAAGGTTTTGGCGGTGCCGGTGCAATCGCTGCGCTACGAAGACAACCCCGACAAAGCCCCACGGGCGGAGAAATCGCTGGCGAGCGTGTTCGTCTTCGATGCGGGCCGCGCCAAGAAGCGCGTCGTCACCACGGGCACCGCCGATGACAGCTACATCGCCGTCACCACCGGCCTGAAAGAAGGCGAGCAGGTCGTCGTCGGGCCGGCGAAGACGCTGCTGTTCCTGCTCGACGGCGAGAAGGTGGGTATCAATGCCAGCGCCAAGCCCGCGTTGGCCGCGAAGTAGGATCGCTTGATCGAGCTGCGCGGCATCGGCAAGACGTACCAGATGGGCAGCACCGAGCTCATCGCGCTCGCCGACATCAACCTGCACATCGCGCGCAATGAATACGTGGCGCTCGTCGGTCCGTCGGGATCCGGCAAGTCGACCATGATGAATGTACTCGGCTGCCTGGACCTGCCAACCACCGGCACGTACACGCTCGACGGCGAAGCGGTCGCCGGCCTCTCCGAAGACCAGCTCGCGCGCGTGCGCAACCGCAAGATCGGCTTCATCTTCCAGAGCTACTATCTGATGCCGCGCACGACCATCGCCGACAATGTCGCGCAGCCGTTGATCTATCGCGGCGTCGCGCCCGCCATTCGACGCGAGCGCGCGAACGCGGCGTTGGCGCGCGTCGGTCTCGAAGCGCGCACTCTTCATATGCCCAACGAACTCTCCGGGGGCCAGCGGCAACGCGTGGCGATCGCCAGGGCGCTCGTCGGCCGGCCGGAAGTGCTGCTCGCCGATGAGCCGACGGGCAATCTCGACAGCAAGACGGCGCGCGAGATCATGGGCGTCTTCGGCGACCTGCACGCGGATGGCATGACCATCATCATCGTGACCCACGATGCCGCGGTCGCCGAGTACTGCCGGCGCGTGGTGCGATTGCACGACGGCCGCATCGTGGAAGATCGTGCGCAGACAGGCCCGGCGGTTGCGGCGAGTGCCTGACGTGAACAGCCCCACACGCGAAGTCGCGCCGATCGATGAAGGGAATCGGCTGCAGGCATTCTTCTACGCCTTGCAGGAGTGCGTGCGCTCGGCGCTAGCGAGTATCCGCTCTCACCGCATGCGCAGTTTTCTCACCATGCTGGGCGTCATCATCGGGGTGGCTTCGGTCATCTGCATCGTGTCGCTGCTGCAGGGCCTGACGCGCTCGGTGATGAACGAGTTCCAGGGGTTCGGCGGCAATGCATTGCAGATCAGGTCGGAGACCTCGCGCGAAGACTGGTTGATCGGAAAATGGAACCGGCTGCGGCCGGCCGATCTCGAGCTGGTGAAGTATCGCGTCGCGGGCATCAGCAACGTGACGCCCATGTCCGGGCTCAATCTTCCCGGCGGCGTGCGTTACGGCAGCAACACCACGGGCGCACAGGTCTTCGCCACCACGAGCTGGTTTCAGCTCGCCAACCAGTCCTATCCACATATCGGACGATTCATCACCGACAGCGACAACGACACACGGCGCCGCGTCGTCGTCCTCGGCGACAAGGCGCGCACCGATCTGAAGCTGCCAGAAGATCCCATCGGCACTTTCATCCAGGTGGGCGGTGAGTGGTTCAAGATCGTGGGTGTGATGGAGGCGCGCGGCGACCTCTTCGGGCAGAGCCTCGACAACTACGTCGTGATTCCTTTCGAGACCGGCCGCGCGCTCGCGGGCCCGGAGCGCGAGCCGGACATGGCCATCCTGCTCACCGTCGAAAACCTGGATGCGGTCAACGATGTCACCAGTCGAATCACGGCGCTGCTGCGCCGAGCGCACAATATCGGCCCAAAGGACACCGACGACTTCAAGGTCGAGACATCGCAGTCGATCACGCAGACCATCGAGCGGGTGTCGAGCACCATCACCGTGGTCATCTCCGCCGTTGTGGGGATCTCGCTGCTGGTGGGCGGCGTCGGCATCATGAACATCATGCTGGTGTCGGTCACGGAACGAACGCGCGAGATCGGCATCGCCAAGGCGCTCGGCGCGCCGCGCAGTTTCATCCTCATGCAGTTCCTGATCGAAGCGATGGTGCTCGCAGTGATCGGCGGCATCATCGGCATAGGATTCGGATGGTTGCTGGGTGTCCTCGCCGCGAAAATGATTCCGCACTTTCCACCGCCGGCGGTGCCGTGGTGGGCGGTCGTGGGCGCGACGGGTTTCTCAGCGCTGGTCGGAATGCTGTTCGGAATCCTGCCGGCGCGCCGCGCCGCCAACCTCGCGCCCATCGACGCGTTGCGCCACGAGTAACCCTGGGCGTCATCCGTGCGGAAACGCACCGACACTTCACCGGAGGGCGTGAGACAGTATGCGTATGAACGCCACGCTCCGGACCGAATTCGACGAGTTTCTCCAC
This sequence comes from Steroidobacteraceae bacterium, assembly GCA_035286365.1. Lineage (GTDB taxonomy): Bacteria > Pseudomonadota > Gammaproteobacteria > Steroidobacterales > Steroidobacteraceae > CADEED01. The sequence continues at coordinate 23,599 of DATHJZ010000006.1, read as the reverse complement.
GCTCCGGTCGCCGCCGACGCCAGCGGCATGCCGCTGACGCTGCTCTCCGTGCTGGCGCGGCTGGGTTTCGATCCCTGGGATGAGGCCGCGAGCATTGCGAGCCTGTCCCACGAGTCGGCGCTGCAGAAGCTTGGCACACTGCTGGCGTCGGTGCCGAATGGGCCTGCGCCAGGCGCTGACACTACGACGATCGCAACGCGCCTGCTGGCTCTGCTGCACCGGTCGCCGAAGCGCCAGGCCGGATCGCCGGGAAAGATTTCTTCAGCCACCACCCCGATGCCGCCGAAGGGCGCCAGGCGCGCGCTCTACTACATTGCGGCGCTGCTGCTCTTCCTGATCGCCGGCCAGTGGGCGGTGTTGATCTGGCACGAGCAGTCTGCGGCGGACACGAGCTCGATGCCCATCTCCAGGTAGTTAGTCGATGACGGGTGGGCCGGCGCAACCTGATGCGGGTTCCGCGCGCGAAGTGTTCGGCGCGTTCCTGAACCTCGGGTTGATGTCATTCGGCGGGCCGATTGCCCACCTTGGATATTTCCATCGTGAATTCATCGAGCGGCGGCGCTGGCTCGACGAGGCGCAATACGGGCACCTCGTCGCGCTGTGCCAGGTGCTGCCAGGTCCTGCGAGCAGCCAGCTCGGTTTCGCGCTGGGGCTGATCCGCGCCGGGTGGTCAGGCGGCGTTGCGGCATTCCTCGGCTTCACCCTGCCATCCGCAGTGCTGTTGTTGGCGTTTGCACGACTCCTGCCGATGCTGGGCACGACCGCAGGCCAGGCGGCCATTCACGGATTGAAGCTCGTCGCGGTGGCGGTGGTTGCCCAGGGCCTGATGCTGATGGCGCGGCGGCTCACGCCGGACATTCCGCGACTGCTGATTGCGGCGGCCGCCGGCGCTCTCGTTGTCGTTGGTGCGTCCGCCGGCGCGCAGTTGTGCGCGGTCGGAATGGGCGCAGTACTCGGCATGTTGTTCTGTCGCCAGGCACCAGGCGCCGTGACCGCGGCATTCCCACTTCGCTATGGGACGCGTGCCGGATTCGCGTTCGTGATTCTGTTCGCGGTGTTGCTGGCGCTGACATTCGCCGCGGATCACGCCCAGGCACCATTGACGAAAGCTGCCGGCGCGTTCTATCGCGTCGGCGCGCTGGTGTTCGGCGGCGGCCATGTCGTACTGCCCTTGCTGCAGGAAGCAGTCGTTGCTCCGGGCTGGATCTCGACCAACGATTTCCTCGCTGGATACGGTGCGGCGCAGGCGGTGCCCGGACCCATGTTCAGCGTGGCCGCCTATCTTGGCGCTCGACTCGAGGGCGGGGCGGCCGGCCTCGCGGGCGCCGCCGTCTCGTTGCTGGCGATTTTCCTGCCAGGCCTGTTGCTGCTGGCGGGGACACTGCCGCTGTGGCAGGCGATTTCGCGCCGCGCAGCGGCGCTGAGTGCTTCCGCCGGAATCAATGCGGCGGTGGTCGGGTTGTTAGCTGCGGCGCTCTACGATCCGGTGTGGACCGGCGCGGTGCATGCGACCGTGGACTTTGTCATCGTGCTGGTCGGATTCACGCTGTTGGCAGCGACGCGGACTTCGGTGCTGGTCGTTATCGCCTGGTGTGTGTTCGCATCGGCGGCGCGCGCCGCGTGGTCGACTTAGCCCTCGATTCGGACGGGCTGTTTTTACATGCGAACCATTCTCAAAGACATGCCACTCTTATTAATAGCCGAACAAGCCAGCCAGCCCCCGCCGTCGCAGGTCGTTTGACCGCAACCGGGCATGGCAACGACCGCTCGCTGCGCGGCTATCATTCAAGCAACCATTTCTTCGGCAGAGCACCCCATGGACACCACCCGCCGCGATTTCGTCATCGGCACCGGCGCCGCGCTGGCCGCGAGCAAGCTGTCTTCAGTGTCCGCCGCCGCTGACACAGATGCCGCTGCAGAAACCCTGCTCTCGGCCTTCACCGAAGAGTTGCTGGTCGACTATCCCGAGAGTGCGACGATGCTGGGCATCGACAACGGCGCGCGTGCCGCGCTGAAATCGAAACTGTCGGACCGTTCCGCGGCGGGACAAGAGATGCTCGCGCAACGCGTGGCGCAGCGGATCGAGCGCATGAAGTCCATCGACATCACCGCGCTCGGTGACGCGGCGCGCATCGATGTCGATGTCATGCGCACCGCGCATGAATTCGCGATCGAGGGATTTGCGTTTCCGTACGGCGACGTCGCGCTGCTCAATTCACAATGGTCGTGGCGCAACGCGCCGTACGTAGTGGCGCAGAACACGGGCGCGTTTCTCGAGATCCCCGGCATGCTCGACGAGCAGCATACGGTCACGACGGCCCAGGAGGCGGACGCCTACCTCGCGCGTCTCGAGGCGTATGCGGGTCAGCTCGATGGCGAAACCGGGCGTTTGAAAAGCGCGGCGGCGCAGAGCGTGATCGCGCCGGATTTCCTGCTGGACAAGACCTTGAGTCAGATCAAGCTCGCCCGCAGCGGCCACATCGCGGACTGGTCGCTCGTCACCTCGCTCGCAAAGCGCACGAAAGGGATGCCCGGCGACTTCGGCACGCGCGCCGCGAAGATCGCGACTGACAAGGTCGCGCCGGCGCTCGATCGGCAGATTGCCGAGCTCGAGGCGCATCGCCGCCGCGCGACCGGCGACGCCGGCGTATGGAAGCTGCCGCGCGGCGACGAGTACTACGCCTGGACGCTGCGCGCGGGCACGACCACTCGCATGACGCCGGATGAGATCCATCAACGCGGCCAGGAAGAACTGCGCGCGCTGCAGTCGGAGATGGATGGAATTCTCAAAGGCCAGGGCTTGAGCGCCGGCACGGTCGGCGACCGCATGACCGCGCTCGGCAAACAGAAGCGCTTCCGTTTCGAGGAGAGCGATGCGGGGCGTGCGAAGCTCATGAGTTTTCTCAACGCGCGCGTCGCCGACATGCGCACGCGCCTGCCGCGTGCATTTGCGACGCTTGTGCCGGGCAATTTCGAGATCAAGCGCATGGCGCCGGAAGTCGAGCCGGGCGCACCGGGCGCATACGGCGGACCGGGCACCATCGACGGCAAGGTGCCCGGCAAGTTCTGGATCAACATGCACACGATGAGCGTGTTCACCACGTACAACACGCCGACGCTCACGTATCACGAATCCATCCCCGGGCACGTCTGGCAGGGCGAATACACCTTCAAACTACCGCTGTCGCGCTCGCTGCTGGCGTTCAATGCCTATTCGGAAGGCTGGGCGCTGTACGCCGAGCAGCTGGCCAACGAGCTGGGCGTCTACGATATCGATCCGTTCGGGCGGCTCGGCTATCTGCAATCGATTGCGTTCCGCGCCTGCCGGCTGGTGGTCGATACCGGTTTGCACGCCAAACGCTGGACCCGGCAGAAGGCCATCGAGTGGTTCGCGAGCACCAACGGCTCGAGCGTCCCGGAGGTCACCGGCGAAGTGGATCGCTACTGCGCCTGGCCGGGGCAGGCGTGCGGGTACAAGGTGGGTCACAGCGAGATCAACCGCTTGCGAACCAAAGCGCAAACCGCGCTGGGCGCGAAATTCGATTTGCGTCAGTTCAACGACACGGTCGTGAAGGGCGGTGGTGTGCCGATGCTCACGCTGGCGCGCACGATCGATGCGTTCATTGCCCGCTGAGCCAAACTAGTTCGCGAACACGTAGCGCGGGTAAGTTCGCGCCGCTGCCCGGACCGCAGCGGTGTCGATCTCGATCGTGTGGAAGGGCGCGTCCTGCGAAGTCATCGCGAGCACGTCGCCGTCTGGACTGATGATCCAGCCGCGACCGCCACACGAGCCGTCCGGATGCACTCGATTCGACGACAGGCAGTAGGCGCCTGAACGGACGGCGGCCACGATTCCGGCGGACAGCCAGGTTCCAAACGTGCCGGAGCTCGTGGCGCGCGGGCAGATGACCGCATCGAGCCCCAGGGCCGCATACGCAGCATAGGTCTCGAGCGCCCACAGTTCCGTGCAGATATTCAAGGCGAAGGAAATACCGCCGGCGGTGAAACTCGGGAATTCCCGGTCTCCCCGGGCAAACCAGCGCGTCTCCCAGCCGCCCGTTTCATCGGGCAGGAAGTACTTGCGGCGCAGGGGCGCAGTCCCCGAACCGCGCGTCCAGATGAAGCCCTCGTTGAAGCATCTTCTGCCGGCCGCGGACGGGCGCGTGCTGACTACATGCGCCGCGCGCAGTTCATCGAGTCGCGCGGTCCAGACATTGGCGAGGGCGACGCCGTCCTCCCACTGTCGCGCGTCAAATCGATCGCGCTCCCACAGCGGCTCGATGAAGGCGAACTCCGGCAACAGCACGAAATCCGAACCGTGCGCCGTGGTGTGTTCGCACAGCCTTGCCCATGCATCGGCGAGGGGCCGGGCTTCGTGCGGCAATTCGCAGACGGTGACTTTCACGGCAACCAGATGCGCACCCGTGCCTCGGGTGCGAGATACAAACGCTGTCCGGGTTCAACGTCGAACGCGTCGTACCAGGCGTCCATATTGCGCACCGTCGCGACGCGAAAGATCTCGGGCGCGTGATCGGTGCCCGATTGCGAGCGCAGACCCTCGTCGGTGAACTTCACGCGCCAGGCGCGCGCAAATCCGAGGAAGAACTGCCGATCCTGCTCGCGCAGATAGGCCCGGTCCGTCGCACGGCTGCCGAGCACGCGGCGATGCGCCTCGAAGGCCGCGGCGAGGCCGGCCTGATCGGCCACGTTTTCAACCAGTGAAAGTCTGCCGTTGACCGATACGTCGGTAAACGGGTGATAGGCGGAAAACTGCTCAGCCAATGCGCGGCTCGCGGCGTCGTACCGCGATTTGTCCGCCTCGCTCCACCAGTGTGCATAGGCCCCGTGCGCGTCATAGTCGGCGCCCAGGGTGTCGACGAAGTGGCTGATCTCGTGGCCCATGATTGCGCCGATGGCGCCGTAGTTAGCCGCCGCGGAGGCGGCCGGATCGAACTTCGGCGGTTGCAGCAGGGCGGCGGAGAAGTTGTAGGTGTTCTGCAGGAAATTCAGCGACCCCATGGCGGACTGGGGCGTAATTGCCCATTCGTGCCGGTCGACCGGGCGATCGAGTCGTGCGAGGGCATTGCGATAGTTCCATTCCGCAATCCGCCGCAGGTTGCCGCTGGCATCGTGCGGGTCGATGCGCAGGCCCGAATCATCGGGCCACTTGTCCGGGTAGCCGACGCCAAAGTAGAGCGTGTTCAGCTTCGCCAGCGCCACAGTCCTGCTGGCGGGTGTCATCCACGCGGCAGCCTCGACGCGGCGCCGGAACGCGTCGAGCACATTCGCGAGAATCGCCTGCACGCTTGCCCTGGCGTCGACGGGAAAATACTTGTCGACGTAGAGTTTGCCGACCGCGAAGGGCATGAGCCGGTTGGTCGCATCGATGGCGCGCTGCGCGCGCGCAACGGTCTGCGGCGCATCGCTGGCGCGAAATGCCAGCGCTGCCTCGGCAAAGCGGCGCGGCAGTACCTCGGCGTAGCGCTCGATGAGGCGCATCCGTAGATAGTCCTGCCACACCGCGAGCGGCTCCGAGCCAATCAGTGCGGCGGCACCCTGGATGGCGGCCGGTTGCCAGGCCACAAAGTCGTCCTGCTGCGCGAGGCGCGCCGCGGCGAAAAATGCCGGCCAGTCCATGCCGGGTGCCAGGCGCGCAAAATCCTGGCGCGCCCAGTGTTGATCGGCATTGCGTTCGTTCGCGGATGCCTCGGGCGAGGCGTGACTGCGCGCAATCGCCGTCTCCAGCGCAAGGATTGCCGCGGCGCGTTCCGTCGCGCGCTCGAAGCCGGCGAGTTCGAGCATGCGCGAGATATAGCGCTGATAACGGTTGCGCAGCTCGCGCATCGACGCCGCATCGTCCAGGTACTGTGCGCGCGGGAGACCCAGTCCGCCCTGCAGAAGATAGGCGAAGTGCTTCGTCTCGCCATGGATCCCGTATTCCACGGCCAGTCCGAACAGGTGGCTGGAGGAGTACACGCCGAGATTCAGCGGAGCGACATCGGCCGGCAGGTTGGCACCGAGCCATCTCGCCAGCGCGGTCTTGTCATTTACCTGGTCGACGCCCTTCAACATCCGTGCAATGGGTATGAGGCCGCGCGTCTCGATGGTGGCCTCATCGAGAAATGCAGAATAGAAGTCCGCAACCTTGCGCCCGGATTCGTCCGCACGTTGCGTCACGGCCCCGGCAATGAGCGCGGCGACCTGCCGCTTCGTCGCCTCGTTGATCTCATCGCGTGCGCCCCAACGGGCCCGGCCGTCCGGAATGCGGGTTGCGGCGAGCCAGTCGCCATTGGCGTAGGCGAAGAAATCTTCGCCCGGTGCGATGCCGGTGTTCACACCCGGCTCAGGTGCCGCGGCCGCCGATAGCGCCAATCCCAGCGCCACCAGCAGACTTCTTTTGCCAGTCATGTCGAGAATGCTCCTGGAGGATGCCTGCTGCGTTGCGCACCCGAACGAGGGGATGGTAGGGGGTTCGGGCCCCGGCACCGCGCCGCGCGCCGACAGGTTTGGATCAAAATCGGACCTGGGCGTACTCTCGCGAACACGCAGCATTCGTTTCTGCTGCATGCTCCCGCCCGCCCCCTATGCCCAAGACCCATACACGCAATACGCCGATCGATCTGCTGTTCGTCATCGTGCCGCACGCGTTGCTGCTCGACATCGCCGGCCCCGCGGAGGCCTTCCGCCTGGCAAATCTGCGCTACACGGAGCGCAACCTGCCACCGCGATTTCGACTGCGTTTTGCAGGCACCAGCGCGAATCCGGTCACCTCGGTCGGGCTCACGCTGGGTGAGCTCGAGCCCTTGCCGCGCGCGTTGCCGTCACCGACCTGGGTCGTGCTCGCGGGCCAACCGAGCGTGCACGTGGAGCGCGTGACGCGGGCCATCGTCGACACCGCGGAATGGCTGAGCCGCACTTTGCGCGTGCCCCTCAATGCCACCGGATCCCCGCATCGACTGATCACAATCTGCTCAGGGACGTTGCTTGCCGCGCGCGCCGGTCTTGCCGACCACCGCCAGTGCACCACGCATCACGACTTGCTCGGCGCGCTGCGCGAGCTGGCGCCGCGCGCCAAGGTGGTGGACAACCGCGTGTTCATGGTTGACGGGCCGCTCGCCTCGAGCGCGGGGATCACCGCGGGAATCGACCTGGCGCTGCACCTGATCGCCGGCGAATGCGGCGAGGCATTGGCCGCAGGCGTCGCCCAGGACATGGTCGTGTACCTGCGGCGTTCGGCGCGCGATCCGGAGTTGTCACCGTTTCTCGCGCATCGGCGTCATCTGCATGCGGCCGTGCACCGCGTGCAGGATGCACTGAGCGCAAAGCCGGAGCGCGACTGGGACATGGCTGCGATGGCGTCCGTCGGTCACGTCACGCAGCGGCATTTGCTGCGGCTCTTTCTGCGCCACGCAGGCGTGTCGCCGCTGCAGTACCTGCGGGCGATACGCCTGGTGCACGCCCGCCAGTCGCTCGAGCACGGCGCGAGCGTCACGCGCGCCGCCGAGGTGGCCGGCTTCAACTCCGGGCTGCAGCTGCGCCGTGCGTGGAGCCGGCTATGGGGCGGTTCGCCGCGCGATGTGGAGCGGGCCGCGCCCTGACCACGTCCGCAGCCTGCTAAGGTTGCGGCGGAATTCCCGCGACCGACAAGATAGCTGCGGCGATCGGGCCGGCCAGGCCGCCGAAGTGATGCCCGTCGCCGATCTGGCGCACGGTCACGCCCAACTTCTCGAGCTGTGGGCAGGTGCTGTCGTCTTCGCCCGCGCCTTCGATGCACAGTCGCGGCACGGCCGGCATGCGCGCAATCTCGGGCACCACGGGATCGCCTTTCTGGTCTGCGCCCGGCAGCCATTCACCTACGGTCACTTCATAGGTGGCGCCGGTCCCCAGGCCCAGCATGCTCACCGATGCGACGCGCCCACGAGTGGCGGCCGGCAGCCGATTGAAAACGAACGGCATCACATCGGCGCCGAACGAATACCCGACCAGCAATACGCGCTGCTTGCGCCAGCGCGCGGCGTACTGCTCGACGATGCGCGTGACGTCGGCGGCGGTCGAATCGGCGTTGCGCGCGTGCCAGAAATATTTGAGCGAGTTCAGACCGACGACGGGAACACCATGCGCCGCGAGTTCTGCTGAAACGCTCTGATCGAGGCCGGCCCAGCCGCCGTCGCCGGAGATCATGACGGCGAAGGTGTCACCTTCCTGCGCGGTCGCGGGCACCTCAGTGAGTGGCAGATCGCTGAGCGAGTCCGGGTCGACCGTGGTCGGAGCGTCGGGCGCGTCGGCGGTGTCGGCGACCAGCATGGCGCGGTAGTCCTGCCGCACGCGCGACCACCAGCCGTCCGTCGGCGTCAGGTCGTGCGTTGCCTTCGGCAACGCGATGAGTCTGGCGTGCGGAATCGCACCCGCGAAGCTGCGCGTCTGGGCGGCCGTGCAGATGGTGTCGCGGTCGCCATGCACGATGGTCCAGGGAAACGCGAGCTGCGGATCCGGCTGCAAGGTGACCTCGGTCGATTTCGCGATGGGCAGGTAGCGCAGCCCCGCGCCGGGACAGAGCGCCGCGCCGGCGGAATCCATCTGCGCGCAGAAGCTCAAAGACACGCCGCCGGCGAAAGTGCCGCGCGGCGCCTGCGCGAGCGTCGCATAGACGATCGAAGCGCCGGCCGAATATCCGAACAATGCCGGGCGCAGATAGTTAGGCAACTTCTGCGCCCATTGCAGGTGCTGGCTCAGGGCCTCGACGTCGCCCGCCATGAAGACACAGTGTGGCGCGTGCCGCGGTCCCTTGGGCTTTCTGGGCGCGATCGACTCGATATAAACGGTGCTGTCGACGCCAGCGACGAGGAAACCTTCACCCGCGAGACGCCGCGCGAAATCGGCAACGCCGCCTTTCCAGCCGCCGTCGCCCGAGAACAGCAGCGCAACATTGGTGGGCGCGGTCTTCGGACGGAACACGTAAACGACTCCGAAACGACCGCCGTCGAGAGTGGACTCCACCACCGACAGCAGTGGTTCCGCCGCGCGCGCTGGCGCGCCGGGAAGCATCGTGAGCAGGGCGCTCGCCGCCAGCAGGCGCAGTGGATTCATCCAGGACTCCTTAACGCATGAAGACCCGGCGTGTTCCGCCGGCGATCAAAGTTGTGACTTCCATCAGCACGCGGGGCAACGCCAGCCCGCCGGGGCAGGCGAGATAGCGTGGGCGCCACTCGGGTTCGAACTTCTCCTTGTAGCGGCGCAGCCCGTTGAAATTGTAGAAATGCTCGCCGTGACGATAGAGAAACGCCGCCATGCGGTTCCACACCGGCGCGAACTCGCGGTCCTGCATGCCCGACAGCGGTGCCATCCCGAGATTGAACCAGCGAAACCCGCGCTCCTTGCCCCACAACATCGTCGAGATGAACAGGTAGTCCATGAGATTGCGCGACACCGAGCTCGCATGGCGCATCAGGTCCACCGACAACTCGCTGCCGCTGCCGGTCGCCCATAGATTCGCGAAGGCGACGATCCGGCCGTCGATCCGGACCACGGCGCAGGGAAAGTTCGCCAGGTACGTGGCGTCGAAACAGCCGAGCGAAAAGCCCTTCTCGGCGATCGCCTTTGCCGCCAGCCATTCGTCCGAGATTGCGCGCAGCTCGTCCATGCGTGTGCGCACCTCCTCGGCCGGCAAAACCTCGAACGTGCAGCCTTCACGCAGCGCGCGCCGGTGGGTCTGGCGCAGATCGGCACGCTTCGGACCATCCAGACTGAACGCGCTCAAGGCCACGCGCGCTTCCTCGCCGAGTTTCGACAGCGAAAAACCACTGTCGAGATACAGCGGCAGGTTCTCGGTATTCACCTGGTAGAACACCGGCCACGCGGCGAAGCGGTCGCAGGCATTGCGGAATTCCCACACCAGCAGCTCGCGCACGGCCGGAGGACCGACCGGATCGCCCATGGCGACCCAGCATTTCCCCACCGGCTGGAACATGACGAACCCGGCATCGCCACCCGCAAACAACAGCTTCTTGTCGCCGAGCAGCGCGAGATTGGCGTTCGTATCGTCGGCCTGTGCAATCGCGGCGCGCGCACGGTCAAGCGTGGCGGCGTCGGGCAAGGGCAACTCGGGTGGCGCGGGGCGGATCAGCTTCCAGGTGGCGAAGGCGCCGGCCAGCACGATGACGAGCACGCTGGCGCGGAAGACGCGCGGCGTATTGGCGTGGAACGCAAACTGCCACCACAACTGCTGGGAATATTCGCTGTTGCGCGCCGAGAAAAGCGCCAGCGAGACCGACGCGACCAGCGCCAGCGTGATCGCCAGGGTCCACGGCAGCGAGAAGGACTCTTCGAGCAACGCGGCGCGGCGCGTGAAGCGGCCCCTTGCGGCGCGCAGCGCGATGAGGATGGCGCCGAGCAGCAGCGCCTCTTCGTAGTCGAAGCCCTTGAACAAGGAGGCAACGATGCCCGCGATCAGCAGCACCACCGCAACGTGCCAGGCCGCATCCATGCGCCGCTGCAGTCCGCGCGCCAGCAGCAGCAACGCGACGCCGGCGGCGCTGCCGACCAGATGTGACAGCTCGAGCAGCGATAGCGGCACGAGATGCCGCAGCACGTGCAGCCGGGCATCGGCCGCGGGTGTTGCGCCGGAGAACAGCAGCACCACGCCGCACAGGAACACGGCCGCGGCCAGTGCCTGTGGCGTCACGGCGCGCGCCCAGGCGCGCAGCCACGTCGTGGCGCTCATGAGGGCGGTGCGCTGCAGCCACGCCTCGCGCAGCGCGACGACGGCGAGCGCCAGCGCGAATGGCAGTAGATAGTAGATGGCGCGATAGGCCAGCAGCGCCGAGAGCGCCAGGTGCGGCGGCACCCCCGGCAACAGCAGCAGCAGCACCGACTCGAATACGCCGAGTCCGCCCGGCACGTTGCTCACGACGCCGGCTGCGAGCGCGATCAGGTACAGCCCGAGAAAGATGCCGAAATTGGGCGTCGCGTCGGGGGGCAGCAGCACGTAGAGCACGGCCGCAGTAACGGCGAGATCGACGCTCGCGACGACGATTTGTCCTGCGGCGAGGCGCGCGCCGGGCAGCCGCAGCTGCCAGCGCAGGATGGGCACGGGCGCGCGACGCGCCAGGTTGAGGATCAACCAGGCCACCACGAGACCCGCTGCCAGCGCGCCGACAGCGAGTACCGCGGACTCGCTCATGTGCAGCACCGCCGCGGCGCGCGGCGCTTCGAACAGCAGCGACCCGCCTAACAACAGGCTCGTGCCGAGCGCGAACGTCAGCGTGCAGAACGCGATGATCTGCGCGATCTGTCCGGTGCTCAACTTCGCGCCCGCATACATCCGGAAGCGGATCGAGCCGCCGGAGAGCGCCGTAAGACCGACGCTGTGACCTACGGCATTGGCCGCGAACGAGGCCGCGGCCGTGGTCGTCCAGAGCACCTTGGCGCCGACGTACTGCAGCGCGAGCACGTCGTAGAAAATGAGCAGCAGGTAGCTGACGATCGTCAACACCAGCGCGGCGAGCAAGGCCTCGAGCGGAATGGCTGTCATGCTCGCGAGCACGTCGTTCCAGGCGTATTCGCCGAGCACGTGCTGAATCATCCACACCGCCGCCACGAACAGCACGACGCCCGCCGCCACCGCCGCGCCGTGGCGCAGTCGGCGATTCATGGTCGAGAGGGGTGCCGTGGGCTCCAAGAGCATTGCGCAGCGTAGCGCGCCGCGGGCCGCCAGCAAATTAATCGTCTGCAACGAATGCTGGGCTCGGGTTGCCTGGCCACGATCCTGTCCCTGGGCCAGATGCCCGCGGGTTGCGCGGCTGCGTGCCAAGGGGCATCGTGTCTTCATGGTTGGTGACGGAATCAGGAACGGCGCGATGTTCGTCAAGACATGATCGCGCTGCTCGAAGGCTATCGCGCCGGATTGCTCGGGCGCGCCCATTGGAGCAAAAACCTGGTCGCGGGCGTCGTCGTCGGCATCGTCGCAATGCCGCTCGCCATGGCGTTCGCCATCGCCTCGGGCGCCACCCCGGCGCAGGGTCTGTACACCGCGATCGTCGCGGGCCTGGCAACCTCTTTGTTAGGCGGCACGCGGGTGCAGATCTCCGGCCCGACAGGGGCGTTCATCGCGGTGCTGGCCGGAATCACCGCGCAGTACGGTATCGCGGGATTGCAAGTGGCCACGCTCATGGCGGGCGTCATCCTGCTGGTGATGGGTCTTGCGCGCCTCGGCAGCATCATCAAGTTCATCCCGAGTCCGGTGATCGTGGGCTTCACCGCGGGCATCGCCATCATCATCTGGGTGGGCCAGTGGAAGGACTTCTTCGGCCTCTCGCCAGCGGCGAGCGGCGTGCATTTTCACGAGAAGCTGCTGGCGTTGCTGGCGGCGTTCCCGACCCTGAACGTGGCTACGACGGCGATCGGCGCGCTGACACTCGCGACGCTCATCGTCGGCAGCCGCTGGCTGGCGCGTGTCCCCGGGCTGCGGCACGTGCCGGCGCCGCTGCTGGCCATGCTGCTGGCGATGGCCGTGCAGGCCTGGGGCGATTTCACCGGGGTCGCCACGATCGGCAGCGCGTTCGGTGGCATTCCGCGCGCGCTGCCGCAATTCGCGTGGCCGCAGTTGTCGCTGGCGAACGTGCTGCAGCTGGTCGGGCCGGCCTTCGCCATCGCCTTGTTAGGCGCGATCGAGTCGCTGCTCACCGCGGTGGTAGCCGACGGCATGACCGGCACGCGGCACGATTCCAACCAGGAACTCATCGGGCAGGGCGCGGCGAACATTCTCGCGCCGCTGTTCGGCGGTTTTGCGGCCACCGGAGCGATCGCGCGCACCGCCACCAACATCCGCAACGGCGCCACCAGCCCCATCGCCGGCACGGTGCACGCGGTGTTCCTGCTGCTGGTGATCCTGCTGCTGGCTCCCTGGGCCGCACACGTGCCACTCGCCGCGCTGGCGGCCATTCTCTTCTACGTCGCGTGGAACATGGCCGACCTGCCGCACTTGCGTCAGGTGCTGCGCACGGCGCCGCGCGCCGATCGCCTGCTGCTGGTGATCACGTTTGCGCTCACGGTGTTCGTGGACCTGGTCGTGGCGGTCAACGTCGGCGTGGTGCTTGCTTCGCTGCTGTTCATGCGCCGCATGGCGGAATCGGTGCGCGTGCGCGAGCAGCCGTTCGACGACGGCGCCGGTGAGGACGTCGTGCTGCCGCGCAGCGTGCTCGTGTATCGCATCGAAGGGCCGTTCTTCTTCGGCGCCGCGGAAAAGCTCGAGAGTACTCTCGAGCGCGTGCAGCTCGGCGTCGAAACCATGGTCATTCGCCTGGGGAGCGTCCCTTTCATGGACGCCACCGGCCTGCACACGCTGGAGGAGATCGTGCGGCGTTTTCAGCGCCGCCACGTGCGCGTGATGCTGTGCGGAATTCACGACTCGTTGCGCGAAGCGCTCGACGATTCGGGAATCCGCGCGCTTGTGGGCGATGACAACATCTGCGCGAGCATGGTCGAGGTCGCCGCGAAAGTGCGTAGTTAGGCATGTGCGGGAAATCGGTCCCGACTCGCGGATTCCGGGGCGCCGCATTGCTCGTCGCCATCACCGGGTTCATCGCCCTGCGCGTCACGGCCGCGCCGGTGGATGGTCCGTATGTGCTGCGCGGTGCCGACGGACAACTCGCAGCGTGGACGCTGGAGTGGACCCACGACAGTGTCGCCAAACACGGGCAACCGCTCGTGCCGGGAGCGAAGTTTGCGGTGCCTGCAGTCGGTAGTTTGCCGGCATTCCAGGTAACACTGCGCATGCCGGCTGACAACGCGCCGGACTCCGTCCCGCTCGCGGTTTCCGTGCCACTGTTCGTCGTCGCGGACACGCACGGCGAATACGAAATCCTGGTCGACATGCTGCGCGCGCATCGGGTCGTGAACGCCAGGCTCGGCTGGGGTTTCGGCCGCGGCCGGCTGGTCGTGCTCGGCGATGTGTTCGATCGTGGCGCGAATCAGCTCGAGATCCTGTGGCTGTTGTACGAGCTCGAAGCGCAGGCGCGCAAGGCCGGCGGCGGCGTGCAGTTGGTGCTCGGCAATCACGAGCTCATGGTGATGCGCGGCGATCTGCGCTACATGAACCCGAAGTACGCGAAAACTGCCGCGGCGCTCGGTGTGCCGTCGTACTCGCTATTGTTCGATGCCGGCAGCGTGCTCGGACAGTGGCTGCGCACGCGGCCTGCAATGCTGAAGGTCAACGACATGTTGTTCCTGCATGGCGGAATTTCATCTGCGCTCGTCGAGCGCAAGCTGTCACTCGTCGAGATCAACGATGGCGTGCGCGCCGCGTTGAATGACCGGCCGCCATTCAGTCCGGCGGAGCGCGCACGGGTCGAATTCCTGATCGGCTCGGATGGTCCACTCTGGTATCGCGGCTATTTTGCGGAGCGTGGCAACGCCGCCACGGCGACGATGGCCGATGTCGATGCGTCGCTGGCGTACTTTGGTGTACGGCGCATTCTCGTCGGTCACACCATCGTGCCGACGATCACGCGGCTCTATGACGGCAAAGTCATCGCGGTGCAGGTCTATCCCGGGCATGACGACGCCGGTCGCGAACACTTCGAAGCGCTGAGCATCAGGAACGGGAAACTGATGCGCGCGTTGCCCGACGGCAGCACGCAGCCGCTGACGACGCCCTAGCGTTTGTCTTCTTCGTCTTCGGTCTCGGCGCTGCCGCCGATTCGGAGGCCAATCCCCATTCCGGCGCCGGCGCCCGCCGCCGCGCCTCCGCCCATCCCGCCGCCTTGTTTACCGCCGGCCTCGCGTTCACCGCCTTCACCTTTTCCACCACTACTGCGTATCGCGCCCGGACGCGCGGGACCCTGTTTCGGAATCGATACGTCGGCGGGCATCGGATCCAGGTCGAGCACTCCGCGGATGAAATTGCGCAGCGAGACCACCAGATCCGCAGTGTGAACCGCGCGACCGGCGGCAAGCTCGGTCGCCGCCGCGGCCGCCAGCCGCACCTGTTCTTCGGTGCCTAACAAGATGATGTCCGACAGCGCTGCCTCGACGGCGTCGCGAATTCGCCGCGACCGGTCGGAACCTTGCAGCTCGCTCTCCGCGGCGATGATCTCCGGCGCGTTCATCGCATCGGTATCGGGCCTGTGCCGCAGATCGCGCAGGTGAGTGGGGTCGACGGCAAGATTGCCGGTGAACGACCCGCCCAGCGTTTTGTAGGCGGCGATCAGTGTGCGCAGCCGTTCGTTGATCTGCCGGTTTTCGCGTTCGCGCCGCTGTTGCATGGTCTGCATCACGAGCAGGCGGATACCGACTCCCAGCAGGGTGATGACCGCGAGCCCGAGGAGGGTCGACAACAGACCCTGCCAGGAACTGAAATCCAGATTGCGCATGACGCAGACCATAACTCATCGCTGCTGCTGCTGCCCCGCTGGAAGCACTCGTTGATACGTCACAGGTGGTTAGGTCGGCTGACGCTGGTAAGGCACCCGGCCGCTGTCGATCCACGGCTGACTCCTACAAAGGCGCGCGTGTTTACCTTGTAACGGGGAACGCACACGTTCCCTAACGTCGTTCGCAACGCTGCAAACAAATTGCGAGTGTTCCCATGAGAATCAGTCGATACATTTTCGCGCTGCCCGTGTTAATGCTGTTGTCGCTCAACGCCTGCAAGGTCGGCCCGACGGATCGCGGCCCGGCCGCTTCTCCCGCCTCCAGCATGGGACCGAATCCCACGCTGCCGGAGCCCAACAAGAAACTGATTCCCGTCGTGCAGGTGGCGGAGGCCAAGGGCTGGCCGCCCGGCATGAAGCCGACGCCCGCGGCCGGGCTTGTTGTCAACGCCTTCGCGAGCGGTCTGGCGCATCCGCGCTGGCTGTACACGCTGCCCAATGGCGATGTGCTGGTCGCCGAGTCCAACGCGCCCGAACGGCCCGACGAGGGCAAGGGCGTGAAGGGCAAGGTCATGAAGAATATGCAGGGGAAAGCCGGCGCCGGCGTGCCTTCGGCAAATCGCATTACGCTGCTGCGCGACGCCGACGGCGATGGCAGTGCGGAGCTCAAGACCGTACTTCTCGACCAGCTGCATTCGCCGTTCGGCATGGCGCTGATCGGTGGCGACCTGTACGTAGCCAACACGGACTCGGTGATAAGGTTTGCGTATCGCGCGGGGGAGACGAGGATCCTGACGCCGGGAACGAAGTTGACCGACCTTCCGGGCGGAACGCGCAATCATCACTGGACCAAGAACATCATCGCCAACAAGGAAGGCACGAAGCTGTATGCGACGGTCGGTTCCAACAGCAACGTCGCCGAGAACGGCATGGAAGTGGAAGAAGGGCGCGCGGCGATCTGGGAGATCGATGTCGCGACGGGCGAGAAGCGGTTGTTTGCCACGGGCCTGCGCAATCCGAATGGCATGGCCTGGGAACCCGAGTCGGGTGAATTGTGGACCGTCGCCAATGAGCGCGACGAGCTCGGCAACGACCTGGTGCCGGACTATCTGACCTCGGTGAAGCAGGGCGCGTTTTATGGCTGGCCGTACAGCTATTACGGCCAGCATGTGGATGCGCGCGTCGATCCGCCGCGTCCGGACCTGGTGTCGAAGGCCGTGCCGCCCGACTACGCGCTCGGTGCGCACGTCGCGGCGCTGGGGCTGGCTTATGCCGGCGATGGTGCGCTGCCCGCGCGCCTGACCAATGGCATGTACATCGGCGAGCATGGTTCCTGGAATCGCGAGGTGCCGGCCGGATACAAGGTGGTCTTCGTGCCCTTCAAGGGCGGCAAGCCCGCGGGGTTGCCGGTCGATGTGCTGACGGGTTTCGTCAGCCAGAAGGGTGAGGGGTTCGGCCGCCCGGTCGGTGTTGCGATCGACAAGCAGGGTGCGCTGCTGGTGGCCGACGACGTCGGCAACGCCATCTGGCGCGCGGTGTCGCAGTAGAGGGGACACTCCTGGTTTTTGTTGTCAGGAAGCCACGCCAATACTGATCGCTGACTGTTAGTACCCCGGCGTGGCTTCCTGACAACAAAAACCAGGAGTGTCCCCTCTAACTACTTCTGCGCCAGCGCCTCGTCGAGCATCTTCACCAGCGCATCGCGGTCGTAGCTGTACGGGTGACGCTCATTGAGCTGGACCAGCTGCTCGACCTGCTTGCGGATGGTGACCTGCGCCTCGTTCTGATCCGGCGTCACCAGGTAGCGGCGCTTGGGCGTCGTTTCGAACAGCGCCAGCATGATCGCGTCGGACACCTCATCGGGTTTCTTGTACTTGCTGCGATCGGTGAACGTGGTGGTCACGCCGGTGCGCTTGGTCGCGCTGGCACCGATCGCGGAATCGAAATTGCCGGGCTCGACGATGTTCACGATCACACCTTGCGGCGCAAGTTCGACGGCGAGCGAATCGGTGTATGCCTCCATCCCGTGCTTGGTGATCGAATACGCGTTCAACCGCAGCGGCGCGAGAATTCCCGAGATCGACCCGATGTTCGTGATGCGTCCCTTCGAAGCTAACAACAAGGGCCGGAACGCCTGCACCATGCGGAACGGGCCATACACGTTCACCTGCATCATGAGATCGAACTCCGCCATGCTGAGGTCGGCGGTCGGCCCCGGTGTTGCGACACCGGCGTTGTTCACCAGGCCATAGAGCCCGCGCCCCGCCTTGGTGACCGTTTCCACCGCCGCATCGACATCGGCTTGCCTGGTCACGTCCAGTTTGATGGCCTGGACGTTCTTGATCTTGTTGAGCGCCTCGAGATCGGCATCCTTGCGCGCGCCGGCGTAGACGAAGTAGCCCGCCGCCGCCAGCTTCTCGGTGACGTTGCGGCCGATACCCGTGCTGGCGCCGGTCACGAGCACTGCCTTGGCTGGCGGCGTGTCGGCGGCCCGTGCCGGCGCAACGAGCAGTGGAGTTACGACTGCGAGCAGGGCAAAAGCGGTGAAACGCATGGACAGCCCCTTTTGTTAGAAGGGGCATGGTACATCCGCGTGGCGCTAGTTGGCCCCCCGCGCCGGCAGGAACTTGCTGTTTCGCAGCAGTCCCGCCGAGATCAGCGAGATGAGCACTCCGACCGGGAACATCTCGACGAAAGTGATCGGCATGCGCACCAGCGGGTTGGCATACATCTTCGCGAAGCTCTGCGCATCGGTGACGGCCTGCTGGATTTCCGCGGGAGAGGCATTCTTGGCTTTCGCGGCTTCGATCATCGCGTTCGTGTAGAAGCGGGCGAAATCGAAGTCGCTGAACGCCAGCGAGATCTCCCAGGCGGCGACGTAGAACAAACAGGCCACAGTGCTGATCCCGAGCCCGACGCCCAGGGCCGGCAGGAAGCGGATGACGCCGCCCAGCTTCTTGTCGCGGTACTGCTTGACCCCGAGGAACACCGCGGTCAGCGCCACGATCATGATGGCGTATCCGAGCAGCAGGCTTTCTGCGAGCTCGCCGCGGACCAGCATCTGCCAGAGCATGGGAATGGCGACGATGAGGCCGGCGATGATTCCGTAGCGGACGATCGATGAAGTCATGGAGCACCTTGTGGTTCTGAACGTGGGCGCATGAAACGCGTCGCCCCAGCTCTCGGGCAATCGCCCGAAGGGGTGATTTGGCCAGAATCGTCCGAAAAGGGCACGCTTCAGCGAATCATTCCGAGCTCACGCGCCCGCAGGATCGCCTCGGTGCGGCGCGCCGCCTCGAGCTTGGTGAACAGATTCGCGACGTGCGACTTCACCGTGTTCGGCGAGACCGCGAGCTTGTTTGCAATCTGTTTGTTGGAGTTTCCCGCCGCGAGCAGCCTGAGCACCTCGAACTCGCGCTCGCTTATCCCCAGGCTTCGCTGCGCCTGGACGTTGGGTGTGAAGGGCTCCTGGGGAGCCGAACGGAACAGGCGCCGGCCCACCCAGACCCCGAGCCCGAGGAACAACACCGCGACCAGGGCCGCATAGGTTTCCACGGCGTGGCTGCGCACCAGGAACTGGAATTCCAGCCAGCGCAAACCGAAAGCTCCGGCCGCCAGCAGCGCGCCGTACACGAGGACCGTCCGCCACATGGCGCGACTGTAGCAAACGAAAAAGGCCGACCTACATCGGCATTGGGATGAGGGGCTGCGGGGGCACCACGCGGACACCGCGCGACGTGGCCGACACGCGCTTCGAAAAACCCGGTGGCTTCACCACGAGCACATCGCAAGGCAGGGAATTGAGCACGCGCTCTGCGGTGTTGCCGATGAATACGCGCTTCAGTCCCGAGCGCGAAACGGCGCCCATCACGACGACGCCCGCTTTCACGGCGCGCGCGGCTTTCGGAATGGCGTCTACCGGATCGCCCGACATGAGATGACGGCGCGCGTTGGAAATCGCCGCGTTCCTGGCGAAGCCGCTGAAGTCCTTGCGATTCTGTTCCTTTTGTTGTTCGTACGAAGCCGCTAGCAAAGCGGCATCCATCGCCGGGTCGCCCAAGGTCAGGCCGACGAAGGACGGGTAGTTTGCATGCATCAGGTGCAGTGCGGAGCGCGTTGCCTCGGCCAGGCGGCCGGCCTGTGCAATCACTTCGCGATCGAGGCCCGAAGGTTTGGAGTGGGCGTGTGAAGGATCAACCGCCGCGAGCACCGGGGCGCGGCCCCAGGCCTTCGTGTTCTTGAGCAGCAACACCGGGACGCGACTCGTACGCAGCAGCTCCCAATCGGTGAGATGAATCAGCCAGGGGACCGTTCTGCGACCCTGGTGACATTCGGCAATGATGAGGTCCGCGCGAAACCGCGTGGCGGCGCGCACGATGGCTTCGTGCGGCGGAAAATCCCATTCCGCGGCGCGGGTGGCGACGACTCCTTCCCGGGCCGCGCTCGCCACGAGTTTGTCGAGCCGCTGCCTGGCAAGTGTGCTTGCCTCGCGTTTGATCTCGCCCAGGGATGTGCCGGTGAGCGGCTGCACGTCGAGCAGCACTGGAGTCGAGAGCGCATGAAACAACTCGATCGAGGCGTCGAGCGTGCGCGCAATGCGTATCGCCTTTTCGACTCCGGGCTGGCGGCGCGCGTGCGGATCCTTGACGGCGACGAGAATCCTGTGAATCGCTTGCATGGTTTCTCTCCTCGGGCTCGTCATCCTGCGGCCGTTTCGATCCATCGCCACTCCCGAATCTCCGGCATGTCCTCGCCGAACTGGCAGATGTGCCGCTTGTGCGCGCGCAGCTTCTCGCGCAGCTGCTCCTGGACCTCGATGCCGCGGTCGCCGGTGCGCGGCAGCCGGTCGATCGCGCGGATGACGAGGTGAAAGCGGTCGAGTTCGTTGAGCACGGTCATGTCGAACGGCGTCGTGATGGTGCCTTCTTCCATGTAGCCGTGGACGTGGATGTTGTCGTGATTGTTGCGCCGGTAAGTGAGGCGGTGGATCAGGGCCGGATATCCATGGAATGCGAATATCACCGGAGTGGCGGTCGTGAAGAGCGAGTCGAACTCGAGGTCGCTGAGGCCGTGCGGATGCGCGGAGTGTGGCTGCAGCTTCATGAGGTCGACCACGTTGACGACGCGCACTTTCACCTCGGGCAGGTGCTCGCGCAGGAGGGCGACCGCTGCGAGCGTCTCGAGCGTGGGCACATCGCCGCAGCAGGCCATCACCACATCGGGCGTCATGCCGTGGTCGCTGCTGGCCCACTTCCAGACACCAATGCCCGCGGTGCAATGCAGTTCGGCGGCCGCCATCGGCAGCCACTGCGGCGCGGGATGCTTGCCGGCGATGACCACGTTGACGTAGTGCCGGCTGCGCAGGCAATGGTCCATAACTGACAGCAGGCAATTCGCATCCGGCGGCAGATAGACGCGTACCACGTCCGCCTTCTTGTTGACGACGTGATCGATGAATCCCGGATCCTGGTGCGAGAAGCCATTGTGGTCCTGGCGCCAGACGTGCGAAGCGAGCAGATAGTTGAGCGAGGCGAGCTTGCGACGCCACGGCAATCCGGCGGTGACCTTCAGCCACTTGGCATGCTGGTTGAACATCGAATCCACGACATGGATGAAGGCCTCGTAGCAGTTGAACAGGCCGTGTCGTCCGGTCAGTAGATAGCCCTCGAGCCAGCCCTCGCATTGATGCTCGCTCAACATCGAGTCGAGTACGCGCCCCGTGCGCGCCAGATGATCGTCGCCCGAGCCAGCTTCCGCGTCCCATTGGCGATCGGTCATCTCGAACATCGCGCCGAGGCCATTGGAAGCGGTTTCGTCCGGGCCAAATACGCGGAAGTTTCGCAGCTCCTGGTTGAGCGCCGCGACGTCGCGCAGAAAGGGCCCGAGGGCGTGCGTGTCGCCGGGGCCGGGTGTTCCGGGCGCATCCACCGCGATGGCGTAGTCGCGGAAATCGGGCAGGTGAAGGTCATGCAGCAGCAGGCCACCGTTGGCGTGCGGATTCGAACCCATGCGCCGCGCGCCGCGCGGTGACAATTCCGCGATCTCCGTGCGTAGCCGGCCTTGCTCGTCGAACAGCTCATCCGGCCGGTAGCTCTTCAGCCAGTCTTCGAGCAATCGCAAATGCGCCGCATGCTTGCGCGGTTGCAGGGGTACCTGGTGCGCACGAAACGTGCCTTCCACCTGCTTGCCATCGACCAGTTTCGGCCCGGTCCAGCCCTTGGGCGATTCCAGCACGATCATCGGCCAGCGCGGGCGCAAGGTATTTTCCCGCTTGCGCGCTTCACGCTGGATGCTGCGAATCTGTTCGATAGCCGTGTCGAGAGTCGCGGCCATGGTCTCGTGCATCAGTGCGGGCTCGTGACCGCTCACGAAATAGGGCGTCCAGCCATAGCCGCGCAACAACTGTTCGAGCTCTTCGCGAGAGATGCGGGCTAACAAGGTGGGATTGGCGATCTTGTAGCCGTTCAGATGCAGGATTGGCAGCACCGCCCCGTCGGTTACGGGATCGAGAAACTTGTTGGAATGCCAGGCCGTCGCCAGCGGCCCGGTTTCCGCCTCGCCGTCGCCGACCACGCAACCTACGATGAGATCTGGATTGTCGAACGCCGCGCCGAAGGCGTGGCTCAGCGAATAACCGAGTTCGCCGCCTTCGTGAATAGATCCGGGGCATTCCGGTGAAACATGGCTCGGGATTCCGCCGGGAAACGAGAATTGCAGGAACAGTTTCTGCAGTCCCGCTTCGTCCTGGCTGATTTTTGGATAGACCTCGCTGTAAGTGCCTTCGAGGTAGGTGTTGGCGACCAGTCCGGGGCCGCCGTGTCCGGGGCCGGAGATATAAAACATGTCGAGATCGTATTTCACGATGACGCGATTGAGATGCGCGTAGATGAAATTCTGGCCGGGCGTCGTGCCCCAGTGTCCGAGCAGCATGCGCTTCACGTCGCCCGCCGCGAGCGGCCGCTTGAGCAGCGGGTTGTCGAACAGGAAGATCTGTCCCACCGAGAGGTAGTTCGCCGCGCGCCACCAGGCATCGATGCGGCGCAACTCGTCCGGCGAAAGCGTTGCCGTCTTCATGGTCGTCACTCTCGATGCCTCATTTTCTCTCGCTCCGTTGCGCCATTGACCCACGTATCCGGTGGCATCCTGGCGCCACGCGTCGTGACATTGATATAGGCAGGCACCGCCTTCTCTTCCAGTCGCGGCGTTTCCCTAGGCGCGCTGGCCGCGCGTCGGCTTCAGCAGCTCGGCATAGTCGCCCGCCTTCACCTCGGCCGCATTCGCTTCATCGGTATCGAGGTGCAGCTCGAGCGTGAACTGCGGTGAGACGCGCACGCTCACGTCGCCGAACGTCAGGTCGCGTCCCTGGCTATCTATTCGAACCGAGACGGTGTCGCAGTCGGCAATGCCGAACAACTCGGCATCGCGCGGGTTCATGTGGATGTGGCGCCGCGCGCAGATCACGCCGCCGGATAGGGTGACGCGCCCCTGCGGGCCCTCGAGCGTTGCGCCCGGTGTGTTGGCGAGATCGCCCGAAATGCGCACCGGCGCGTCGATCCCGAGCGTGAACTCATCGCTGCGGGAGATTTCGACCTGGTCATGCGCACGCGGCGGCCCCATGAGCCGCACATGGGGAAGCTCGCCGCGCGGTCCTATGACACGCACCGTCTCCTGCGCGGAAAATTGCCCGGTCTGCGACAAGGCAGTCTTCGGCTGCAGGCGATGGCCGGCGCCAAACAACTGCTCGATCGTCGCCTGGGTGAGGTGCGCATGCCGAGCCGAAACAGCGATGGGAATGCGTGGGTTCGCGACGGGCCGATCCGGCGAAGCGAGCAGTTTCGCGGCATCGCGGGCCATCGCGAACTCCTCGTCGCCAAGCAACACCAGGATGCGCACGCGCGACTCGTTCGTCGATATCTCGACAACCGGAAGTTCGGCGCTGACGCGCGCATCGCGATTGCGATCTTCGTCGAGGGTGGCGCCGAGAAATCCGAGTCGTTGCAGGCAACGATGGCGGACCAGCGCGCTGTGTTCACCCACGCCGCCGGTGAAAGCGATCGCGTCCACGCCGCCCATGACGGTGGCGTAGGCGCCGAGATACTTGCGGATGCGGTGGGTATAGAGGCTGATGGCGAGCCGGCAGTGTTCGTCGCCGTCCGCGGCGCGCCGCTCGATCTCGCGCAGGTCGCCAGTGCCGGTGAGGCCGGTGAGCCCGGCGCGCTTGTTCAGCAATT
>DATHJZ010000005.1:0-10031 GCA_035286365.1 Steroidobacteraceae bacterium | reverse complement strand
GTCGATCTGGTCGTACGCCATGTACGAACCACCGTTCGTATCGGCCATCACCTTCGTCAACGCCGCCGTCAGCGTCGTCTTGCCATGGTCCACGTGGCCGATCGTGCCTACGTTGACGTGGGGTTTGTTGCGTTCGAACTTTTCCTTCGACATGACGACGAGCTCCTGAAGAGTTTTATCCGGCTAACTGTTGAAACTATCTATTGATGATGCCATCGGCGATGTTCGGCGGAACTTCCATGTACCTGGAAAATTCCATCGTGAAGGTCGCGCGGCCCTGGCTCATCGAGCGCACGGTGGTCGCGTAACCGAACATTTCCGAAAGCGGTACTTCCGCCGTGACCGTCTTGCCGGCCGGCGTGTCTTCCATGCCCTGGATCTGGCCGCGGCGGCGATTCAGATCGCCGATCACGTCGCCCATGTAATCCTCGGGCGTCACGACCTCGACCTTCATGATGGGCTCGAGGATCACCGGCTTCGCTTTGCGGAAGCCATCCTTGAAACCGAAGATCGCGGCCATGCGGAAGGAAATTTCGTCCGAGTCGACGTCGTGGTACGAACCGTCGAACAGTGTGACCTTGGTGTCGACCACCGGATATCCGGCCATCACGCCCGTCTCGACGACTTCCTTGATGCCTTTCTCGACGGCCGGGATGAACTCGCGCGGCACGCTGCCGCCCTGGATCCCGTTGATGAATTCGTTGCCCTTGCCCTGTTCGTTGGGCTCGATCTTGAGCCACACGTGACCGAACTGGCCGCGGCCACCAGACTGCTTGATGTGCTTGCCTTCGCTCTCGACCTTGGCGCGAATGGTTTCGCGGTAGGCGACCTGCGGCTTGCCGACGTTGGCTTCGACCTTGAACTCGCGCCGCATGCGGTCGACGATGATTTCGAGGTGCAACTCGCCCATGCCGGAGATGATGGTCTGCGCGGATTCTTCATCCGTCGCCACGCGGAATGAGGGATCTTCCTTCGCGAGTCGCTGCAGCGCCACGCTCATCTTTTCCTGGTCGGCCTGCGTCTTCGGTTCCACGGCCACCGAGATGACCGGGATCGGAATGTTCATTTTCTCGAGGGTGATGACCTTCTCGAGATCGGAGAGCGTATCGCCGGTGTAAACGTCTTTGAGACCGACGGCCGCGGCAATATCGCCGGCGCGCACTTCCTTGATCTCGCTGCGCTCGTTGGCGTGCATCTGCAGCAGCCGTCCGATGCGCTCTTTCTTCGACTTCGTCGGCACGTACACCGTGTCGCCCGAATTGAGCGTGCCCGAATAGACACGGAAGAACGTGAGGTTGCCGACGAACGGATCGTTGAGGATCTTGAAGGCCAGCGCAGAGAACGGCTCTTCATCGCGCGCGGTACGCGTGATGGCTTCGCCGCGCTCCGAGAGCCCCTTGGTGGGCGGCATCTCGATCGGCGACGGCATGAATTCGATGACGGCGTCGAGCAGCGCCTGCACGCCCTTGTTCTTGAACGCGGTGCCGCACATGCAGATCACGATTTCGTTCTTGAGCGAGCGCGCCTTGAGTCCCTGTTTGATCTCCTCTTCGGAGAGCGTCCCGCCGTTCAGATATTTGTCGGTGAGCGCGTCGTTGCCCTCGGCGGCGGCTTCGGTCATGAGCGCGCGATATTTCTCGGCGTCTGCCCTGAGGGCGGCCGGGATCTCGCGGAACTCGAATTTCATGCCCTGGGTTTCCATGTCCCAGTAGATAGCCTTCATCTTGATGAGGTCGATGACCCCTTCGAAGGAATCTTCCGCGCCGATCGGCAGCTGGATGGGCACGGGGTTGGCACGCAGGCGCGCGCGGATCATGTCGACGACGCGCAGGAAATCCGCGCCGGCGCGGTCCATCTTGTTGACGAACGCGATGCGCGGCACGTTGTAGCGGTTCATCTGCCGCCACACCGTTTCCGACTGCGGCTGCACGCCGGCCACCGAATCGAACAAGGCGACCGCGCTGTCGAGCACGCGCAAGGATCGCTCGACTTCGATCGTGAAGTCGACGTGCCCGGGCGTGTCGATGATGTTGATGCGGTGTTCGGGGAAGGACTGGTCCATTCCCTTCCAGAAACACGTGGTCGCGGCCGACGTGATCGTGATGCCGCGTTCCTGTTCCTGTTCCATGTAGTCCATGACGGCCGCGCCGTCATGGACCTCACCGATCTTGTGAGAAACGCCCGTGTAGAAAAGGATGCGCTCGGTCGTGGTCGTCTTCCCGGCGTCGATGTGCGCCGAAATGCCGATGTTCCGATAGTGCTCTATGGGCGTATGTCGAGGCATGAAACTGCTGAAGCCGGTGATTCGCTTACCAGCGGTAGTGAGCGAACGCCTTGTTGGCTTCAGCCATGCGATGCGTGTCTTCGCGCTTGCGCACGGCGGCGCCGCGGTTTTCGGCGGCATCCATGAGCTCATGGGCGAGACGGAACGCCATCGACTTCTCGCTGCGATCGCGCGCGGCTTCGATGAGCCAGCGCATCGCGAGCGTCTGGCGGCGCTGCGAGCGTACTTCGACGGGCACCTGGTAGGTGGCGCCGCCGACGCGGCGCGACTTCACCTCGACGACCGGCTTCACGTTGTCGAGCGCGGCGGTCAGCATCGCGAGCGCATCGGTGCCGGGCTTGCCGGTCTTCTCGACGATACGGTCGATCGCCCCGTAGATGATGCGTTCGGCGGCCGACTTCTTGCCGCTCTTCATGACGACGTTCATGAACTTGGCGAGCATGTCGTTGTTGAATTTCGGGTCCGGCAGGATGTGACGGACCGGAGCTGCTGTGCGACGTGACATTAGTTAGCCCCTTACTTCTTGGCGCGCTTGGCGCCGTACTTGCTGCGGCCCTGCTTGCGATTGCCGACGCCGGCGCAATCGAGCGTGCCGCGCACGGTGTGATAACGAACACCCGGGAGGTCTTTCACGCGACCGCCGCGGATGAGCACCACCGAGTGTTCCTGGAGGTTGTGGCCTTCGCCGCCGATGTACGAAGAAACTTCGTAACCGTTGACGAGGCGAACACGCGCCACTTTGCGCATGGCCGAGTTCGGCTTCTTCGGGGTCGTCGCGTACACGCGCGTGCAGACGCCGCGCTTCTGCGGTGACGCGCCGAGCGCGGGGACTTTCGTCTTCTCTTTGTTGACGCGACGCGGATTCGCGATCAACTGACCGGTTGTGGCCATGCTTACTCCAGGTTCTTGATTCGGACGCGGGATACGACATCCCTTGCGGACGAGAAAACACCGGGCCGACGCCTTTTCAGAGGTCGGCCCGGTGGATTTGTCCGCTATTTACGCCCCGCCCGGTTTGGGGGTGGAGCGACAAAGGCCGGCGATTCTAGGTTTGTGACTCGGGGGTGTCAACGAATGCTGCGGCGCAAAAACATGCTCGTCGCCGGCTCCCGGGTTCCGGCACATATAAAGGAGGGGAGTACGGCTGCCGGGAGCCTGTTTCGGTGGCTCTATGGGGCTCTCTCGTTGCCCGGAGCCTTCTTGAACACCCTTGGTTCAGCAGGCCTTCTTCCAGTATTTCTCGCCATCGGCGCAAGGCTACCGGCCGCTGAGCCGGAAGTGCCGGTTCTCACGATGAAAAACGGGGCCGCTGTCGCCAGCGGCCCCGCCCTATCGCTACATTGTCAGCCGCTCAGAACTTGAAGCGGGCGCCCAATGCGTAACGCGGCCCCAGTTCCTCGAGATACCAGAACTGACTCACCGAACGGCCATGCGTGCGGATGTCTTCGCCGGTCAGATTCAGACCCTCGAAGGTCAGCGCCAGATGGTCGTTGATGTCGTATCCGACCGAAAGGTCGAACTGCTGATACGCCTCGACGTATTCGGGGCTTCGGCCCGAACCGCGGTTGGAGCTCAGCAGGTACTCGTCGCGCCAGTTCCAGGCGAGTCGCACCGACAGCCCGAACTTCTCGTACATCGCCACCAGGTTGGCCGAATCGGACAGGCCCGGTAACGCGAACTGGTTGACGCTCGGATCGGCATCGTTGTCGTACTCCACGTCGCCGCGCACGACGGTGTAGTTCGCCTGCAGGCCGAACCCGGAATCACCGAAGAAGTGCTGACCCGCCAACTCGAAGCCGTGCAACTTGGCTTCCTTGTTGTTGATCGGCCGGCTGGTGAGGAACACCGTTTCCGGATCGGACGCATTCGCCGTCATATCGTAGATCTGAGCGATCTGCGTCGCCTGCAAGCCATCGCCGGTGTAGTCGGCAGCGCCGCCCGGGAAGGCCGCCGGATTGTCCAGGATGGCGGCCATCACGAACAATTCCGTTTCGTTCACCGGCGCGCCCGCCGGACGAATCGACGTTGGCAACGCCAGCACCGCATCGCGTGCCGCGATGGCGCGTGGACCGTTCGTCACGTCGCGAATGCCGAAGAACGTCGACTCCACCTGCTCGGTGCCGATGAAGTTGGCCACCCGCTTCTCGAATGCACCCGCCGCGAGATAGCTGCTCTCGCCGAAGTACCACTCGAGAGACAGATCGATGTTGTTCGACTCGAGCGGTACGAGCGCCGGATTGGTTTGCGACGCACCAGGCACACCACCGTTGATGGTCGGTGCGTTCGAGCCACCGATGTTCACGGCCGCGCGCAGCTGATCGTACTGCGCGCGCGCAATCGTCTTGCTGTACGAGAAGCGCGCCTTGAGGTTGTCCGTGACCC
Organism: Steroidobacteraceae bacterium; assembly: GCA_035286365.1. Classification (GTDB taxonomy): domain Bacteria; phylum Pseudomonadota; class Gammaproteobacteria; order Steroidobacterales; family Steroidobacteraceae; genus CADEED01. The sequence goes on along the minus strand of DATHJZ010000005.1, from coordinate 5,365 downwards.
CGACGTCGAAGTCGAGACTCGGCAACAGGTGGCTGTAATCGATCTGCCCTTCGAGCGGCGTTTGCGTAGTCGCACGATCGATGCGGAAGTCGTTGTTGTCCGTCCAGACGATATTGGTCGGCACGAGCAACAGAGAAGTCGATTCGACGTCGGTCTTCTCGTAGCGCGCACCGATCAGGGTATGCGTCGGCCGGCCGGCGAGAGTGCCGGTCATGCCTATCTGGAAGTAAACGGACTTGGTGTCTTCCTTGACCGTGTTGTTCTGGTTGTAGTCGCGTGATGCGACCGGGTTGATTCCATACGCGTCCGCCGCCCACTCCGCGAGCGGAATCGGATTCGCCTTGAAGCCGACTTGCGCGATGTCCGAGTTGCTGAAGTCGTCGAACTGGCACACCACGCAGAAGTTCTGCACGAGGTCGTCCGGGATTTCACCGGGCGTACCAATGCCCCAGTCGCCCAGCGGGAAGTAGGCCTCCGAACCGCGCTGATGCATTTCCATCGAGCGGGTTTCGACGCCGAACTGCACTTTGCCGTCTTCGAACTCGAACCCGCCATCGAGTCTCGCCTGCGTGATGTCGGTGACCTGGTCCTGGTAGAACAGCCGCAGCGGCTGGCTGCCAAGATCGCCGATGTCGAGCACGCCGTTGTTGTTGCCGAGCGTCTTGATGACCGTATCCGGCGTCGCCGGATTGTTGTCCGCGTCTCCCATGATGAAGGAGTCGTCTACGGTGTACTGGAACTTCGGCAGCTTGTTGTTGAACTCGAACGCCTGCGTATCTACCACCGCGCCGGCGACCACGAAGATGACGCCGCCGCTACCGTTCCAGCCGGTCGGCAGACTCTCCATCTTCGATTTGTGAACGTCGAAGCCCAGTGTGAACGAATCGGTCGGCTTGAACTCGGCGTTGAAGCCGATGGAATTGAGCGTGTTGGTCTGATCGCGCAATTCCTGGCCGTAGCTCGTGTCCTTGGACTGGTAAACGTCTTCGGAGATGAACGTCGGCGTGGCCACTTCGTGGCCCGTGTCGAACGTCACCGCGTTTGCGGTACGGATGAACCACAGACCCTGGTCGCCGCGCAGCTCTTCCAGGTGATTGTCGGCGTAGGTGTAGTCGGCCGTGAAGGTCATGTTTTCGGTCGGCGCGAACTGCACGGTCAGCTGACCGTTGATGCGTTCGCGTTCGCGATCCGAAAAGTGATACACGACGTTGTTAGGCAGGCCGTACAGCTGCCCGACCGCCGGCGCGTTGGTGACCACCGCCCCTGGCGTGAGCTCCATCGATCCCGGCTGTCCGGGGGTGACCCAGCGCTGGATGCGCCAGTCGTTTTCATCCGCCTGCGCCGAACTGCTGTCGCGTTTCTGGTAGCTGCCGGAAAGGCCGATACCGAAGGTCTGACTGTCGTTGGCGAAGCTGAAGATGCCGGAGACTTCCGGCGTGATGTCATCGCCCGTGACCGCGGTCGTGTCGTTCACGGCCTTCAGACCGAAGCTGCCGGTGAATCCGGCAGCGCCGTCGAGCGGCCGCGCCGTCTTGATGTTCACCGTGGCGCCGATGCCGCCGGTGGCGATGTTGGCCTTGCTGGTCTTGTAGACCTCGACCGCGCTCACCGCTTCCGAGGCGAGGTTCGCGAAGTTGAACGCACGCGAGGTACCCTGGTTGCCCGAGTAGGCATCCGCTGCCGGCATCATTCGGCCGTTCAGCGTCACCATGTTGAATTCGGCGCCGAAGCCGCGCGCCGTCACCAGCGCACCTTCGCCGTCACGCCGGCTGATCGAAATACCGGTGATGCGTTGCAGCGATTCGCTGAGATTGGAATCGGGGAACTTGCCGATGTCCTCGGCATTGATCGCATCCACGACGCCGATCGCGTCGCGCTTGGTCTCCATCGACGCCTGCAAGCTGCCGCGCAGACCCGTGACGACGACTTCTTCGAGCTCCTGGCTCGACTGTTCCTGTGCCAACACAGGCACCGTGCCCAGCAACATCGCGCCACCGACGATGCCTAACAAGGCTTCCTGTTTTCGATTCAGTACGTTGTGAATTGACCTGCTTAGTTCGGACCGCAGAAAATCCCCGTTGCCAGGCAACTGAGTATTCCTCGCCATGATTGAGTGCTCCCGTCTTTAGTTCTTCAACTATTGACCACGCTCTTCATCGCGAACTCATGACGTTTCTCTCCGCACCCCCGCTTTCCCTGGCGTGCAGCGAGTCCCTCCGCATGAGTCCCCTCGGGGTCGGATACTAAGTGAATGCGCGCGCAGCGCGGTGTGAATTTCGCCACGTGTTGCGTTTGAGGGACGCCAAGTGGTTAGGCGAACGGCGTTGGCTCGGCGATTGTCTTATTGTCCATCGCGTCGCAACATGGACAGCTGAAAGACAATGATAGCGTGAACACCCGGCAGCCAATGCGCTCGATGGGGTGGACGTCTGTCTACCTCGAGACAGCGCGTCCATCCACTACTGGTCGCAGCCCACCGGCCAGTGCACCGCGCAGTGGTTAGCCCTGCCGGTGTCGCCAAAAGAAAACGCCGGGTCGTGACGTTGCGCAAAGCAAGAGGCCGGCATTTCTGCCGGCCTCTATCTCTTCTCTTCCTGACGCGTACTAGCCTTCTACAGCAGCGCCCTCACCGACCGAGCCGCCGTCATCGATGTCGGCGACGCCGCCGCCTACATCCATGAAGCTGCCGCGATCGTTGGCGTCCGCCTTGGCGCGGCGATGCTCATGGGCAGCAAAGCCGGTGCCGGCCGGGATCAGACGCCCCACGATGACGTTTTCCTTGAGTCCGCGCAGATCGTCCTTGAGGCCACGCACCGCCGCTTCCGTGAGGACGCGGGTGGTTTCCTGGAACGAAGCCGCCGAGATGAACGACTCGGTGGCCAGCGACGCCTTGGTGATGCCGAGCAGCACGGGCTGCAGGGTCGCCGGCGTCTTGCTGTCCTTCGCCAGGCGCTCGTTCATCATGTTCGCGCGGCCGCGATCGAGCTGTTCGCCCTTCAGATAGGTGGAGTCACCGATCTCGAGCACCTCGGTCTTGCGCAGCATCTGGCGGATGATCACTTCAATGTGCTTGTCGTTGATCTTCACGCCCTGCAGGCGATAGACGTCCTGGATCTCGCGCACGAGGTAGTTGGCCAGCGCCTCGACGCCCTGCAGGCGCAGGATGTCGTGCGGGTTCAGCTCGCCGTCGGCGATCACTTCGCCGCGCGTCACGCCTTCGCCTTCGAACACGTTGAGCTGGCGCCACTTCGGGATCAGCTCTTCGTACTTCTCCGCGTCCTCGCCGGTGATGACCAGGCGACGCTTGCCCTTGGTTTCCTTGCCGAAGCTCACTGTGCCGCTCTTCTCGGCAAGAATTGCCGGGTCTTTCGGTTTGCGGGCTTCGAAGAGATCCGCGACGCGCGGCAGACCGCCGGTGATGTCACGGGTCTTCGAGGATTCCTGCGGGATGCGGGCGATGACGTCACCGACCGAAACGCGTGCGTTGTCTTCCAGCGCGATCAACGCGCCCGGGGGGAGCGTGTATACGGCCGGAATGTCGGTGTTCGCGAAGGTGGCTTCCTTGCCCTTGGCATTGATGAGCTTCACCGTGGGGCGAAGATCCTTGCCGCCGCGCTGCTTGGAATCGAGCACCACGGTCGAGCTCAGGCCCGTGACTTCGTCCACCTGCGTGGTGACGGTCATGCCGTCCACGAAATCCTGGAACTTGATGTGACCGCCCACTTCCGTGATCACGGGGTGGGTGTGCGGATCCCAGGTCGAGACGATCTGGCCGCCGACGACCTTGTCGCCTTCCTTCGAATTGATCACCGCGCCGTACGGGATCTTGTAGCGCTCGCGCTCGCGGCCGAACTCGTCGACCACGCCGATCTCGCCCGATCGCGACACCGCGACCAGGTGACCCTTTTCGTGCTGCACGGTCTTCACGTTGTGGAAGCGCAGCGTGCCCTTGTTGCGAACTTCGAGGGACGACGCGGCCGCCGCTCGTGACGCGGCACCACCGATGTGGAACGTGCGCATCGTGAGCTGCGTGCCCGGCTCGCCAATCGACTGCGCCGCCATGACACCGACCGCTTCGCCGATGTTGATCTGCCGGCCGCGAGCGACGTCGCGTCCGTAGCAGGTGGCGCATACGCCGTAGCGCGTCTTGCAGGTGATGGGCGAACGGACCTGGACGACGTCCACGCCTTCCTGTTCGATGAGACGCACCATCTTTTCGTCGATGAGCGTGCCCACCGGCAGCAACACGGTGTCGGTGCCCGGCTTGAGGATGTCTTCGACCACGGTACGACCCAGCACGCGTTCGCCGAGCGCTTCGACCACGTCACCGCCTTCGACCAGCGGCATGACCGTGAGACCCAGCTTCGTGCCGCAATCCGGCTCGGTGACCACGAGATCCTGTGCGACGTCGACGAGGCGCCTTGTGAGATAGCCCGAGTTCGCCGTCTTCAGCGCCGTGTCGGCCAGACCCTTGCGGGCGCCGTGCGTCGAGATGAAGTACTGCTGGGCGTTCAGACCCTCGCGGAAGTTGGCCGTGATCGGAGTCTCGATGATCGAGCCGTCGGGCTTGGCCATCAGGCCGCGCATGCCGGCGAGCTGGCGGATCTGCGCCGCGCTGCCGCGGGCGCCGGAGTCGGCCATCATGAAGATCGAGTTGAACGACTTCTGCTTCTGCATCTTGCCGTACGAATCCATCGCATCTTCGACGCCGAGCTTTTCCATCATCGCTTTCGCGACCTGATCGTTCGCGCGCGACCAGATGTCGACCACCTTGTTGTAGCGCTCGCCGTTCGTGACCAGACCCGAGGAATACTGGTCCTGGATTTCCTTCACGTCCTTGTCGGCGGCCGCGACGATCTTGGTCTTCTGTTCCGGAATGATGATGTCGTCGATTCCGAACGAGACCGCGGAACGGGTGGCGTACTGGAAGCCCGTGTACATCAACTGGTCGGCGAAGATGACCGTGTCCTTGAGGCCCAGCGCGCGATAACACGCGTTGATCGTCGCGGAGATGATCTTCTTCGTCATGTCCTGGTTCACGAGATCGAAGGACAGACCCTTCGGCAGAATCTCGGACAGCAGCGAACGGCCAACCGTGGTGTTGACGACGCGCACCTTCTCGGTGAATACGCCCTCGAGGCTCTTCGACCACTCGCGCACGCGCACCTTGACCTTGGCCTGCAGTTCGATCTGCCGGCCTTCATAGGCGCGGTGCACTTCCTGTGTGTCCGAGAACATCATGCCTTCGCCCTTGGCGCCGACTTTCTCGCGGGTCATGAAGTACAGGCCGAGCACGACGTCCTGCGACGGAACGATGATCGGGTCGCCGTTGGCGGGCGACAGGATGTTGTTGGTGGACATCATC
>DATHJZ010000004.1:0-2377 GCA_035286365.1 Steroidobacteraceae bacterium | reverse complement strand
GTCTCGATGCTGTTGAGCAGCTCGCGCAGGCCCGGCAGTCGCCGGGCACTGGGCAGAAGCTGAAGGAGCGTCGACGCATAATCCATGGCGGCGCGGGCGCTCCTTAGGGAAGGATCAGGCGGACGATCTATTCCTGAACGTCACGATCGCCTTGCAGGCCGAATTGCGGCGCACGGAACAGGGATTGGTTATCGGCGTCGGGCAAAGTGGCTTCCGGCGGCGGTGGCTCGGGCTCGCGCAGCATGTCGGGCGTGATGTTGCCTTCGGCGATCTCGCGCAGCGCGACCACGGTCGGCTTGTCGTTTTCCCAGGGTACGGTCGGTTCGGCACCATTGGCGAGGCGGCGCGCGCGCGCAGCGGCCAGCAACACGAGCTGAAAGATGTTTTCGACGTTCGGCAGGCAGTCTTCGACGGTAATACGGGCCATGAATCTCTCGACTTCGCAAGCTTGCGGGGGGAACAAAGTCTACTGGAAAAACGCGTGGTTTTGCCGGGATTTGCACCCGCCGGCGAGCCTCGGACACGTGATTCAGCGGCCCGGCGCGCCGTTCAGGCCAGAAGCTCGGCCAGCAGTGGCTTGAGCTCGGCACGATCCGCGGCGAAACCGGCGGCGCCGCGCAGGACTTCCAGCAGCTGCCGGACCGCGGATTCGAAATCGTCGTTGACGATGACGCAATCGAACTCGGCGAAATGCGACATATCGGCGATCGAATCGCGCAATCGACGCTCGATCACCGCGTCGCTGTCGGTCTTGCGGTTGCGCAGGCGGGTCTCGAGTTCGCGTCGCGAGGGCGGCAGGATGAACACCGATTTGCAGTCGGGTTGCGCGGCGCGCACCTGGCGGGCGCCCTGCCAGTCGATCTCGAGGATCACGTCGTGCCCCGCGCTACGCAGCGCTTCGACCTGCGCACGACCGGTGCCGTAGGAATTGTCGAACACCTGCGCGTGTTCGAGGAATTCGCCCGCATCGCGCAGCCGTTTGAATTCGTCGACCGTGACGAAGTTGTAGTCGCGGCCCGGCACTTCCCGCTCGCGCTGCTTGCGCGTGGTGTGCGAGACGGAGACGCGCAGCGCGGGATCGCGCGCGACGACCGCTTTGACCAGGGTGGTCTTGCCGGCACCCGAGGGCGCGGCGATGACGAACAGCGAGCCACGCCGTGCGGCGCTCATTCGACGTTCTGCACCTGTTCGCGCATCTGCTCGATCAGCACTTTCATGTCGACCGTGATGCGGGTGGTGTCCAGGTCCTGTGATTTCGAAGCCAGCGTGTTGGCCTCGCGATTGAGCTCTTGCATGAGGAAGTCGAGCCGGCGGCCCGCACCTTCGCCCGCGCCCATGACCCGGCGCGTTTCTTCGATGTGGCCGGTGAGGCGATCGAGTTCTTCAGCGACATCGAGCCGCTGCAGCTGCAGCACGATCTCCGTTTCGATGCGATCGCGGTCGACCGTGGCAAGCAGTTCCGCCACGCGTTCATGCAGCCGCGTACGCACGCGGGCCTGGATTTCCGGCAGTCTCGCGCGCACCTGGGTGACCAGCGTTCCGATGCCGGCGCAGCGTTGCTCGATGAGGTCGCAGAGGCGCTTGCCTTCGCGCAGCCGCATCGCCCCGAGTTCTTCCACCGTCTGCTGGAACACGGTGCGGCCGGCGCCTAACAAGGCTTCCGAGTCCGGATTCGCCGCTTCGATGACGCCAGGCCAGCGCAGCACTTCGATCGCATCGACGGTCGAGCCCGGGACGGCGCGTGAGACTTGTCCGACGGCTGCGGCAACTCGGGCCAGCGCGGCCGCGTCGATGCGCAGCTCGCGCTCGGACGCCTGTACGCTGCGCAGGTGCAGGGTGCAGTCGACCTTGCCGCGTTTGAGGTGTTTCGCGAGCAGTTGCCTCAAGTCGGACTCGAGCGGCCGGAGCTCTTCGGGAAGTCGGAATCCGGGCTCCAGGTAGCGGTGATTCACGCTGCGGATCTCGCACGTGAGGGTGCCCCAACTGCCCGTCAGTTCGCGACGTGCGAATCCCGTCATGCTTGCGATCATTGCGCTTGAAGTTCTCAGGCCTTTGGGGAGCGGCGTGCAGTAGACTGCGCGGCAGTTTATCAGACCCCCCATCACGCCTTGCGCATCGAATACGCCGAAGTCAGCCTGCTAGGTTGTCGCAGCGACAATCAGGATCGCGTCTCCGTCGCGGTCTCCGAGCACTCGGCCCTGCTGGTCGTGATCGATGGCATGGGCGGTCATTCCGATGGCGCCAAGGCCGCCGAGACCGCCATCAAGGTGCTGGTCGAGGCGTTCTGGCACACGCCACAACCCATCCTCGACCCACTCGGGTTCCTGCACCTGTCGCTGGGCCGCGCCCACGAGGAGGTGGCCAAGCTCGGCAACAA
>DATHJZ010000003.1:0-2279 GCA_035286365.1 Steroidobacteraceae bacterium | reverse complement strand
TACGGCATCCTCATCGGTGAAGCCACCGCCGAGCGCATCAAGATCGAAATCGGCGCCGCCTATCCAGGCCAGCAGGTGCGCGAACTTTCCGTGAAGGGCCGCAACCTCTCCGAGGGTGTACCGCGCAGCTTCACGCTCAACTCGAATGAAATTCTCGAAGCGCTGCAGGAACCCCTGCAGGGCATCGTCGGCGCCGTGAAGCAGGCGCTCGAGCAGACTCCTCCAGAACTCGGTGCGGACGTGGCGGAGCGCGGCATCGTGCTCACCGGTGGCGGCGCCCTGCTGCGCGACATCGACAAACTACTCATGGAAGAGACCGGCTTGCCGGTAGTCATCGCCGAAGATCCGCTCACCTGTGTGGCACGCGGCGGCGGCCGCATTCTCGAGCTCCAGGACTCGGTCGGGCCGGGAAGCTTCGGCCTCGAATAACCCGTGGCCGTATTCGGCAGCGGCAGCAGCCGCATCGGAGGCGGACGCGGCCCGTCCTTTGGTGTCCGGTTCTTTTGTTACGCCATTCTGTCGGTCGTGCTCATGTTCTATGACCGCAGCGGCGGCTGGCTCGACACCGCACGTTACGGCCTGCAGGCGGCAGTCTATCCACTGCAGCTCGCGGTCAACTCCCCGTCCGCGGCGTGGCGCTGGCTGCAGGAAAGTTTCGCGACCCGCGAGGCCCTGCAGAAGGAAGTCGACACGCTGCGCAATCAACTGCGCGATCAGCAACTCATCACCATGCGTCAGGCCGCACTGCAGACTGAAAACGCGACACTGCGCGGCCTCAACGGCGTATTGCCCGAGGTCATCGAGAAGCGCCTCGTCGGCGAAGTGATCAACGTCGAAGTATCGGCGCTGCGTCAGCGCCTGCTGGTCAATCGCGGCGGCAACTCGGGCGTGTATCGCTCGCAACCCGTGATCACCGGCGAGGGCGTGATCGGGCAGGTCTTTCGCATCGGCCCGTTCAGCTCCGAGATCATCCTGATCACCGACGCCGAGCACGCACTGCCCGTGCAGGTTCTGCGCTCCGGCGTGCGCACCATCGCGCTCGGCACCGGGCGCAGCACCGCGCTCGAACTACCCTACGTGCCGCAGAACTATGACGTGAAGGTCGGCGACGTGCTGGTCACTTCGGGTCTCGGCCAGGTGTTCCCATACGGCCTGCCGGTCGCGCGCGTCACCAGGGTGGAGCGCGATCCCGCACAACCGCTGGCGCAGATTCATGCGGTGCCGCTCGCGCACGTCGACTCCGATCGCGAAGTGCTGTTCATCTGGGAACGACCCGGACATCCCGCCGCCCCCGCCACCGCTGAGGCGCTGGCAGTGACGCCGCCGAAAACCGAAGCGACGCAGCCGGCGGCACCGAAACCGAAACCCAAACCGGCGACGAAACCTGCGGCGGCGAAGCCAGCGGACATCAACCCGGGGACGCCAGGTCCGGAAGCGGCCAGCCCCGCTACGCCGAATCCTGAGAAACCGGTCCCCGAAACACCGCCTCCGGCGGCGCCGGATCCCGGCCCATCGACCACCGAGGCACCCGCCACATGAACATGTCGCGCGGCGAACCTCGCTGGGCCGTGAGCTTCACGCTGTTGCTCGGTCTGATCATCCAGGTGCTGCCGCTGCCCGACTGGATCACGGTCGTGCGGCCGTCGTTCATGGCGCTGGTCGTCGTCTACTGGAGCATCTACGCGCCGCACGCGGGCGGAATCTTCGCGCCGTTCCTGGCTGGTCTCGCGCTCGACGTGTTCAAGGGCAACGTGTTGGGCCAGAACGCACTGGCGGCCATTACCGTCGCTTACATCGCGATGAGCCTGCATCAACGCCTGCGCAACCAGACCCTGGTGCAGCAGTCACTGTTCGTGTTCGCGGTGCTCACGCTCAACGAGTTCATCGTCTGGGGCATCGAGGGTTGGAGCGGTCATTCGGCGCCCGCGCCGTGGCGCTGGATCCAGCCCATGGTCGGCGCCATGTTGTGGCCGTTCGTCGCGCTGCTGCTGGGCCGCACCCACTCGCGTAGTTAGGAGTACCCGAGACCCCATGGGTACCGTCCGCATCAAGGATCACTGGGCCGAACAGCGCCTGTTCGAGCAGCGCGCGTTCGTGGCCGCCTTTGTCGTCGTCGGGCTCACGTTGCTGCTCATCGGTCGGCTGGTGGTGCTGCAGGTCGTGCGCTACGACTACTACGCCGAGTTGTCGCAGGGCAATCGCGTGCGGGTCGAGCCGCTGCCCGCGCAGCGCGGGCTCATCCTCGATCGCAACCTCGCGGTGCTCGCCGAAAACCGCCC
>DATHJZ010000002.1:0-21900 GCA_035286365.1 Steroidobacteraceae bacterium | reverse complement strand
TGGAAACACAAACTGCTGGTGAGCCTGGGGGCTGCCGCCCTCGCCGCCGGCATCGGCAACACGGCCGGCGCCGCCGAAGTCACGCTGCTCAACGTTTCGTACGACCCGACGCGCGAGCTGTACGTGGATTTCAACAAGGCGTTCGCCGAGTACTGGAAAAAGAAGACCGGCGACACCGTGAAGATCAACCAGTCGCACGGTGGCTCCGGCCGCCAGGCGCGCTCGGTGATCGACGGCCTGTCCGCCGACGTCGTCACGCTGGCTCTCGCCGCCGACATCGACGCGATCGCGACGCAGGGCAAACTACTCCCGGTGAACTGGGAAGAGCGCCTGCCGGATCATTCGGCGCCGTACACCTCGACGATTGTCTTTCTGGTTCGCAAGGGCAACCCGAAGAACATCAAGGATTGGGGCGATCTCGCGCGCAGCGGCATATCGGTGATCACGCCGAATCCGAAGACCTCGGGTGGTGCGCGCTGGAACTACCTCGCGGGCTGGGCCTGGGCGAAGAAGCAGCCGGGCGGCAGCGACGCCACGGCGCGCACCTTCGTCAGCAAGTTGTTCAAGAATGTGCCGGTGCTCGACACGGGCGCGCGCGGTTCGACCACCACCTTCGCGCAGCGTGGCATCGGCGACGTCGCCATCTCGTGGGAGAACGAAGCCTGGCTCGCCGTGAAGGAACTTGGCCCGGACAAGTTCGAGATCGTGATTCCGTCGATCAGCATTCTTGCCGAACCTTCCGTAGCCGTGGTCGACAAGGTCGTCCTGCGCCGCGGCACGCGCACCGTAGCCGAGGAATACCTCAAGTACCTCTACACGCCGGAAGGCCAGGAAATCGCGGCGCGCAACTACTACCGCCCGCGCAATGCGGAAGTCGCCGCGAAGCACGCCGAGCTGTTCCCCAAGCTCGAGCTCGTGACGATCAAGGATTTCGGCGGGTGGGCCAAGGCGCAGAGAGAACACTTCGGTGACGGCGGCGTATTCGACCAGATCTACGCGCAGTAAAGGCCGGGTCCGATCAAAACGGAATTCAACGAGAAGCAATGGTTAGTTCGTGCACGGCGGAACGCCGCGTACGCTTCGTTCCGGGCCGCGGGGACAGTGAGAGTCGGGAAAGTTGACCCCTCGACGAATTTTTGACTCTCATCCTCCCCGCCGGCCCACCAATCCGGATGTCGTTCCCCCGATGAAACTCATCCAGCTGCGCTATCTCGTGGCCGTAGCCGAGAACGACTTGAACATCACCCAGGCGGCGCGCGTGTTGCACGCCGCGCAGCCCGGCGTCAGCAAGCAATTGAAACAGCTCGAGGACGAACTCGGCTTCCAGCTGTTTGAACGCAAGGGCCGCGCGCTGGTCCGCCCCACCGATGCGGGGACCAAGGTCATCGACCGCGCCTCGCAGATCGTGCGCCAGGCGCGCAGCATCAAGGCGCTGGCGTCCGAGATTCGCAAAGACGATGCCGGCACGTTGTCCATCGCCACCACGCACACGCAGGCGCGCTACGTGCTGCCGCCGGTGCTGAAACGATTTCGCGACAAGTACCCGAAGGTGCGACTGCACCTGCACCAAGGCAATTCCGAACAGATCGCAGATCTCGCAGCCACCGACCGCATCGATTTCGCCATCGCCACCGGCGTAAGCCCGATCTTCGCCGGCATTGTGCGCCTGCCCTGCTATCGCTGGCACCGCGCGATTATCGTGCCGCAGGGGCATCCGCTGGGCGAGGTCACAAAGCCCACGATGGCCGACCTCGCGAAGTATCCGCTGGTCACCTATTCATTCAGCTTCAGTGGCCCAGCGTCACTGGTGGAACTGTTTGCCGAAGAAGGTCTGACCCCGGATGTGGCGCTTACCGCGTGGGACTCGGACGTCATCAAGAAGTATGTGCGCGAAGGACTGGGCGTTGGAATTCTCGCCAACCTCGCCATCGACGGAGAGGAGGACGCCGATCTCAAGGTGCGCGATGCCTCTCACCTGTTTCCCGTGCACACCACCTGGGTGGGATTCCGGCGCGGCGTCCTGCTGCGCGGCTTCATGTACGACTTCCTCCAGATGTTTGCGCCGCACCTGACGCAGCGGCGGGTGCAAGCCGCCGAAAATGCGGAGAATCAGGAGGCTGTCGAGCGCGAGTTCGCCGCCGTGAAGATTCCGTTCCTGCGTTGAGAGCGCCGGTCAGGTCTGCCCGTTGACCCGGTCTACTTCGATAGTCGCGTGCGCAATCTCCTCGTGGACGCCGAGCGCTTTGCGGAAGTAATCGGCGCCCTTGTCGGATGGCGTGCTCACGGTGAGTACGCAGGCATAGCTGGCGCGGCCGACGCGCCACACGTGGAGATCGGTGAGGCGTGCCGGCACCTCACCCTGCTCGATGGCCGCACGGATCTCCTGCACCACCGGCGCATCCATTTCCGCGTCGAGCAGCACGCGACCCGTGTCGCGCAACAGGCCCTTCGCCCACACCGCAACCAGCACTGCGCCTACCAGTCCCATGCCAGGATCGAGCCAGGCTGCGCCGAAGAAACGCCCGCCCAGCAAGGCGACGATAGCGAGTACCGAGGTGGCCGCGTCCGCGAGTACATGCATGTACGCCGAGCGCACGTTGAGATCGGCGTGGCGCGCGAGTTGATGATCGTGCGCGTGCGCCTCCTCCAGACCGCGCGGGTGCGTGTGCGGCTCATCCCGCAGCCACCACGCGCAGATGAGATTCACGAGGAGCCCGAAGACCGCGATGCCGATCGCCGCGTCATACACGATCGCCTGCGGCCGCACGAGCCGCTCGACCGACTGGAATACCATGAGCGCGGCGATGCCGAGCAGGAACAATGCGCTGGTGTATCCGCCCAGCACTTCGATCTTCCACGTGCCGAAGGCATAGCGCTGGTTCCCCGCGTGCCGCCGTGCAAACGCGTAGGCAAATGCGGACAGGCCCAGCGCCAGGCTGTGCGAGCTCATGTGCCAGCCGTCTGCCAGCACCGCCATGGAGTTGAACCACCAGCCACCCGCGATCTCGACCACCATCATGGCCGTCGTCAACCACAGCGCGCGCCGGACTTTCACTTCTGCAATCGGGTTGCCGGCGTCAAAGCGCGGTGCGCGGCAGTGGTGCGTATCGGTGGCGGAATTCATGCATGCCTCATACCCCGGGAGGGTATATCATCGCCGCCCATGGCGCACGTAACGGAACATCGTGGCAAGCTCCTCAAACGGATCCGGCGCATCGGCGGACAGGTCGCGGCGCTCGACCGATCATTGCAGTCGGATATCGACTGCGCGGCGGTGCTCACGCAAATCGCCGCCGTCCGTGGCGCGGTACAGAGCCTCATGATGGAAGTGCTCGACGATCACTTGCACGCGCACGTGGTCGCCGAGCCGCGACGTACCGTGCGCGCACGCGAAATGAAGGCCGTCAATGCGCTGATGCGTACCTACGTGCGTTAGCGCCGAATTCGACGGATACCGGTACACTTCGGGCGCATGTCAGTTCGCGAAGTCCTCCGCATGGGCGATGCCCGTCTGCTGCAAGTGTCGCAACCGGTGGGCGACATTCCGTCGGCCGAGTTGAGTGAGCTCCTGACCGACATGCACGACACCATGCGGGCGCACGACGGCGCAGGAATCGCCGCGCCGCAGATCGGCGTGCTGCAGCGCGTGGTGATCTTCGGCCTCACGCACAATCCGCGGTATCCCGATGCCGAACCGGTGCCGCAGACCGTGCTGGTAAATCCGCAGATCGAACTACTCGACGACGAAACCGAAGATGGCTGGGAAGGCTGCCTGTCCGTACCGGGCATGCGCGGCCTGGTGCCGCGTTTCAAGAAGCTGCGCTACACCGGCTGCGACGAAAACGCGCAGCCCATCGATCGCACGGTGACCGGATTTCATGCCCGCGTCGTGCAGCACGAGGTCGATCACCTCGACGGCGTGCTCTATCCCACGCGGATTCGCGATCTGCGCCAGTTCGGTTTCAGCGCGGCATTGTTTCCCGGGCAGGATCTGCCCGACGAGTGATCGACCATGCCAGGGCGGGCATGTCGTGACCTATCTATATTTCAATCCGGTGCCGGTGTTGAAGCACACGACGTTCTCTGAGTCGCGTATCCACCCGCTCGAGCGCAGTCGCTCGATGGCCGCCCACGCCGCGCCGCCTTCCGGGCAAATGTCGATGCCCGTCTGCGCGGCGAGCTTACGGGTCGCAGCTTCCATTTCCGCTTCTCCGATCGCGATCGCGGTTCCTCCGCTGTCGCGAATTGCCCGCAAGCATAGATAGCCGCCGAGCGGCGCGGGAACACGCAGGCCATAGGCGCGGGTGGTCGCGTTCAGCCAGGGTTCGGTGCGGAGAGCTCCGGTCTCGAATCCTTTGACGACTGGCGCACATCCTTCCACCTGCACGGAAACGAAGCGCGGCCGCCGGCCGCGTGCAATCCAGCCCAATACCTCCATCTCGTCGAGGGCTTTCCACATGCCGATGAGTCCGGTGCCGCCTCCGGTTGGATAGACAATGACATCCGGTAACCCTCCGTCCAACTGCTCGACCAGTTCATAGGCCATGGTCTTTTTGCCTTCGATGCGAAATGGCTCGCGCAGGGTCGATACATCGAATGTGTCGCGCAGCTTGAGTTCGCGCAGATATTTACCGGCGTCGGCGATCGTCCCATTCACACGATGAATGGTCGCCCCATACAGCTCGCACTCGGCGAAAAACGGCGCCGGTGTGTCGACGGGCATGGCTACCGTGACCGGCAGCCCCGCGCGTGCGCCATAGGCGGCGAGCGCTCCGGCCGCGTTGCCTGCCGAGGGCGCCGACAAACCTTTCGCGCCCAGCGCTCGCGCCATGGAAACGGCAACCGACATCCCGCGCGCCTTGAACGAGCCCGTCGGATTGCGCGACTCGTCCTTGATCCAGGTCCGCGGCGTCACCGCGAGCAGTGGCGTGAATCCTTCGGTCAGACTGACTTCATCATTGGCGGACCCGGGCAGCACTTCGCGATACCGCCACAGCGACGGCTCGCGATCGCGCACGTCCGCGCGGGACAAACGGATGGACGCCAGATCGTAGTCGACCCGCAGCGGGTCCCCACAAGCCGTGCACACTCCCTGGAGCACACCTGGGTCGTGCTCGCGCTCGCAGGTAAAGCAACGAAGTCGAAATCGCATGGCCACTCCTTGTTTACGACGCCAAGAATACTCTCTGTCACCGGCGTAACCGGATTCAAACCGCCGGACAATCGACGGCGTGACCGCGCGCTTCCGATACTGCGCGCATGCAGGCTCCGAGTTTTGAGACCGAAGGAATGGTCGCCGCCTCACCCGCGCGCAACGGCAGTGCGGAAACCCGCGTGATCGCCATCGTCGGTGCCGGATTCTCCGGCACGGCGGTAGCGATTCACCTGTTGCGCGCCGCGCGCGCGCCGCTGCGCATCCTGCTGATCGACCCCCGCGAGGAGCTTGGCGCGGGCGTCGCGTATGCGACGCGCGACTATCCGTATCCGCTCAACGTCGCGGCGGCGCAGATGTCGCTCGACCCGGCGAAGCCGCAGGACTTCCTCGACTATGCGCGCGGCACGGGGATCCATGCCGCGCCCGGCGACTATCTACCGCGCCAGGTGTACGGCGATTACCTGCGCGCCCGCCTGGCGGAAGCCATGGCCGCCGCGGCCGCGCGCGTCACCTGCGTGCATCTGCGGGCCAGCGCTGTTCAGCTGCGCAATGCACCCGGCGGCTTCGACCTGTGGCTGGACGACGGCAGCGCGCTTTCCCCCGACCAGGTGGTGTTGGCGCTCGGCAATCCACCGCCGGCGACTCCGCGAGAACTCGCAGGTCTCGCCGTTACCGATCGATACCTGCGCGACCCCTGGAGTCTTGGCAGCCTCGCGCACCAGGACGTCGCGAGCGTGCTGCTGGTCGGCAGCGGTCTCACGATGATCGACGCGGCGCTGCGGCTCGCGGCGATCCGCCCGCGCCTGCGACACATCTACGTGCTCTCGCGTCATGGCTGGCTGCCGCAACCCCAGGCGACGCAGCCACTCGCGGCGATCAATCCCGACGTGCGTGCCGCTCTCGATCCCGCGCGCGGCTCGACCCGCGCGCTCGTGCGCGCCTTTCGTACCCAGACGCGCGCAGTCGCGGCCGCCGGCGGCGACTGGCGCGAGGTGCTGGCGCTGGCGCGCGCGCAGATTCCGGGCGTGTGGAACGCGCTCGATGCCAGGCAAAGAGCACGCTTCCTGCGCCACGTACGGTCGTTGTGGGACGTTCACCGTCATCGCGTTCCCGCGGGGCCGCTCGCGGCCGTGCAGACACTGGCGCGACTCGGAGTGCTCGAGGTGCACGCCGGGCGGCTCGAAGAGGCGAACCTGCGCGACGACGCGGTGGAAATCCTCTGGCGGCCGCGCGGCGCGCCGCGCAGCCGCGCCTGGCTCGTGGACCGCGTGATCAACTGCACCGGACCCGACAGTTGCGCCGAGCGCAGCGCCGATCCACTGGTGCAGTCGCTGCTCGCGAACGGACTCATTCGCTGCGATCCGCGCTCGCTCGGCATCGACATTGCGTCCGATGGCCGCGTGATCGGCCGCGACGGGAATCCGGTAGATAGCCTCTACTACCTGGGTCCGTGGTTGCGGGCGCGTGACTGGGAGGCCACCGCGTTGCCGGAATTGCGCGCCCACGCGGCCGCACTCGCGGCGCGGATACTTTCGGGAGAGGCAGCCCGGCAGCGGCAGATCACCGGCTGATTGGGGTCGCGGTGCCGCTGGCGCCGTGACCTGCTAGTCTTCGGCCCCGTCACACTCGCCGGGGAGCCGCAGTGCCAGACCTCCATACCACGATCCGCGTTGCCGCCGTCTTGGCCTCGCTGGTGCTGGGCGCGTGCGCGAAAGGCCCCACCAGCGAAGTCACGCTGCTCAATGCGTCCTACGACCCGACCCGCGAACTCTACGAGGACATCAATGTCGCGTTCGCGAAGCGCTGGAAGGAAACCAGCGGCCAGACCGTGCACATCAACCAGTCGCACGGCGGCTCCGGCCGGCAGGCGCGCGCGGTCATCGACGGGCTGCCGGCCGATGTCGTCACGCTGGCTCTCGCCGGCGATATCGATGCCATCGCCGAACAGGGCAAACTACTGCCGCTCAACTGGCAGCAGCGCATGCCGAACAACAGCGCACCTTACTACTCAACCATCGTATTCCTGGTGCGCGCGGGCAATCCGAAGAACATCCGCGACTGGGGCGACCTCACGCGCGCCGACGTTCAGATCATCACGCCGAATCCCAAGACTTCCGGCGGCGCGCGCTGGAACTATCTGGCGGCCTGGGCCTGGGCGGAACGGCAGCCCGGCGGCACCGAGGCGAGCGCGCAGGAGTTCGTGAAGCGGCTGTACGCCAACGTGCCGGTGCTCGACACCGGGGCGCGCGGCTCGCTCACCACCTTCGCTCAACGCGCCATCGGCGACGTCGCGATCTCGTGGGAAAACGAAGCGCATCTTGCGTTGCGCGAAATGAGCCGCGACAAGTTCGAGATCGTCGTCCCGTCCGTGAGCATCCTGGCCGAGCCGTCCGTCGCGGTGGTCGACAAGGTGGTGCTCAGGCGCGGAACGCGCGCAGTAGCGCAGGCTTACCTGGAATTCCTGTACACGCCCGAGGGACAGGAAATCGTGGCGCGGCACGACTACCGCCCGCGCGACGCAGCCGTCGCCGCCAAGTACGCGAACCGGTTCGCGCAGGTGGAGTTGATCGGGATTGATCACTTCGGCGGCTGGAAACTCGCACAGAAGACCCACTTCGCGACCGGTGGCATCTTCGACCAGATCACCGCCGGCACCGCCCCCAAGCAGTAGTCAGTGGGCGTCAGGCGCCTGTCATTCGACGACCAGCTTGTAGCCGCTCGGCGCCGCGGTCTGCAGCAACTGTGGCACCGCGGGATTCGCCTCGATCTTGTGGCGCAGCCGGTGGACCAGCTGCTTCAACAACTGCCGGTCGCCCGAGCCGCGATGTCCCCACACCTGCACCAGCAATCGGTCCGAGTTCACCGCGCGCCCCGCCTGCGCCAGCAGCATTTGCATGAGGCGCAGTTCCAGTTTGGTCAACGCAATGGGCGGGCCGTCCCCGATGCGTACGGTGTAGGCCTCGAGATCCAGCGTCACGCGCCCGGCCGACAGCGGCGCGTGGCTGCGGTCGGCGCGCGCGCGCCGCAGCAGCGCCTTCACCCGGGCTAACAAGGTCCTGGGGCTGAACGGCTTGGTGAGATAGTCGTCGGCGCCGAGTTCGAGCGCCTTCACCAGGTCCTGCTCTTCGCCGCGCGCCGTGAGCATCATCACCGGCACGTCGCCGCGCGCGCGGATGGCCGTGCAGACTTCGAAACCCGAGGTGCCCGGCATGTTGATGTCGAGAATCACGAGGTCGGGCGATTCGGCATCGAAAGTGGCGAGCGCACCGGGACCGTCGCTGGCCTTGACCACGAGGTAGCCCGCGTTCGACAACGAATACGCCACGAGACCCAGCAGGTCGAGATCGTCGTCCGCGACCAGGATCTTCATGTGTTGGGTTCCGCCGGCAACGTGAGTGTGAAGCGCGTATAGCCTTCAGGAGTGCGCGCCGCGGTGATCGTGCCCCCGTGGCGTTCAACAATCGAACGCGAGATCCACAGACCCAGCCCCAGACCACCGGGCTCGGGCTCCTGCGAACCGCCGCGCTTGAAGCGCTCGAAGATGCCGACCGTGTCGCCTTCGGGGAGTCCCGGTCCCGCGTCTTCGACCCACGCGTGGATCTGCTTCCCCTCGATGCGCGCGCCAACCCGCACCGGGCTGCCCTCGGGCGCAAACTTGCTCGCGTTGGCGATCAGATTGACGAACACCTGGGTCAGGCGCGTCGCATCGCCTTGCAGGCTCAAGGCTTCCGGCAGATTCACTTCGAGGGGCTGATTGCGCTGCTGCAGCAGCGCTTCGACCAGGCCGCGTGCATCGTCGACCACGTCGGCCAACTCGATGCTCTGGCGCCGCACGTCGAGCTGGCCGGATTCGATGCGCACGCTCTCGAGCAGGTTGTCGATGAGCCGCGTAAGCCGCAGCGTGCCGCGCTCGAGCGACAACACGAGTTCTTCGAGTTTCTCGGGCGGACTGGTCTTCAATCCCTCGCGCAGCAGTTCGATCGAGGCGAGCTGCGCGGCGAGCGGCGTGCGGAACTCGTGGGATACGTTCGCGAGCACGGTGTCGCGCGCGCGCCGCACACCCTCGAGCTCGGTCTCGTCGCGCAGCACCTGCACCTGCAGGCCGTTGACCACGCGCGAGCTGGTGATGACCGTCTGGCGATTGCCCGAACGCGTCTGCAACTGCTCGACCGCCTGCGCGCTGCCGGCCTGGCGTGCGCGCAGGATCGGGCAGGCCGTGGTCGCGCACGGCCGCGTGCCACTGGGCGATCCCGGGGGACCGCAGGGCTTCAGCACGTCGCCGCAGAATTTGCCAATCGCATCCGCAGCTTCCACGCCTAACAACCGGGCGGCCTGCGGATTCAGATAACGGATGTTACGTTCCTGGTCGACGGCATAGACGCCCTCCACCACCGCCTCGAGCACCACCTGGGCTTCGGCCTCGCGATGCCGCAGTTCGGCATTGAGGTCGACCAGGTTGCGGCGCATATCGTCCATGGTGCGCGCGAGCTGCCCGATCTCGGCCGGGCCCGCAGTCGGTATCGAGGTCGCGAAGTCGCCCTGCCCGAGCCGTACTGCGGCCGCGGTGAGCGCCTCGGCCGGGCGGGTAACGCGCCAGCCCAGCAGCACGCCGGCGACCACGGCGAGCACCGCGAAAACGACCGCTGTACCGATCAGCCGCCAGACCAGCGAGCTCACCGAACGGTCGGTCTCTGCCGACGAGGCGGTCGTCTGGATCAACGCGATGCCTTCGCCGCTCGAGGAAAAGATCGGAAAGCTCGACGCGTACAGGCCGAGTTTGTTGATGCGCTGCACGGCGAAACGACCGTCGGCGAGCGCCTGCGAGTGCAGCGAGGTGAAGTCGTTGACTTCCATTGCGTTGAACGCGCGGTAGTTGATGAGCGAGACCGGCAGGCCGCCGCTGTGCTCGGACAACCGCTTCGCCAGGGTGTCGTCCAGCAGGTGCACCACTACCACGCTGAACGACGCGTACTGTGCGGGTAGTTTGGCGACTGCGCCGACCACGGAAACCTGCGTGCCCGCGGGCACTGCCATGAAGCGCTCGCCCTGTTCGGCGGCGACATCGAACAGCTGCGGCCAGGGAAGCCTGGCGCCACTCGCGGCGACCACCTGGGCGCCGTCGAACACGGCGCAGCCGTCGAGTTCGCTGGTTTCGCAGAAGCGGCGCAGGAACTGCGGCAGGCCGCCGCGCCCCTGCTCGGACAGCAGGCGGCGCAGCGGCGGACGTTCGGCCAGCACGCGCGCGTAGGTCAGAGTGTCCTCGCCCAAGCGGGTGATTTCTTCGCGCGCATTGGCGCCCGACAGCTGGACGTGGATCTTCTGCTGGCTGTCGGCGAGGCCGCGCAGCATGTCGATGGCGAAGTAGGAAATACCCGCCGCCACCAGCAGCACGATGACGACGTTGCTGGCCGCGAGCCACCAGCCAAGACTGTTGCGCTTCATCGGCGCCGGTATCCCGTGCTCCGCTCCACCAGCGTCTTGATGATCAGCGTGACGACGGCGAGCAGCGACAACATCGAAGCGACCGCGAAGGCGCCGACGAAGTTGTACTCGTTGTAGAGGATCTCGATGTGCAGCGGCATCGTGGTAGTTAGTCCACGGATATTGCCGGAAACCACCGACACGGCGCCGAACTCTCCCATGGCCCGCGCATTGCAGAGAATGACGCCGTATACCAGCCCCCAGCGGATGCGCGGCAGCGTAACACGGAAGAACGTGAACCAGCCGCCCGCGCCGAGCGTGATGGCGGCCTCCTCCTCGTCGTTGCCGAGCTGCTGCATGAGGGGGATCAGCTCGCGCGCCACGTACGGGAAGGTCACGAACATGGTCGCGAGCACGATGCCGGGCAGCGCATATACGATGCTGATCTCGTGCTCCTGCAGCCAGGCGCCGAACCAGCCGTTCAACCCGAACAGCAATACATAGACGAGTCCGGACACCACCGGCGATACGGCGAGCGGCAGGTCGATCAGCGTGATCAGGAAGCTCTTGCCGCGGAATTCGAACTTGGAGATGCACCAGGCCGCGGTGATGCCGAACACGGTGTTCAGCGGCACGACGATGGCCGCGGTCGTCAAGGTCAGCCGGATCGCGGCGCGCGTGTCCGGATCGCCGAAGGCCGAAAAATAGGCGACCCAACCTTTTGCGATCGCGGTTGCAAAGACTGCGGCGAGCGGCGCCGCCAGCAAGGCTCCGAGAAACGTGAGGGAAACGGTGATCAACAGCCAGCGCACCAGCGTCGCTTGCAGGTTGGTGTGACCGGGGCGGCTCGCAAGTTCCGCGGCAGCTTCGGCGGATGAGGATGGCCCGGCCATTATCGCGACACCATCATTCGCTTGCGGCCCCACACCTGCAGCAGGTTGATGGCCAGCAGCATCACGAACGAAATCGCGAGCATCACGCAGCCCAACGCTGCGGCGCCTGCGTAATCGAATTCCTCCAGACGGATCACGATGAGCAGCGGCGTGATCTCGGTCTTCATCGGCATGTTGCCGGCGATGAAGATGACCGAGCCGTACTCACCCACCGCGCGCGCGAACGCCAGCGTGAAGCCGGTCAGCAGCGCGGGCAGCACGGTGGGCACGATGATGCGGCGGAACACGTAGAAGCGGCCAGCCCCGAGCGTCTCGGCGGCATCCTCGAGATCGCGCTGCACCTCTTGCAACGCCGGCTGCACCGTGCGCACGACGAACGGCATGCCGATGAGGGTGAGCGCCACCGTGATGCCGATCCAGGTGTAGGCCACCTTGATGCCCTGCGGCTCCAGATACTGGCCGATCCAGCCATTGGCCGCGAACACGGTAGTTAGAGCGATGCCCGACACCGCGGTCGGCAGCGCGAACGGCATGTCGATGATCGCGTCGACGAACTTGCGGCCGGGGAAGTCGTAACGCACCAGCGTCCAGGCGAGCGCGAAGCCGAACACCATGTTGACCGTGGCGGCGACGAGCGAGGCGCCGAACGACAGGCGGTACGACGCCAGCGCGCGCGGCGAGGTGATGACGGCCACGAACCGCTCCCAGTCCATGCCGGCGGCCTTCAACACCAGCGCGGCCAGCGGAATGAGCACGATGGCGCAAAGGAAAAAGGTGGTGAACCCCAGCGTGATCCCAAAACCCGGAATGACGCTGGGCTCGCTCTGGCCGAGGTTCTTGATGGCGCCGAACTTCATGCGGCGATGTCAGGCAACGAGCGCGTTTCAGCCGGACGATAGACGATGAGTACCGGCCAGCCCGGCTGCGCGGCGAGCAACGAGCGGTAAGCGGATGCGCCTTGTGCGATATCGGTGATTCCGAGCACCAGCATCTGCGCGGCCCCCGTCGACAGGTTGCGCGTGAGCTCGGTGACCGTCTCGCCGATCGCGAGTTCGGTGCGCATCTCCAGACCGTGACTCTGCTGCGCTTCTGAGCGCGCATCGAGCAGCGCGCGCATCGGCGCCGCGCGTCCGGCGCCCGGAGGCCCTGCGGGCACGATGCCGAGATACACCGCTTCGGCGGAAACATGGCGCAACAGACTCGCCGAGACGGCGAGCGTGGCGCGGCGCGCCGCTTCGTCAGTCCAATGGATGAACACGCGCGTGGGGCTCGGCGCATTTCGCGGCAGCACCAGCACCTCGCTCGCGCCATGGCGCAGCAGCCACTCGACCGTGGTAGCAGAGTCGCTGCCGCCTGCGATGGCTGCAACACCCGAGAACGGCGGCGTCGGCGGGCCCAGGCCTTCCGTCGCCGGCGCGATGGCGCGCAAGCCCACACGGGTCTTCATGTTGGTAGACAGGCGCTCGAGCAGCGGTTCGCGCGCGAGCTCCTCAGCCTCCGCAACGGTCGGCGCGCAGGCCAGAAAACTGGACAACGGGGTCGGCAGCACGTGCAGCCGGCGCGCGCCGAGTGCGATCTGCGCGCCGGCGCGCAGCGGCAAACTGCGCCGGTCGTGCTGAGTGCGGGTGACTTCCAGGCGCGCGTCGCTCGCGGCGCCCGAGCCTAACAACTGCGCGGCACACGGCTCGTCGAGCAGGCGCACGCGCATGCGCTCGAACGCACCGGTGAAGACGATCTCCTCGACCGCGCCGCGCGCAATGAAATTGGATGCCAGCTCTTCGCGCGTGGCGGCGAGCTCGACTTCTTCGGGCCGCAGCACCGCAACCACCTCGTGCTCGCGCCCGGCTTGCAGCGGTTCGGCGCCTTCGGCGTTCACCGGCGTGGCGCCGAAGCGAATGCCGTCGGCGCTCTGCCGCGCCAGCAGCAGGTTCGCCGCGCCGAGGAAGGTCGCGACGAAGCGCGTGGCGGGCTGCGCGTACAGGTCGGTCGGCTGCCCCACTTCGAGCAGGCGGCCATGGTTCATCACGCCGATCGTGTCGGCGAGCGCAAAGGCCTCTTCCTGGTCGTGGGTGACCAGCACCGTGGTGATCCCGAGTTCGCGCTGCACCGAGCGGATGGTGCGGCGGAGCTCTTCGCGGATTTTTGCATCCAGTGCGCCGAACGGTTCGTCGAGCAGCAGTACCTGCGGTTTGTGGGCCAGGGCGCGTGCCACCGCGACCCGCTGCTGCTGGCCGCCCGACAGCTGCCCCGGCAGGCGTTCGTCCATACCCTCGAGGGCCACGAGTTTGAGCAATTCCTTGCGGCGCGCGCGCCGGGCCGCGCCCTTCGTGCGGCGCACGCGCAGCGCGAATTCGATGTTGTCGGCCACGGTCATGTGGCGAAACAGGGCGTAGTTCTGGAACACGAGGCCGACGCCGCGATCGCGCGCGCGCAAGTGCGTCACATCGCGGCCGTGCAGGGAGATGCGTCCGTGGTCGATCCCGGTCAGGCCCGCGATGGCGCGCAACAGCGTCGACTTGCCGCTGCCGGACGGGCCCAGCAAAACGAAGAATTCGCCCTCGCCCACTTCGATGGAAACGTCATTGACGACGGGCTGATCCTGATACCGTTTGGTGACTTGGTCGAGCGCGATGGACATGAAAAGCCGCGTGGGTAAAAACCGGCGGTCATGCTATCAGTTGGCGGGTAGTGTCCCGAGTAACGGCCTGGTTACAATCCGGTCACAGCAAGGTCTCCGCGGGCGGAACTTAATCGTCCGGCACTGTCACTAAGCTTGGAACTAACGAGTACACTTTTTGGCCCTGCGCGGCCCCGAGAATCATAAGCATGGCAACCGAAAGCAACGTGCCCCTTTCCAGCGTAACTGCCGCCCGCCAGGAGCGCCCTCACTGGGTGCTCGACGACGCGGTCTACAGCATCAGCGCGTTGCTCCTGTCGGTCATCGTCATCCACAGCATCTGGACGCTGATGATCCGGCCGCGCGCCGAGGCCGTGCTGTCGCAGCGGATCACGATAACCAACACCAGCAACGTCAAGGCGCAGGTGCTCCAGCTGCGTTCGGTCTACGTCATCCTCAAGGATCACGAGCAGGAAGGGTGCGTCATCCTTATGTTCTGGTCACTCGGGCTACTCGGCCGCCAGTTCTACGAGACCCGCAACAGCCGCCGTCTGCTCGATCGCGACTATGTAAAGATCGGCGAAGCGCAGGTGGTCCTGCCGGAAGACGCCCGCGTCTATTCGCGTCCACTCGAGGCGCTGCCAGCCGAGGAGCAGATGGGCTTCCTGCCACGGCTGCTGATGGTGGCTTACAACCGTTTCGGCGCCACCCGCAGTGTGCAGGATGCGGCTGAAGCCGTGCGCGACGAATGTGAATTCGAAACCGCCAGCCTCGACACCAAGCTGTCGATGGTGCGCTTCACCGCGTGGGCCATCCCGGCCGTGGGCTTCGTCGGCACGGTGCGCGGCATCGGCGCGGCGCTGCAGGAAGCGCAGGGCGCCATGGGCGGCGACATCTCCGGCGTCACCATGGGCTTAGGGGTCACGTTCAACGCCACGCTCACCGCATTGGTGTGCTGCATCATCGTGATGTTCTGGATGCACCAGTTGCAGCAGTTCCAGGATCGTCTCGTGCTCGATTGCCGCACGTACGTCGATCGCCAGCTGCTGCGGAAACTGCGCGTCGTCTCGAAGTAGCCTGCGCTCCTCGCTACCGCGAATCGGCATCTCGGATTAAGATGCGCGCCGTGAATCGAATGCGCGCGCAACGCTTTCACTCCCGCATGCTGCCGCTGTTGCTGGCGGCGCTGGTGTTCCGCGTACTCGTTCCGCCCGGCTTCATGATGGGTGGCGGCGACATGACGCTGCGCGCCTCGATGTGCACTACGACGCCGGGCAAGACCGAAACGATCGAGCTGCCCGCCGGATCCGCCAAGGTGCATTGCGAATACTGCGTGGCGCCACCGCTCGGCGCTCCGCTCGCGCAAGTCCAGATCGATCCCCCGTTGCGCGCGACGCCTTCGGTGCTCACGCCGGTCGCCGCGCAGATCTCCGACACTCCGCTCGTACGCGCCCAGTCTGCGCGTGCTCCTCCGCTGGCCTGATCGACTTCCCGGGTTCTTTCGGAACCCATCCGATCAGTTTTCTGCGCAGGAGCTTTCATGCTTCATCGATTCATTTGTCGAACCCTGGCGCTGCTCGTGGCCGGCATCATTGCCGTCCCGGCTGGCGCGCACAGCTACGAAACCGGCCATCTCGTCATCGGACATCCCTGGTCGCGGCCCACCGCGCCCGGTCGACCGGTGGCCGTGGCCTATCTATCCATCACGAACAACGGCACCGCCGCCGATGCGCTGATCAGCGCGAGCACGCCGCAGGCGACCAGCGTGCAGATGCATCAGACCAGTCTGTCGGAGGGCATGGCGCGCATGCGGCCGTTGGAGGAGCTGGCAATCGCACCCGGCAAGACCGTGAAAATCGAACCCGGTGGCATCCACCTGATGCTGGTGGGTTTGAACGGCCCCCTGCTGGCTGGATCGACGGTGCCGCTCACGCTCGTGTTCCGCACCGCGGGCAGCATCACCGTGCAGCTCAACATCGAAGATCGCGATGCGCCGCCGGCCGCGGAAAACGCGATGACCCAGACAATGGGAGTCGTGACCGTCGTGGCGCGGCGGCCAAGTACGCTGCCCACCCAGATACCGACCACGATCGAAGGCATTACCGGCGAAACCGTGGCGCGCAGCATCAACGCCACCGACAGCGAAGACGCGCTCAAGTATTTCCCCAGTTTGAACGTGCGCAAGCGCTACACCGGTGACTTCGATCACGCCGTGCTGGCCAGCCGCGCGTCGGGTACGCAGAACAGCGCGCGCTCGCTCGTCTATGCCGACGGCATCCTGCTTTCGAACCTGTTGGGCAACGGCGCCACGTTCACGCCGCGCTGGGGCCTGGTCACGCCGGAAGAAATCGAACGCGTCGACGTGTTGTACGGCCCTTTCTCGGCGGCGTATCCCGGCAACTCGGTGGGCGCCGTCGTCGACTACGTGACCCGCATGCCCGAGAAGCTCGAGTTGCAGGCGCGCATGTCGTCGTTCAATGAAGACTTCCACGTGTATGACACGGATCAGTCGTACACGGGCTGGCAGGCCAGCACCTCGTATGGCGATGCGCGCGGCAACTCATCCTGGTGGCTGAATTTCAACCGGCTCGACAGCGACGGCCATCCGATTGCCTATGCGACCAAACTACTGACCGCCGGGGTGCCCGGCGCGGGCGGCATACCGGTCACGGGGGCGATCGCGGCGCGCAATCCGCGCAACCAGGACTGGTGGTTGTTAGGCGCCACCAACGCCATCCACACCGTCCAGGACCACGCCAAGCTCAAGCTGGCGCACGATTTCAGCGACACTCTCCGCCTGTCGTACACGCTCGGCGCCTGGCACAACGACGCGACGCGCGAATCGGAAAGCTGGCTGCGCGACGCGGCAGGCGCGCCGGTGTGGAGCGGCGCGGTAAACATCGACGGCCGCGCATACAACGTCGGCGCCACGGAAATGGGCCCGGCGGAATCCGCGCTCACCCACTTGATGCACGGACTGTCGTTGCGCAAGCGGCGTCTCGGCGCGTGGGACCTGGAATTGAATGCCAGCCTGTACGACTACCGCCGCGACGAAGCCCGTAGTCCAACCATTGCCTGGCCGGTCGCCGCGACCGGCGGCGCCGGGCGCATCGTCGACTCCTCAGGCACGGGCTGGTCGACACTGGCGTTGCGCGCGGGTTGGCATGCCGACGACGGCGCGCACTTCGTCGAACTGGGACTGCAGCGCGATCACTATCAACTGCGTACGGAAGTCTCGACCACCGACGACTGGTTGCGCGGCGCTGCAGGCGCACGGGTCTCGGCGTTTCGCGGCGCGACGCAGCTGACCAGCGCGTTCGCACAGGACAGCTGGCAGTTCGCCCCCGACTGGTCCGCCACGCTCGGCGCACGCCTCGAGCGCTGGCAGGCCGATGACGGCGCGATCTCGGATGCCACCCAGACGCTCGCGTTCCCGACCCGCACCGACTCTTATATATCTCCCAAGGCTGCCCTTTCCTTTGCTGCGTCGCCGAATTTCACGCTGAAGGCGTCTCTGGGCCGCGCGGTTCGCCTGCCTACCGTCTCGGAGCTCTACCAGGGTTCGATCGCGTTGAACGACATCGTCGACAACGATCCGAATCTCGCCCCCGAGCGCTCCTGGACCGCGGAAGTCTCCAGCATCCTCGATTTCGATCACGGCAGTATTCGCTCGACCGTGTTCCTCGAGGACACGCGCGACGCGTTGTATTCGCAGATCAACGTGCTGGGCGGCGCCACCATCACCACCATTCAGAACGTCGATCACATCAAGACGCGCGGACTGGAGCTCGCCGGCAATTGGCGCGCGCTCGACACGCTGGAGCTCACCGGCAGCGTGACCTACGCGCATTCGCGCATAGTCGAGAACGACAATTTTCCGGCGAGCGAGGGACGCTGGCAGCCGCGCGTGCCGGAGTGGCGCGCAACTGCGCTGGCTTCCTGGCGTCCGGTCGAAAAACTGAGCGCTACGCTCGGCGCGCGCTTCAGCGGCAAGCAGTACAACCAGCTCGACAACACAGATCCGCACGGCACGGCATACACCGGCACGAGCCGCTTTCTAGTGGCCGACGTACGCCTGCGCTATGAATTCGGAACGCACTGGAGCGCGGCGCTCGGCATCGACAATCTCGGCAACGAGCGCTATTGGGCCTTTCATCCCTACGCGCGGCGCACCTACAACGCCGAAATCGCCGCCACCCTGTAGGACGCGGACCTGTCGGCGCAGGACGACGCCGTACCGGCTCATCCGCCGCTGGCGGCCCCGCGACCGCCGCCGGAGACTCGCGCGCAGTCTAACTACGGGGTGGCGAAACCGGCTGCGAGCGGGTCTCCGCAGCGCATTGCTGCCGAACCCTGATTAGATGCGAGCGGGCGGAATACCATGTTGCGACAGTGTCTGATTCTCTGCGTGCTCACGGCCGGCGCGGCGCAGGCGGCGCGGCCCATCCTGATCCACGAATCGCAGCGCATCGATCCGCCTGCCGGCGGCTACACCTTCTTCGGTTACTCTCTCGCGGTCGACGGCGACTGGGCGATCATCACGGCGGGCATACAAACTCCGTCCTCCGGTTTCCCGGAAACCGATGACGCACTGCTGTACCGTCGTGTCAATGGATCGTGGACGTTGGATCGCCGCCTGGTGCGTGACGCGACGCAGACGAATGAAGACTGGACCGGCTTGCAGGTCGCGATGCGTGACGGCGTCGCGGCGCTGTCGTTCTCGCCGCTGTACCTGTTCAAGCGCAGCGGGAATACGTGGTCGCAGATCGCGCATCCGTTCACCGCAGCGCCCGGCAGTCCGGACTGGGTGAATGGCGAGGTCGCCTGGTCCGGCCGGACTTTGTTAGGCGTACGGCGCAGTTGCGATTTCTTTGCTGCGCGGCCGTGGGGTGCACTCACCGCGACATTGAACCCGGACGGCAGCTGGACGCCACTCGAACGCCTGACGAGCAGCGACACGGGCTGCTACGAAGAGCCCGCCAGCTGGGGCATCTCTGGAAACACCGTCGTCGCGGCGACTTATACCAGTGACTTTGAAGTCACCCCCGACAAGGTGCGCATCTTCCGCCACGGCGCCGGCGGTTGGTCCGAGGCCCCGGCAATCGAGGGTGGCGACGGCCAGGCCGACGTGCGCGGCACGGACATCTTCTATGCCACCCGGGGCCCGGGAGGAACCCTCGTCTATCGCAACGACGATTCCCAGACTGTCGTCGACAATCTGCGCACGGTGAGCGCGTCGTATCGTGAAAGCGGCCGCGCCTATGCGCTCGAGCACAGCGATGACCTCGTCCTGCAGAAAAATCGCGATGACGATCGTCGCGGAGACCTCATCAATGTGTTCCGTAAGAACACCGCGGGCCGCTACGAACACGTCGCCATCCTCAGCGCGAAAGGCGAAGACTCGCTGAATGATGACTTCGTCATCAGCGGGCGGCGCGTGCTCGTCAATGGTTATCACAATCGGACCTCGGCGAATCCCGCCGTCTATGCATTCGATCTGCCGGAAACTCTCGTCCCCTCGCCGAATTTCGCGTTTGGTTTCGAAAGCGGCGGCGCCGCCGGCTGGACGCCGCAGCTCGGCCGCTTCGATGTCGTAGCCGGCAGCGCCAGCAACCACGTGTACCGGCAATCGACGCCGACCGGTGACTACCGCGCGCTGCTCCAGGACTCCGGCTGGACCGACCAGTCGATCGAAGCCGACATCTCGCCAATCGCGTTCGCGGGCGCCGACCGCTGGGCCGGCCTCGCGGTGCGATATGCGGACGCGTCCAACTACTACTACGTGACGTTGCGCAGCTCAGGCACGATCGAGTTGCGCCGCCAGCTCGGCGGTACCTACACCACGTTGATGAGCAAACCGCTGCCGGTCACCGCGGGCGGGCATTACCACGTGGCGCTCAAGGCGCTGGGCGAGCAGTTGTTCGTCTACGTCGATGGCAAGAATCTCATCTGGGTCCAAGACGACGCCATCGCGCGCGGTCGCGCGGGGCTGGTCGGATACCGCGCGCAGGTGGACTACGACAATGTGGTTGTCAACCAGATCGGGCAAAGCACCATCCACGACCGGCTGTACACGTGCCACTCGCAACTTTCCAATGAACGCACCTGGACCCTGACAGGCACAGGGACCTGGGGCTGTCCGGAGTACGATCTGCTGCAACAGACCTCGACCACGGGCGACGCGCGCGCCATGGTTGGCACGCCGACGGACGACCAGATCGTGAAGGCGCGTGCGCGCGCGACCGCGTTCGCGCCGTCGTCCGGCAACCAGGAGCGCTGGTTCGGTCTCGCGGCCCGTTACACCGGCCCGACTAACTACTACTACCTGTCGGTGCGCAACTCCGGCACCGTGAGCCTGCGCAAGGTCGTGAACGGCGCCATCACGGTTTTGGGAACGGCAACGCTGCCCGTGTCGGCCGGCACCTGGTACGACTTGCGGCTCGACGCGATCGGCAATGAGTTGCATGGGTTCGTAAACGGCGTGCAGGTGCTGCAGGCCTTCGACGGCACGCATGCGAACGGCCAGTCCGGCGCCCTCACTTTCAAGTCCGCAGCGGAATTCCAGGGCTACTTGTCCTGGCAACCGTGACACGCCTCTCCGGGTCGCGCTTTTCGCCGCCCGCCTGTAGGATTTCCGGCCATAATCTAACTACCGCGTCTGGGCGCTGTAGGACCGACGCAAGAACTTCCTGGCAATCGGGAAATTGTTGCCGTCCGGGCGTCGTCCCTGGTCCGCAGCCAGAGCAAGCCGGCGGCCCGCCCTGCCATTCGCCACGCTGGCTCGCTACTTGCAAGTGGCTGACTAACTACAAACGGATTGCCAGGGGTCCATGACGATTATCCGCGCCGCATTCCTGCTGGTCGGCTTCGCTGGCTGCGCGCTTGCGCGCCCGGTTGTGCTGGAGCCGGTGTCCACCTTCGCAAATCCGGATTCCACTTACCCGAGCTTTGCAGTCGACGTCGCCATCGACGGCAATTTCGCGCTCGCTACCGCCGAAAAGCCCGGGCCGCCCGATGCCAACGGAGAACCGGCGGTCTTCGACCTCTCGACCGCGTTTCTGTTCGCGCGCAGCGGCCGGCAGTGGACGCTGGTGCGACGCCTCGAAGAACATCGCAACTTGCATGCTTTCCGCGTTGACGTGGCCGTGGCGATGCAGAACGGCATCGCCGCCGTGCAGACAGGCGAGCTGGACTTCTGGCAACGCGTCGATGGAACCTGGCAGCCACAGCCCGCGGCCACCAAGGCGGTTGCTCCCGGTCCCTATCTATCCGTCGACTCCGGCCGTGCGCTCGTCAGCGACGGCGACGGTAGCTGGGACGCCGAGGTTTTCGAGAAGGATGCGACTGGCACGTGGGTCACGGCGGTGAGGCTTCCAGGAAACACGCGGCACGACGGGGGCGACGATGAAAACCGCGGCGGTCCGGCCGACCTCTCCGCGGACCATGCCGTGGTGTATCAGCTCGACAATCCGGAAAACAGAATTCCGGAAGCCCTCATCTACCAACACACCGTCCTTCGGCAGAACGGTGCCTCGCTTCCGATCGGCAGCGCATCGGGACCCGAGGGTGCATCGCGCTTTGGCCCCGAGGTTGCGATCCGCTGGCCGGATGTGTTCGTCGGCGGCGGCAGCGAAAGTGGCACGTATGTGTTTGGGGACACCGGCGGCCAGGGATTCCAGATCGCGGAACGCATCCAGACGCCCGACAGCTTCATGGGCGCGGGACCCGCAGGCGCCTTCGCGAAGAGCGGTGAGTTCCTGCTGCAGCACGCCTGGAGCCCCGATCGCGCCGCGAGCGTGATCAACGTGTTTCGT
>DATHJZ010000001.1:0-10990 GCA_035286365.1 Steroidobacteraceae bacterium | reverse complement strand
AGCGGCTCGCCATCGAAGGTCATCAGCGGGCACAGGCCCGTCGTCGCGAAACCCGGATACAGCGACGCGCCGGTCGGATCACGATTCATGTCGATCACGGTGCGCGAGATCGATGTGCGCACCGTGGTCGCGCCGAGCTCGCGCGCGAAGTCGTACAGCACATCGACCCAGTAGTCCGCGTCCTTGCGCGCCAGCCACGGTGACACCAGCCGATCTTCGATCTCCGGCGGAATCTCCGTACCCGTGTGCGGAAAGCTCACCACCAGCGGCAGTTCGCCGTGATGCACCGCCAGCCACTCGTGGTGCGGACTCACGAGCCTCCCCAGATGCGCGCGTGCAATGGGTTCGAACCCATACGGTAAACCAGCTCTGCCGGCCGGTCGATGTTCCAGATGGCGAGGTCGCAGCGCTTGCCGGCTTCGAGCGTCCCGATGCGATCCGCCATGCCCAATGCCTGCGCGGCCGCGCGCGTGACGCCGGCGATGCATTCGTCCACCGTCATGCGAAACAGCGTCGCGGCCATGTTCATGGTGAGCAGCAGCGATGTCAGTGGAGAGGTGCCCGGATTGCAATCGGTCGCCAGCGCCATGGGAACATCGTTGGCGCGCAGCAGGTCGAGGGGCGGTAGTTTGGTTTCGCGCAGGAAGTAGAACGCGCCGGGCAGCAGCACGGCGACGGTGCCGGCCGCGGCCATGGCCCGCACGTCTTCTTCGTCCGCGTACTCCAGGTGATCGGCCGACAGTGCCTTGAATTCCGCCGCCAGCGACGCGCCGCCGCTGTTGGAAATCTGTTCGGCATGCAGCTTGACGCGCAGGTTGTTGGCTTTGGCGGCTTCGAACACGCGCCGCGTCTGCTGCGCAGTGAAGCCGATGATTTCGCAGAATGCGTCCACCGCGTCGATCAACCCGTCGCGTGCCAGCGCGGGAATGATCACATCGCAGACTTCCGCGATGTAATCGTCCGGCCGGCCGGAGAAGGCCGGCGGCGTCGCGTGAGCGCTCAGACAGGTCGTGGTCACCGTGACCGGGCGTTCGGTCGCCAGCGCGCGCGCGGCGCGCAGCTGGCGGCGCTCGTGATCGAGCGACAGCCCGTAGCCGGATTTCACCTCGATGGTCGTGAGTCCTTCGGCGAGCAGGGCGTCGAGCCGCGGCAGCGCCTCGGCTAACAACTGCGCCTCGCTCGCGGCGCGCGTCGCAGTCACGGTCGCCAGGATGCCGCCGCCGCTGCGCGCAATGGCTTCGTACGACACGCCGTTCAGCCGCTGTTCGAACTCATTGGCGCGGCTGCCGGCGTAGACCAGGTGCGTGTGGCAGTCGATGAGACCGGGCGTGATCCAGCGCCCCTCGCAGTCTTCGACCTGCAGGGCCTGAAGACTCGCCGGGGCTTCGGCTGCCGGGCCTGCATAGATAAGGAGTCCGTCGCGGCAGGCGAGCAGGCCGTCCTCGATCGTTCCCAACCCGGGTCGGCCGGGTGCGAGCGTCGCGAGTCGGGCGTTTCGCCAAATGCGGTCACAGCGCATGGCGGCACCTTATAGATGAGTCGCCCGGGCCGCCAGCCTGCGGCTTTGGCAGCGCATATACTGCCGCCCATCGCATTTCGGGACTGGCCGATGAAATCCATGATCGCGCTGATGGCCCTTCTGTTTACAGTCGCCGCCGGCGCGGCGGACGAGGCGCCGGCCGATAGATGGCAACCAGTGCGGTTCATGCTCGGGAGCTGGCAGGGTGAGGCGAGCGGCGAGCCCGGCAAGGGAACCGTGGAGCGCAGTTACGAGTTCGTGCTCGGCGGGAAGTTCATCGAAGAACATAACACCAGCAGCTACGCAGCCACTGCGCCGGACCGAACACCCGAGATCCACCACCATCGCGGATTTCTGAGCTACGACAAGGCGCGCAAGACGCTCATGCTGCGGCATTTCCACGAGGAAGGCTTCGTCAATCTCTATGCGCTCGAACCATCGAGCCCCGCGACGCGCCTGGTATTCGAGAGCGTGAGCTTCGAAAACTTCAGCAACGAATGGAAGGCGCGCGAGACGTACGAGCTGATTTCCCCGGACGAGTTCATCGAGACCTTCGAGCTTGCGGAACCGGGCAAGGATTTCGCGCTGTACAGCCGCAACCACTTCACGCGCAAGAAGTAATACTTGAGCCTTCATTTCGCTTCCGCGCTCCTGCCCGAAGGCTGGGTCGCGAACGTTCGCATTGAAATTGCGGAAGGTCGCATCGCCGCGATCGATCGCAACGTGGCCGCGGCGGTGGGCGACGAGCGCGTTGCCATTGCGCTGCCCGGCATGTGCAACGTGCACAGCCATGGATTCCAGCGCGGCATGGCGGGGCTCACCGAGTACCGCGGCCCCGCGGCAGACAATTTCTGGAGCTGGCGCGAGCTCATGTATCGCTTTGTCGCACGCATGACACCCGCGGACATCGAGGCGATCACCGCACAGGCGTACCTGGAGATGCTCGAAGGGGGCTTTACGCGCGTCGGTGAATTTCACTACGTGCATCACGACCCGGCCGGCAAGCCGTATGCGGATCCCGCGGAGACGGCCGCGCGTGTGGTCGCGGCCGCACACGAGACGGGCATCGCGCTCACGTTGCTGCCGGTGTTCTATGCGCACAGCGGTTTCGGCGGTGCGCCGCCCAACGAGGGCCAGCGGCGGTTCATCAACGACCTGGACGGGTTCGCGCGACTGCTGGCGGCGTGCCGGAAGTTGCTCGCGTCGCGCCCGGATTCGGTGATTGGCGTGGCGCCACACAGCCTGCGCGCAGTTGCTCCCGACGAATTGGCGCAGGTGGTGGCGATGGCGGGCCCCGGCCCCGTACACATCCACGCCGCAGAACAGACCGGCGAAGTCGAGCAGTGCATCGCCTGGTCCGGCGCGCGGCCCGTTGAATGGCTGCTGGCGCACGCGCCGGTAGATAGCCGCTGGTGCCTGATCCACTCGACGCATCTCGATCACGACGAAGCCGCGGGTCTCGCGCGCTCCGGGGCGGTCGCCGGCCTGTGTCCCATCACCGAGGCCAACCTCGGCGACGGCATCTTTCCGGCCACGAAGTATTTCGACGCCGGCGGTGCGTTTGGCATCGGCACGGATTCGAATGTCTCCATCAGCGTGGCCGACGAACTGCGCCAGCTCGAGTACAGCCAGCGGCTGCGCGATCGCGCCCGCAACGTGGTCGCCGGCGCGGGCACGCTTTCCACTGGTCGTGCGCTGTTCGACGGCGCACTGCGCGGTGGAGCTCAGGCCCTGGGCGTTCGCGGCGCGGGAATTGTTTCGGGCGCTGCGGCGGATTTCTTCTCGCTCGACACGAACTCGCCGGCGCTCGTCAGCCGCGCCGGCGATGCGGCGCTCGACAGTTTCATTTTCGCCGGCGGCAGGGCGTGCATCGAGGGCGTGTGGCGGGGCGGACGCCGCGTCGTCACCCACGGCCGGCATCACCGGCGTGAAGAAATTGCCGCGCGTTATCGGGATGTGCTCGCGCGTCTGCTCGAACGTGGCTAGCTAGATAAGGCCGCGCGGGAGTTCGCCATTCCTGCGAGTAACCCTGAGCCGCCGCGTTCCGTGATCCATCTGCCGGCATTACTATGTTCAACATGTAAGAATGCGACCGGAGTCACCGCAATTCCGCCTGCGGACAAGGATGTTCGACCGGAATGGCGAGGGCTGGGAGCAAGAAATTGAATCGAAAGCGCTTGATGCTGGCGGCTATCTGCTGCGCGGGCGTGCCCGCGCTGGCGGCAGTCGAAACCGTGCGGGCGCTCAAAGAGCTTTCCGTCGATCAGCTGCTCGACATCCAGGTCACATCGGTTTCCAAACGCAGCGAATCGTTGTCGGATGCGCCGGCGTCGATCTATGTCATCACGTCGGAAGCCATTCGCCGCTCGGGCGTCACCACGTTGCCGGAAGCCTTGCGCCTTGCGCCCAATCTGCAGGTGGCACGCGCCGACAGCGTGCAGTACGCGATCAGCGCGCGCGGCTTCAACAACGCGATCGGCAACAAGCTCCTGGTGCTGGTCGACGGTCGCACCGTCTACACGCCGCTGTTTTCGGGGGTGTTCTGGGATCAGCAGGAAGTCGTGCTGCAGGACGTCGAACGCATCGAAGTCATCAGCGGCCCAGGAGCTGCGCTGTGGGGCGCGAATGCCGTCAACGGCGTCATCAACGTCATCACGCGTTCCGCGCTGGATACCACCGGCCTGATGCTGGTTGGCGGCGCCGGTGAGCAGGAGCGCGGCGGCACGCTGCGATACGGACGCAAAGTCGGCGACGGCGCGGTCCGTGTCTATGCCAAGTACGCGGAGTTCGATCACACGATCTTTGCGAACGATGCAGAGCACACTGACGATTGGAACCGTGGCCAGGTCGGCTTTCGCGCCGACTGGCAACTCGGCAGCGACGGCTTCACGGTGCAGGGCGATGCATACAAGGGAGACTCGGAGTCGCGTGGCTTCATCGGTCCCATCGAACTCACCGAGATCAGCGTCGAGGGCGCCAACCTGTTAGGCCGGTGGAGCCGGCAAATGGCCAGCGGTTCGCAGCTGCAGCTGCAGGCGTACATGGATCATTCCAAGCGCGACGATGCACTGTTTTACCGGCCGACGGCCGACATCCTCGACATCGACTTCCAGTACGCGATCCCCGGTGCCAAACACAAAGTGCTGTGGGGCGCGGGCTACCGCTACGGTCACGACGACATCGATCCCGGCTTCGTCACCATCTTCGTGCCCGACAGCCGCAGTCTCCAGTGGGGAAACCTGTTCGTGCAGGATGAGATCCAGTTGCGCGATACCGTGCGGGCAACGTTTGGCCTGAAACTCGAGAGCAACGACTACACCGGGGTGGAAGTGCTGCCCAGCATGCGGGTCGGCTGGAAGCTGCGCGAAAATCAGCTCCTCTGGGGTTCGCTGTCGCGGGCGGTGCGCGCGCCGGCGCGTTACGACCGCGATGTGCGTTTCCCGGCTTCCCCGCCGTTCTTCGTGATCGGCGGACCCAACTTCGAATCCGAAGTGGCGAACGTCGCGGAGCTCGGGTATCGCGCACAGCCCGTGTCCAAACTGAGCTACTCGGTTACCGCGTTCCTGCATCAGTGGGACAAGGTGCGCAGTGGCACCGGCCTGCCCGTGCAGATAGAAAACAAGATCGAGGGCGACGTCTACGGCATCGAAGCGTGGGCGGAATATCGTCCGCTCGCCTTCTGGGAACTGTCCGGCGGAGTCAACGCGGTGAAAGAAAAACTGCGGCTCAAGCGCGGCAGCACGGACCCGGTTGGCGTCGACAACGACACGCTGCGCAACGATCCCGACTACGTATGGACGCTGCGCTCGCGTTTCGATCTTGGTCGCAATGTGCAGCTCGATCTGCAATGGCGCCGCGTCGCCGCGTTGCCCGCGCCGGTCGTGCCTGCGTACTCGGAGCTGGATACGCGAATTGCATGGTTGCCGTCCGAGAAACTCGAACTGTCCCTCGTCGGGCGCAACCTGCTGCATGACAGCCATCCCGAATACGGTGACGTATTCTCGCGCAGTGAATATGAGCGCAGCCTCTACGGTCAGGTGCGATGGCTGTACTGAAGACTCTGCGGAATCTCGCCCTCGGCGCGCTGCTGCTCGTTTCCACGATGGGCGCCGCCGCGCCGAGCGAATACCAGGTCAAGGCGGTATTCCTCTTCAACTTCTCGCGCTTCATCGAATGGCCGCGCGAAGCATTCCCGAGCGCGAACGCGCCGTTCGTCGTCGGCATCTTCGGCCACGATCCATTCGGCCGCGAGCTCGATGAAGTCGTGAAAGGTGAGACGGTCGACGGCCATCCGCTGGTCGTGAAACGCGTGCAGAGTGCGGCTGAAGCCGCCGCCTGCCAGATCCTCTTCATCCACCACACGGAAGACCAGCGCCTGGCGGAGGCGGTGGCGGCGGTGGCCAGCCAGAGCACGCTGACGGTGAGCGACGTGCCCGGCACCACGCAGCGCGGCGTGATGATCCGGCTCGTGACCCAGGACGGGCGCATCCGCATGCGCATCGATGCGGAGGCCGCCCGCGCGGCGCACCTCACGATCAGCTCGAACCTGTTGCGCTCTGCGCAGGTCGTCAGCGCCGCGAGCGAAGGAGCCAACCCATGACGGCGCCGGCCAAGCGCATCAGCCGCCAGCTCATGAGGATGGTGCTGCTCACCTGCGTGATCGTCATCGCATTCACCTGCACGATGTTCGTGACGTACGAAGCGGTCACGTTCAAGCAATCCGTCGTGCGCCAGCTCGAGATTCTCGGCCAGGCGATCGCGCGCAACAGCACAGCCGCGCTCGCCTTCGACAATCCCGACGACGCGCGCGCCGTGCTGGCAGCCTTCAGTGCCGACCCGCACATCGTCGCCGCCGCTCTCTATGACGAGTCGGGCGCGCTGTTTGCGTTCTATCCGGGAACCCTCGAACGCGCGACGTTGCCGGCCGTGGTGGGGACGGGCGGTTACAACTTCGTAGACCGCAACGTGCTCGGCTTCGAGGATGTGAGCCTCGACGGTCAAAAACTCGGCACGTTGTTCGTCAAGAGCGACCTGAAGGCCATCGACGAGCGCCTGGAACTGTATGCGCTCATCACCCTGCTCGTCGTGGTGCTGTCGGTATTGCTCGCGTACCTGGTTGCGAGGCACCAGCAATCGCAGATTTCGCGTCCCATCCTCGCGCTCGCCGAAACCGCGCGCGCGGTTTCCGACGGGCACGACTACAGCGTGCGCGCGGGTCGCGCGGGCACGTACGAGTTCGATCAGCTGACCGACGCGTTCAATCACATGCTCACGCAGATCCAGGAATCCGAGCGGCGTTCGCGCGCGCAGATGGGCCGCATGAGCCTGCTGCAGCACATCACCGCCGCCATCGGCGACCGGCATGATCTGCAGAGCATCTTCCAGGTCGTGTTGCGCAACGTCGAAGAGAACCTGCCGATCGATTTCGGCTGCGTGTGCCTGTACGACTCCGCCAGCGCGACGCTCACCGTGAGTACGGTGGGTGCGGCGAGTCGCGGCTTGGCGGAACCGCTCGGGCTGCTCGAAGGCGCGACGGTGCCGATCGACGAGAATGGCCTGTCTACCTGCATCCGCGGTCGCCTGGTGCACGAGCCGGATGTGCGCGAGCTGCCGTTTCCGTTTCCGCGGCGTTTCGCGGAGGCGAGATTGTATTCACTGGTGATCGCGCCACTGCTGGTCGAGGCCAGTGTCTTTGGCGTGTTCGTCGCGGCGCGCCATACGCCGCATTCCTTCAGCAGCGGCGACTGCGAGTTCCTCAAGCAGCTGAGCGGCCACGTCGCGCTCGCCTCGCACCAGGCAAGGCTGCACGGCGCACTGCGGCAGGCCTATGACGAGTTGCGCCAGTCGCAACACACCGTCATGCAGCAGGAACGCCTGCGCGCGCTCGGACAGATGGCGAGCGGCATCGCGCACGACATCAACAACGCCATTTCGCCGATCTCGCTGTACACCGACTCGTTGCTGGAACGTGAGCCGAACCTCACCGAGAAGGGCCGTGCTGCGTTGGTCGTCATCCAGCGCGCGATCGACGGCGTCGCCGGCACGGTATCGCGCATGCGCGAGTTCTATCGGCAGCGCGAACCGGAGATGACGCTCGCGCTGGTCGATCTCAATCGCGTCGCGGAGCAGGTGCTCGAACTGACCCGCGCCAAGTGGTTCGACGTACCGCAGCAGCTCGGTATCTCGATCGATCTCAAGAGCGATCTCGCGCCGGGGCTGCCCGGCATCATGGGCGCCGAAGGCGAGATCCGCGACGCATTGACCAATCTCATTTTCAACGCGGTCGATGCGATGCCTGCGGGCGGGACGCTCACGGTACGTACCTTCGCGCGTCCCGCGCCCGGCGAAACACAGTTGGTCAGGGTCGAAGTGACCGATACCGGCATCGGCATGGACGAGGAAACCCGTCGGCGCTGTCTCGAGCCGTTCTTCACCACGAAGGGTGAACGCGGCACGGGGCTTGGGCTTGCGATGGTGTACGGCATGATCCAGCGTCACAGCGCGGAGTTCGAGATCGAGAGTTTCGTGGGGAAGGGCACCTCGATGCAGGTGACGTTCCCCGCCTACACCCAGCCCTTGATGCCCGCGACTCGTTCTCCCGAGGCCCACGTTTCCCTGCGCCGGCTGCGCGTGCTGCTGGTCGATGACGATCCGATCATCATCAAGGCGCTCGAGGATGCCCTCACCGGGGACGGCCACGCCACCGTGGCGGCGAGCGGCGGGCAGGCGGGGATCGATGCCTTCAGCGACGCGCTGCGCACCAATCACCCGTTTGAACTGGTCGTGACCGATCTCGGCATGCCGAGCGTCGACGGGCGACGCGTCGCGGAGAGCATCAAGAGCCGCTCACCGGATACGCCGGTCATCATGCTCACCGGCTGGGGCACGCGCATGATTGCGGAGAAAGAAATTCCGCCGCACGTCGATCGCGTGCTCGGCAAGCCGCCGCGCCTGGTGGAATTGCGCGTGGCGATTCGCGAACTGCTCGGCTAAATAAAAAGAGGCCGCGCGAAGCGGCCTCCGTGTGGATCTTCCAGCGGCCGGGAGGGTCGCCTTATGGAGTCCACCGCAGCTTCAGCATGACAACCGTTTGAGGGCGCAACTGGAGACTACGATTGCAGTCTGCGCATCCGGCCATGACACTCTAAGCGGCGAATCACCCGAAAACGGGGTGCTGATTTCTTACATGACTCCTTCTTCAAGCCACCGGAAATTGAATCTCCAGGATCTGCCCGACGCGAATCTCGCGCTTGGGTCCGGCAAGTTTGTAGTCGTGCAGATTAATCCAGCGGCTGAGCGCGTCGTAGACGCGCTCAGGATCGCGATCGTCGGGCTCGCAGTAAGCGCTGGCGACGGTAACCGACGGCAATTCCCGCACTTCAAACGCGCCGCTGCGCGCCGAGCGCCGGGAGATCTCGACGAACGGTTCGCCTTCGATTGCGCCCGAAGCCGCACACCGGTGCCAGAGAACGCCCTGCAGATTTCCCGTGAGCGGTGGCACCACCGACTGCCACAGGTCGCGCTCGAGCCGATCGATCTCCGCATGACAATCGACCCGCGCGCGCATGGAAGCGACGCGCGCCGCAGATCCCTTCTTGAGCACGATGGGCACGGCGCGCACCGCGTCCGATTCCTCGAGCGCGCCGTCGATCCAGCGCAACGATCGCTGCGTGGCGACCAGCGAATGTTCCGCGCGCTGTTTGAGCCGGTCGAGCAGCCGGTGCCGTTCCTGGCTCGACGCCGTCCGGCAAACTACCAGGCGAATGTCATTGAGCGATGCGCCGAGACCTTTGAGCGCGCGAATGGCGGCAAGGTCTTTCAATTGGTGGGGGGCGTAGTGCCGGTAGCGCGTGCGTGCATCCACCGCCGCGGGGGCGAGCAGACCGATGTGTGCGTAGAAGCGCAGCGTCTTGATCGAGACGCCGCTCAGGCGCGCGAACTCGCCAATCCGGTAGTGAACCTTGTAGTCTCCCCTGCGCTGGAGTGTTCTGATAGCAGACTATGAAGAGACGGGATTTCCTGCAAACGATTCCGGCGCTCGCCGCGGCCGCGGCCTTGCCCGCATGCGTCACCGCGTCTCGCCGCCCCGGGCTTGATGAGCGCGAGGTGATGACCGTGCTCGGGCCGATCAAGGCGCGCGACATGGGCATCACGCTCACGCACGAGCACCTGCTGGCCAACTTTCAGTCCTGGGAAGAATGGTCCCGCCAGCCGCGCACCTTTGATCGCACTGAAGTCGTCGAACGGGTGTTGCCGCATCTGGTGCGCATCCGCGAGCTCGGCTGCCGGACGTTCGTGGATGCCACCGCCGTTGGGGTCGGGCGGGATGCCACATTGCTGCGGCTGCTGTCGCAGGAGAGCGGCCTTCATATACTGATGGCCACCGGCAATTACGCCGCCATGCAATACAAGCAGCTGCCGCCGTACGTGTTCACGGATTCAGACGCAGCGCTGGCCGGGCGGTGGACCCGGGAATGGGACAGCGGCATCGAGGGCGGGCCTGTGCGACCGGGTTTCATCAAGCTCGGATTCAACGGCGGGGCATTGAGCCCGGTCGAGCAGAAGCTGATCCGCGCCGGCGCGATCGCGCATCGGACGACCGGACTAACTATCGGCGCACACACCGGTCCGGCGGTGGCGGCGTTCGAGGAACTCGGGATTCTCGGCGAAGAACGCATCGATCCATCCGCGTGGATCTGGATTCACGCACAGACCGAGCCGGACCTGGCACGCCACGCCGAGGCGGCGCGCCGTGGCGCGTGGATTTCATTCGATGGCGTGCGGACCGAGACGCTCGACGCGCACGTGGCGATGGTCGTGAATCTGCGCGACCAGGGGCTGCTCGCACACGCGCTCGTTTCGCAGGATGCCGGCTGGTATTCGGTGGGCGAGCCCGGCGGCGGCACGTTCCGGCCCTTCGATCTCATGTTCACGGGCTTCATTCCGGCGCTCGTGGCCAAGGGCTTCTCGCAGGACGAAATCGACTCGCTGCTGGTCCGCAATCCGGCGTCCGCTTTCGCGATTCGCGTGCGTTCGAGCGGCTAACTAGCAAGTGCTGAAGTAGAGGGGACATTCCTGGTTTTTGTTGGGAATTTGGCACACGCGGATTTTTTCTCTGGTGCGATCCCGGGCGCGTGGCCTCGAAGAAATCCGCGTGTGCCAAATTCCCAACAAAAACCAGGAATGTCCCCTCTAGCTCCTGGCGCCCCAGATTGATACGCCGCCCTGCGACTGCGCGCTGAACGTCACCACGAACGCATTCGCGTTCGTATTCCATTGCCGCGACAACACGCCGTTGTAGAGCGTGCCGCCGATCGTCAGGTCGATCAGGTTATTGCCGCGATGAATCCACGTGCCGGTCACAGCGCCCGACACCGTGCCATCCGCATTCAATGCGATCGTCTGCGACTGCTTGATGACCGCGGACATGTCCTTGCCATGATCGATGTACTTGTAGTTGCCGGGCGTATC